>JAJRRF010000072.1 GCA_024279735.1 Alphaproteobacteria bacterium
AACCTTTTCTTCCATGTTAGGTTTTGAGTTGAACTCCATTAAATCACAACCTGAATTCAAGAAGCTGTGTAACTACGGGACTATAGCAGCATGAAACTGTCCAAACTATTGCTAAGGACACCCGCACAAATAACCGAATCATTTAGCTTGTTCTTTTGCTCGTCAGTGTCGTTTCAAAAATGCTTGTATAGCTTGCTATACGCCCCTTTTTGACCTAACTGACAAACAAAATGCCTGCGCTATCTGAAGCATCTATTTTTGAGGGTGTCCTAAGACCTTATATCACTCTTCCCAAGAGGGATTAGCTGTTTAGTTTTTTGCGTTCAGGAAGAACTTCCTTGTGCCACAGGGTATAGGTGCTGTTTTCAGTCGAGGTTTGGGCATCGACCAGTTGTTTCTGGTGCCAGTTTTCCAGGGTGCTGCGTAATTTTTTCTGGATTTCTGATACCCCCTTGGCACCGCCAGGGAAAACGCAGCCAGTCGCCCGATCCTTGCCCCACAAGATCCAGATATAGGCGGCAGCATCGCCGCCAGCATGTGTGGCTTCGACTGTGACAGATTGAAGGTCGTCCCATGTCACGCTTTCAGTCACACCATCAGGGCGTTTACAGCTTATCTTTTCATCATCAAAACTGACAACAAATTTTTCTTCGTCTACTTTGGCCATATGTCTTGCCTTCCTTCAAATTCCTAAATCAGCCCTGATTCCAGACTGTTTTAGTCAACAATTAATATTATGCCTGTCCTAGCAAAGAAAGCAGGGCTTGTCACCACTTTATAAGAGTGGGAATGGGTGAGAAATTTAAAGGGTTATCCTTCACCCTGTTCTCCGCCATTATCCGCTTCCTTGGTTGCTTCCGTGCCTTGGGTCTCATTGGTATCAGGCTTGGCATCAGCTTCAGACGATACTGCTTTCTCGGCTTTTGGGCCGCCCGTTGATACGCCAACCATTGCAGAGCGCAACAGGCGGTCGCCAATGACGTAGCCAGCCTGGATCACCTGGAGCACCGTGCCTTCAGCAACATCAGGGTTCGGGATCTTGAACATGGCCTGGTGCAGGTTGGGGTCGAAACGCTCGCCCTTTGGAGAGAGCCTGGTAATGCCGTGACGTTCCAGAACCTTTTCAAGTTCGCGTTCTGTCATCTCAACCCCTTCATACAGGGTTTTGAGATCGGGGTTATCTGCCAGCTTTTCAGTCTCGACATGCTCAAAGGCGCGGTGCAGGTTGTCGGAGACTCCCAAAATGTCACCAGCAAACTTGCTGACGGCATATTTGGCAGTATCAGCCTTTTCACGCTTGGTGCGCTGACGCAAATTTTCCATATCCGCTATGGTGCGCATCAGCTTGTCCTTGAGCTGCTTGTTTTCCTCGTTGAGCTTGACAATAACATCGTCAAGCTGCTCTTCCTGGGATGTTTCGTCAGGCACAGCATTAGAGCGAGCCGACGCACTGGAAAGGGCATCTTCACCATAATCGTCCTCGTCAAACTCTACAGGCTCTCCAAAGGCATCAAGCATGATTTCTTCTTCGCCTTCACTCTCATAGACCGAATCATCAAGCTCGCTTTCAGCATTGTCGAGGGATCCCTGATAGGATTTGCTGGTTGGTTTTTTTTTGCCGTTTGTCATTGGTGAGAAATTTCACTCCCTGCGATGGTTCATGGGATATATAAATAATAAAGTGTGGGGCTATCTGCGCTGAAACGGGGCAGATAAATCCGTGCCAGACAATAGCAGGTAACATATGGTTTATATATGACAAACTTTCAAGCTTGTTTTTGCAGCTATGGAAGTAATTTCCCCATCAGCTTTGCTGTATAGTCAACCATGGGGATAATTTTGGCATAGTTGAGCCGTGTTGGGCCAATAATACCGAGGACACCAACGACCTTACTGGACTGATCCTGGAACGGGGCAATAATCATGGAAGAGCCTGACAGGGAAAATAGTTGGTTTTCAGAACCGATAAAGATACGCATCCCTTCAGCCTTTTCTGTATTGCCAAGGAGCTGGATCAGGTCATTCTTGCTTTCCATATCTGCAAACAGCCTTTGGATTTTTTCCAGTGATTCGGTCTCTTCCAGGCTGTCTTTCCCCAGCAGGTTGGCGCGGCCGCGCACAATCAAGCTTTTTTGGCCATCAAGGTCTCCTGACCAAAGGGCGATTCCTTTCTCAATCAGGGTGTTGCTCAGGCTGTTCAGCTCCCTGTTGCGTTGCTCAATTTCATCCTCAATGACGGCAATGGCCTGGCGCAAGTTCTTGCCAGCGATTGTTGCATTGAGATAGTTGGTTGCCTTTTCCAGGTCAGAACGGGTCAGGCCAGGCGGCACATCCATGATGCGGTTTTCCACAGTGCCATCTTCCCCAACCATGACAACGAGGGCGCGGCCAGGCTCAAGCTGGACAAACTCAATCTGTCTTATGGTCGAGATTTGCTTGTCGGCCAGCACAACGCCGGCGCAACTGGAAAGGCCTGACAGCATGTCGGAAGCACGTTCAAGGACATCTTCCACAGGCTGGTTGCCAATATCCTTGCCAATCTGGCGGCGGATCTGTTCTTCCTCCTGGCTGGGCAATTGCCCGACTTCCAGCAGGCCATCAACAAACATGCGCAGCCCCAGGTCAGTAGGCATCCGCCCTGCGGAGGTGTGGGGGGCAACAATCAGCCCGAGGTCTTCCAGGTCTGACATTACATTGCGGACAGAGGCTGGGGACAGCTTTATGGGAAGGTCGCGGGAGATGTTGCGCGAACCGACAGGAATGCCTGTTTCAAGGTAACTGTCCACAATCGTGCGGAAAATATGCGTTGAGCGTTCATCCAGTATGGCAGCAGGGTTGTTATGGCTGTGTTTTATCATAAGGCCAAGCCTATACTATTATAAGGGAAAATGTCAGGGGTTTGTCAGGATTTTAGCCAATTTTTAGCCAGGATTGCGTCTGATGCTACATTTGTTCAGGTCATGTCCAAAAATTAAGATAAGAATAGAGCCAAATTTAGGAAAGGATGTAAAGTCCAACGAGAACAAGATACATGCCGAAGGCCTGCTCCAACCTGCGCGGCGGCAGGGTGTGGGCAAGTCTAACCCCCACAGGGGTCGTGAGGGCAGATGCGGGGATCATCAGAGCTGCACCAATAAGGGAGACATAGCCGACAGAAAAGGGGGGCAGGGTGTCTTGCACTGTTGCGGCCTGGCCGGCAAGCATGAAGCCGATAACACCTGTCAAGCCAACCAGGATGCCCAGGCCTGAAGAGGTGGCAACCGAATGGCGGATATCATGACCCAGCAGGGTAAACAGCATGTTGCCAAACAGGCCGCCGCCAATGCCCATCAGGACAGAGAGAGTACCTATAGATGTGCCTGTCACGCTTGCGATAGGGACGGTGAGGGGGCGAGGAGTTGCTGTTGCGTCTTTCCTGGCTTTGTATCCAGACAGAAATTTTAGGCCAAATATAATGGTGACCAGGGTAAATATTGTCTTCAGGTAGGCAGGGGCGAGAAAGGAAGCCAGCCAGCTGCCAAGTACAACGCCGCACAAAACAGGTAAAAACAGCTTTTTCAGCAAATTTTCCTGGACTGCGCCCCGTTTCCAGTGGCCAGCAAAGGAAATGGCGGCGGTCGGGAGGAGGATGGCCAGTGATGTCCCGATGGCCAGCTTGAGGATTATGGTGTCGTTGTAGCCCAGAAAGGTAAACAGGGCAACGAGGACAGGTACGCTGACTGTACCGCCGCCAACTCCAAACAGTCCTGCGACGAGGCCTGCGAGAAGCCCGCCCAACAGCAGGAAAAAGAGAAGTGTCAGCATGGAGATCGGTTTTTCAGTGGCAGTCAGAGTTAGGAAGGTGTCAGGGAACGGTGTCCCTGTTCGTTAGCTTGTAGCATACTGAAGAATTTTTACAAGAATCCGGTGTCTTGGTCAAGGTGTAGTTGTTATGGGAGTGTTTCTTAGTTTACTGTCACGTTTTCAAGTAATGACTTGTTTGTTATGATCTGCATAGAGAATAACGCATCTGGACACCAAGATTTTTGTTCTGCTCGGTGACAGGTTGTTCTCTGTGACGTTTTTGCACATTGCACCACCCTTGCTAGAGCATAACAGGCTGTTTTTTCTTGTGATTTTTAGTCTGCCCCAGCGGCAAAACTTATTTTGTTAATTTATTTTTGACCTTGGGCATGTTTTATGTTGGGAAGTCTTTAAAAGTATGCAATGTATAGATATGTGAAATCTGTTATTTTAGTTTTTGCGACTGTTAGTCGGAAAGGCTTAAGTAATTGAGTAGGGGCTTATTGGCTTCTGCAACACATTTAGCAATTGTTCACGATACCAAGGTTTTATATCTGGAGGCATTGAGCAAATTTAACGACTTCATTTTTCTATAGAATTTTTGTAGTTAAGGTGGGGGTTTTGGCAGTAATACTGGCTTTATTGCTGGTTTTTTATATTAAGAGAAAAAGATGGCTACACAAGTTGAAGGAACCGTAAAGTGGTTCAATGATGAAAAAGGTTTTGGTTTTGTTGAGCGCGATGGTGGAACAGATGTTTTTGTTCACTATAGTGCAATTCAGGGCGAAGGCCGTAAAACCCTCGTAGAAGGGCAAAAAGTTACTATGGATGTCGTTGATGGCCAAAAAGGTCCTCAGGCAGAAAATGTAATGCCTGAATAGTTTAAAGGCATTTTGTGTCTTTAAGGTTTGTATTCCAGTTTCTAATTCCTTTGGACTTGCAACTGGGCTGTTGCCGACACAAAAAACTTCATAACCCCGAATTTTTATCTTCTTGGTAAGGGTTCGGGGTTTTGTTTCGTCTGGATTTATGTTTTTGGTTCTTTTTTTGAGGGCTTGTTTTTATAAAATATTAACACGTATGACATTTTGTCGCATTTTTTCTTGCGGGGTGCGACATAATATGCTATATTTTATTTGTCAGCGAATAACCAGACTGGTTCGTATGTTTTCGTTGGTGATTGGGTAGAGGCTATGTCAGGACTGAAAACCGGTTCACTTTAACAGATAGCTGTTATCGTTTAGGCAGACAGCTATATGTCTCTCTTTATTCAGAATTTAAATAAAGGAGTGTTTGATATGGAATTTTTTAAAAAATGCAGGCTTGAAGGTCGTTGTATCCGTCTGGGAGCTGCTGTTTTTGCGCTTTCCCTTGGCTTTGCTTATGTTGCAACAGCGATGGATTCAGGTCCGAAAAGAATGACTATGGTTCAGGGCATCCAGTATGACAGCAATAATCCCTGGACAAAAGTTAACTGATTGGCAGTTGGTCAGGAACTCTTAATGCGGCAGTTCCCTGGCCAGTATGTCATAATATATCCGTTCCAGCACCTCAACCGGGGCGTTGGGTCGGGTGGCTTCTTCGCTCAGGTAGCGGCGGAATGCGCGTGCACCTGATTGACCGGCATATAATCCCATAATATGCTGGGTGATGGAATGAAGCCGATGTTTGTGCTTGTCTCCCTTTTTGTTTTTTATCTCTTTGCTGGCTTGTGCAAGAGGCTGTCGTAAAAGATAGTCCCTTGCGTAAGGCAGCATTTTTTTTAGGACATCTTCACGGTTTTGCTGGATATTTTTTTCTGGAAAACAGAGCTGTTGCAGGTCTGCAAGAATCCATGGGTTATGGTAGGCCGCGCGTCCCAGCATGATGCCGTCAGTCTTCTTTAGGTGCTGGCGCGCCCCATCCACACTGTCTATCCCGCCATTTGTAATGATTTCCAGGTCAGGGCGAGATTTTTTCAGGCGGTGCACCCTGTCATGATCCAGCGGTGGGACAGTCCTGTTCTGTTTCGGGCTAAGACCCTTGAGCCAGGCCTTGCGGGCATGGACATAGAACACATTGCAGCCTGCTGCTGCGACCTGCTCTATAAAGCGGCTGAAATCTTCTTCGCTGTCCTGGTCGTCAATCCCGATCCGGCACTTTACGGTGACAGGAATGTCTACAGCTTCCGCCATAGCTGCGATACACTCCCCCACAAGTTGTGGCTTTGCCATCATACAGGCCCCGAACATCCCTGACTTGACCCTGTCAGAGGGGCAGCCGACATTCAGGTTAATCTCGTCATAGCCAAAATCCTCACAGATGCGGGCGGCCTGCGCCAGTTCTGAAGGGTCGGAACCACCGAGCTGGACAGCAATCGGGTGTTCTTCTGTGCTAAAGCCAAGAAGTTTTTCCTTGTCGCCAAACAGTATCGCCCTGGGGGTCACCATTTCTGTAAACAGGAAGGCATCGGGACTGATAAGACGCAAGAAATAGCGGCAATGCCTGTCAGTCCAGTCCATCATAGGGGCAACGCAAAGTTTTCGGTTCGGTGTGGTCATCTATAGTCCTGTATAAATACGGATGTTACCTGTAGGGCACATATAACACAAAACAGCCTGTGTTATCATCAAACACGCTTTTTTTAGGGCAGTTTATCCTGTATAGTATAGAAAGGCTCTTTTATTGTTCTTACTATGTTTTAGTAAGTACTGTTATCTCTTTATAGTGAATGTTTAGGGGCTGGGGGAATGGAGGCATTTTTCCAGACAGGAATTTTTTGTATTATGCGTATCATATCGGGTTTGGTCATTTACAGCTTTATCATATTGGGTAATTTTCTGTTAATAGATACATCTGTTGCCCTTGCAGGGGATACAGGGTTGGCAACAACCCTTCACGATATTGCCCACAAGGGTGGTCGTTCCTGTATAGTCAGGCATAGTCATACAGGCAAGGGTAGCGGAGCAACGCGAAAGATTGCTCTGAAGGAAGCCCGCCGCAGTTGGATGGCCTTCACAACGATGGAATACGGCACCGACTGGGGCAGTTACCAGAAGGCCGTCGACAAGATTGAGCATTGTTCCCGCGATGCAGGGGAAGACAGTTGCACAGTGGTTGCACGCCCGTGCAAGGCTGTCTGGAAGCGGCGGTATGTGCGCCGCCTGCGCAAAAGGTCACGGACCAGAAAAAGAAGATATTAAACCACCACCATATGTTGTATTGTGAACCAACAGCCCATCCCTTGTCATTGAGGGATGGGTTATTGGCTGTCATGACAGCAGGCAAAACCTGTTCAGGAAAAGCTATTCTGCTTGGCAATTGGTCTGGAACTCCCTAAACAGGGGGTAAAGACAATTGACCTGTCGCAATGCGCGATTTGCTGAACCAGGAAGAGGCCGCCCCAATGAACAAGCCAGACACCAATATCAAGCCAAAAGAAATTTTTCTCAAGGACTATACACCGCCGCCTTTCCTGGTTGATACAGTCGACCTTGAGTTTGACCTGCATCCGGAAAAGACGGTTGTGGTCTCGACCCTGGCTGTGCGTCCCAATCCTGAAGCCAAGGCCGCAACGCAGCTTCACCTTGACGGCGAACTGCTGGAACTGGTTCATGTGCTGATTGATAACAGTGAGGTTGACGAGGAAGACTATGATCTTGATGGCAAAAGGCTGGTTCTAAAGAATGTGCCGCAAAAGCCCTTTACCCTTGAAATTGAGGCGGTCTGTAATCCTGAAGCCAACAAGGCTCTGTCTGGCCTGTACCGCACCAAGAATGTCTATTGTACCCAGTGCGAGGCGGAAGGGTTTCGCCGTATCACTTTTTTCCCTGACCGTCCCGATGTAATGTCTGTCTATAGCGTCCGCATTGAGGCCGACAAGGCAGATGTGCCTGTGATGTTGTCCAACGGCAATATGGTAGAGAGCGGCGACCTGGACAATGGCCGCCATTTCGCGTTCTGGAAAGACCCGCACCCAAAGCCCTGTTACCTGTTTGCCCTGGTGGGCGGTGACCTGGCACGTGGGGAAGGCGCGTTCACAACGATGAGCGGGCGCAAGGTCACCCTGCATATCTATGTTGAGCCAGGCAAGGAAGACCGAGTTGACTGGGCGATGGACTGTCTGCAACGATCCATGAAGTGGGATGAGGAGCGTTTTGGCCGTGAGTATGACCTGGATATTTTCATGATTGTGGCTGTGTCCGACTTTAATATGGGCGCGATGGAAAATAAGGGACTGAATATCTTTAATGACAAGCTGATCCTGGCCCGTCCAGATACGGCAACGGATGCGGATTTTGAGCGGATTGAGGCGGTCATTGCCCATGAATATTTTCACAACTGGACAGGCAACCGCATCACCTGTCGTGACTGGTTTCAGCTTTGCCTAAAAGAGGGGCTGACTGTGTTCCGTGACCAGGAATTTACCTCAGACCAGCGGTCACGCACAGTCAAGCGGATTGATGATGTGCGGATGCTCCGTGCCCACCAGTTCCCCGAAGATGGCGGCCCACTTGCCCACCCCGTGCGGCCTGCCTCCTTTATCGAGATTAATAATTTCTACACCGCCACCATCTATGAAAAGGGGGCTGAACTGGTGGGTATGATCCATACTATCCTTGGCAAGGACGGCTTTCGCGCCGGGCTTGACCTCTATTTTGAACGACATGACGGCGAGGCTACCACTGTTGAGAAATTTATCACATGTTTTGAGGACAGTTCTGGGCAAGACTTTTCCCAGTTTATGCTGTGGTATCAGCAGGCAGGTACACCGCAACTGACCTGCTCGCTGTCCTATGATAAGGCCGCGAAAACAGCGAAACTGGATGTCACCCAAATTGTGCCGCCAACGCCAGGCCAGGAGAAGAAGTTGCCACAAGTTATCCCGCTGCGGATGGGGCTGATCGGCCCTGAAGGCAAGGACTATGATCTTGTGCTTGGGGATGGCATCCAGGTCAAAGACGGTGTGGTGATGATTACACAGGCGGAACATAGCTTTACTTTCACAGGCATAACAGACAGGCCAGTTGCTTCTTATCTGCGCGGTTTTTCTGCCCCTGTCAAACTGTCCTCAAATAATGATGCGGCTGATCTTGAATTTCTGATGAGCCATGATAGTGACAGCTTTAACCGCTGGCAAGCCGCGCAAAGCTATGGGCTGTCCTTGTTGGTGCAGAGCGTGAAGTCTATTGCAGACGGCGGCACGTTGGCTGACCCCAAACCGTTGGCGATGGCGATGGCGCGGGTGATCCGTGACGAGAGCCTGGAGCATTCCTACCGTGCCCAGTTCCTGTCCTTGCCTGGCGAGTCAGAAATTGCGCGGGAGATTGGCAAGAATGTGGATACCGATGCGATTCATCTGGTGCGTGAAAAATTGCGCGGTGAGATTGCCCGTTTGATCCGCGATGATCTCTCCATGCTCTATACTGATCTTGAGGTCAAGGAGGATTATTCGCCTGGTGCAGAGCAGGTCGGGAAACGTGACTTGCGGATTTCCTGCCTGTCATTGCTCTCAACTGCTGGCGGTTCGCCTGATGTGGCGCGGCTGCTGAAACATTATAATACATCGACCAATATGTCGGACACAATGGCGGCAATGGGCTGCCTGGTGAATATGGATGTGCCGGAGCGCGAACAGGTGCTAGGTGCGTTCTATACCCAGTGGAAGGATGATCATTTGGTGATTGACAAATGGTTCTCTCTGCAAGCCATGTCAACCCTGCCGCAGACCCTGGATGAGGTCAGAATGCTGATGGACAATGAGCTGTTTGACATCAAGAACCCTAACAAGGTGCGCGCCCTGATCGGTGCTTTTGCTGGCGGCAACCCTGTCACCTTCAATCGCGCAGACGGCGCGGGTTATGTGTTGCTGACAGAAGCCATCCTGGAACTGGACAAGTTCAATCCCCAAATTGCGGCGCGGATGATTGGCCTGTTTAAGAATATGCGTATTCTCGAGCCCAACCGCCAGACTCATATCAGGAATGCTCTCTCCCAGATTTCCAAGACCGAAGGCCTGTCCAGCGACAGCTTTGAGATCGTCAACAAAATCATCAAGGGCTGACACATAGTGTCTTTTTGTTTTTGGTCGTTGGATATGAGATGATAAAGCAGACAGGAAAAATCACCAATATCTTGGGGAAATGGCTTTTTCTATCTTGAGGTCAAAGCCGTAGGATTTGCCGATAAACGCAATATCCCTGGCAATATTCTCAGCGGCGGCGGTTTCTATCTCGCTGTCTTCCCTGAAAAAGGCGGCCTGTAACGCGTTAAACTTGCGTGTTGCGGCGTGGGTCAGTTTGTAGACCTGCCTGGGGGACTTTGGCGACTGGCTTTCAATCTCATAACATAGGGTGACAAGTATATTTTGGCCTTTCCTGACCAGATAGCTGGGAAAATAGGAATCCTGTGCCATATATTCCAAAAAGCGGTAATCCGCCATTATAGGGTTGAGCAGGCCTGACTGTTTCAGTTCTGGGTCATTAAGAGGGTCAACCCCTGGTGGCCATAACATCAACAGGGCGAGCAGGACAAGAAGGAAGGCAACGATGGGGAGCATGGAAAAGTTATCCCTGACCATAAAATATTCCCAAAAAGGGAGAATATAACAACTTTGCCATTTGCCTTGATTCAGGTCAAGGCTTGGTCTCTGGCCTCTGCTTACTTTTGGTATCCTGACGGTTGGCCTGTCACCACGCTGTTCATGATCCTGCCTGGCAGGAAGGTGAAGGCTCTGGCCACAACCAGGGCAAAAAAGAACATCGAACTGACCATTGCTTTGTGCACCCCAATTTTGCCGCGCCGCGCCGCCAACAGAGCAGGGGGCAGGGACACCAGGGTATAGATTGAGAGCAGGTGGATCAGGGAAAAACCGTGCCACTGGTCAATGGCGTGTATCCAGAATGAGCTTATGGCAATGGCCAGCATCAGCCCAAACCACAGATAGCCCACCGCGCGGTGCGGGAGTGTCCCCTTTGGGGCAGAAAACTGAACCAGACCCAAGATAAAGGCCGATATGGCACAGAAGGCATGGAGCTGTATGGCAAATGGGGCATTGAGCAAGGGCGCAAGTGACATGTCTTAATCCTTATAAAAATAAGCATAGTACACGACTCTCTTCAGGCTAAAGCCTTTTGGACGGGCTGTTTTTTCGTTTGTGGGGCTAGGAACTTTTTAAGCAGGCGGATTGCTTCATCTTTTTGGTGGATGAGCAATTGCCGTAATTTATCAAGCCCATAACG
>JAJRRF010000073.1 GCA_024279735.1 Alphaproteobacteria bacterium
CGAAGTGGAATATATTCTTTTAGGCTTCCTTGCAGGGCATTGATCAAGTGTTTCATAAGGTTTCCTCATTATGTCGTGAAACAAATCAGAAAATCTTAACGCTTTTTCAATGTCTTATGCAAATTAGTCGTGTACTATGATCAGCCTTGATAAAAATTCTGGTATAGAATTCAGGCAATTATACTTTTGGGGGAAACTGAAAAATGGCAATAGCAGACGTAACAGGGTATCTTGATCCAAGTAATCCACTTTCAGGGCTCGTTGGTGCACAGATTGGTGGTAAGGACGTCTGGTCAGCCTATCAAACCGCGCAACATATCGCGAATTATCGCAATATTTGGACTGATACAAGTTCTGGCAATGCTGCGCCAGACCTTGAGGTGAGCTATCATTTTAATTTGGGTAATACCACTGCTGATGGCGCACTGCTGGATTTTGGCCCTGGGCAACAGGAAATGACGCGTCTTGTTTTTGAACATATTTCCGAAATTACCAACCTGACCTTTCGAGAGGTGGTGACGGAAACAGTAGATGACCATGCTAATCTTCATCTGCAAAATCAGAACCACTCAAATGGCGGCGGCGGCGCATATATCCCCCATCAGGGTGATGGCGGTATTAGTATTGGCGGTCTTGGCTCAACGGTTGAGCATTTTCAAAACGGCAGCTATACCCAGCACCTACTGTATCATGAAGCGGCAGGACATGCCCTTGGGCTGCGTCATCCTGGTAACTATAATGGTTATGGTAACTCCTATGCGGGGAATGCGGATCATTGGAATGACAGCCGCCAATATACGCAAATGTCCTATTGGGGGGCTGGTGAAACAGGTGGTGGAACAGGTAGCTTGTCAACTATGGGATTACATGATATTCTGGCGCTCCAACTTGAATATGGCGTAAACCAGACCACGAATACGGGCAATGATACCTATGGCTATAATGCTTCAGAGGCTGGCGGGGTTTACGATTTTACGACTGGCACGAACGGCATGGGTTTCTCTATCTGGGATGCTGCTGGTCTTGACACGCTAGATTTTTCTGGCTCAAGCGAAGGTACTCAGATTGACCTGCGTGCAGGGTCGTTCAGTACGGTTAATGGCTTTACCCATAATGTTTCCATTGCCTATGGGGCGGTTGTTGAAAATGCCGTTGGCAGTCTACTTGATGATGCCATTCTGGGCAATACGGCCAACAATGTACTCCATGGTGGCGCGGGACATGATGTCATCCGCGGCGGTCTTGATGCTGTACCAGATTTTATTGCTGACCCGCGTCATTTCACTGGCATTAAGATCAACGAAAATCCGCTGGTGCGTGACCAATATTTGCAGGTCGACAATATACAATCTCTCTCTGGGCAGGCCTTTACCATTGAGATGATGGTGGAAATTATTCGGGTGCCTTATGGTGGCGTGCAATTTGCGTCTTATGCCGTGCCAGGCTCGACAAATGAGTTCCTGATCTCCAGCCAAGGGGGAAATGGCACGCTGGAAGTGACCATAAACGGGGCGACTTATACAACCTCAATCCAAGAAGAAAGTCTCGTCGATGGTCAGCCTCATCGTTTGTCTGTGAGCTGGGACAGTAATGACGGTGCATTGAATATTTATGTTGACGGTGAGCTGGCTGACAGCACCACTCATCAGGCTGGAGCGCCTCTGGCTATGGGCGGGACACTGATTTTTGGTCAGGATCAGGACAGTGTTGGCGGTGGTTTTGATCATCAGCAAGTTTTGCAAGGCACCATTGGCGATATTCGTATTTTTGATGATGTGCGCACGGCAACCGAAATCAACGACAATAAATTCAGCACTTTGACTGGCAACGAAGCTAATCTCGTCAATAACTGGCAGGTGCAGGCGGGCGATACGACGACAGTTACCGATGTGGCGATTGCCAATCCTTCGGTCAATCTCACAGATTTACTGTCTGGCAGTTTTACTGCAACGCAAAGTTCAACCTATCCTGGAGGAGATGTGAATCTTGTCCTGGATGACGATCCAAACACATGGAATCACACGCTGAATACGGGTGATGAATGGCTATTGCTAACCTTCGATCAGGTGCGCGACATCACAACGGTCAGCATTCAAAACCGGCCAGGGCAGGGGGCACGTCTGGACGGGGCAACGGTCTCTGTGCTGGATGCTGATGGCAACGTCCTCTACACCTCCCCAGTCATAACAGGGGCAAGCAATGCAGAAGTCTTTAGCTTCACCTTCCCCAGCACTCTTTCAGCAAGTGCCGTGCGCATTGATCAGGATACCAATTTCCTGCATCTGGCTGAGGTCAATGTTTTTGGTCCAGCTCCGGCTGGCGTGACGATTGATCCAGCTTTGCTCAATACAGATATTATCCTTGTGAACGGCGCAACTGTTCATGATACAACACCTGTTATAGACACCAGTCCTGACAATGATACGCTTTATGGCGAACAGGGCAATGACACGCTCCATGGCGGCTGGGGCGATGACACGCTTTATGGTCATGGTGGTAATATTGCGAATGACAGTCCTTTTGTGGCCAGTACAGCCATTGCTCTTAATCAAGACGGGGCGACCAACCAATATTTAGAGATTGCAGATTATGCTGGTATTTCTGGAGCCAATAGCACGGTTCAATTCACATTTGAAATGCTGGTGAGTGGGTTGTCTTCAGGTTATGCGCCGCTGATGTCCTACGCCAACGCTCAGACCACGAATGCGATCATTCTGGAAATAACCAGTGGTGGGAAGATTGCTCTGAACTATCGTGGTGTAAATCATGACACGGGGATTTCCACTGCGGTGCTGACTGATGGCAGCGAACACCGTTTTTCTATCAGCTGGGACGGGTCTAGCAATAGTGGTCAATATATCATCTATATCGACGGTGCTGAGGTAGGGCGGGGTACGCACCCTCGTCAAAATTGGCAAATGGATGGTGGAGGCACGCTGATTTTTGGCCAGGAGCAGGATGCGCTCGGTGGCGGGTTCAGCAGCAGTCAAATCATATCTGGCGATATTGCTGATATTCGCGTCTTTAATGATATTCGCACAGCGCAGGAAATTACCGACAATGCCTTTGCGGCCATTGCTGACCCAGCGGCTGAACAAGGGCTTGTCAATAACTGGCAGGTCGATAATAACAGTATCGCCAATGGTATTGTTGCTGATGCAGCTGGTGGCACAGGCCTGACCATCACCACCCCAACCACGCCCGCCACCACAACGGTGATTGGTAACTCGGACAATGACACCCTGCTTGGCGGTCTTGGTAATGACACGCTTTATGGCGGGCGCGGCGATGATGCCCTCTATGGTGGCGAGGGTATTGATACGGCCTCTTTCGCCGATGATACCACAGGTGTCATCGTTGACCTCACCTTGGCAACCAACCAGGCTGTAGGTGCGAACAGCGGCACCGACCAACTTGCCTCAATTGAGAATGTGACCGGCGGCCAAAATAACGATTTCATTACCGGTGATGGTTTTGGCAATGTCCTCAAGGGGCAGGATGGCGATGACACCATTAATGGCGGTGGTGGCCTGAACTACCTGTATGGCGAGAACGGCAATGACACCATTGATGGCGGCAACATCAGGGATTTTATCTATGGTGGCAGTGGCAATGACACCCTGAGGGGCAATGGTGGCAATGACCTGATCTTTGCCGGGGCCGACAATGACACCCTGTATGGCGGTGCCAGTGCTGACTGGCTCAGTGCCCAGTCAGGCAATGATGTGCTTTATGGCGGGCGCGGTGGTGACAACCTTTGGGGCGGCACTGGCAGTGATACGTTATGGGGCGGCGAACATGGCGACCTCCTGAACGGTATGGATGGCAATGACCTTGTTTATGGCGAATCCGGCGATGATACCCTGTGGGGCTTCGGGGGTCGGGATTTCCTTATTGGCGGCACGGGGAACGACAAGATTTATGGCGGAGAGGGCAATGATATCCTCAATGGGCAGACAGGGGATGATATCCTGTTTGGTGGGGGCGGTGTCGACCTGTTTGTGTTCCATAACAATTGGGGCAATGACTTGCTCTACACTTTTGAGCAGGGTCTTGAGCATGTTGACCTGTCTTCTGTCACAGGCATTTCAGGGTTTTCCGACCTGACCGTTACCAGCAGGTACGGGTTCTCCTCGGTAGAGTATGACGGCAACCACATCACCTTTATTGGCATTAGTGCTGGGTCTCTCACCGAAGATGACTTCATTTTCTAATGAATTGTTCTGTTTACTCCCATGGTGATTCAATTTAGAGATTATGTCGGTCAACAGTTGTACTGTTGACTGGGACGTTACAGATAAAGGCTGACTGAATGCTGTAACGTTCCGGTGAAGAGTCGAGCTCTTCATCGACAAGCCAATAAAAATCCTGGCCTTACTCATGAAATGAATCGCCCTGCATTCCCCTGCCTCCAATATTTTAGCTCTTCTCAAGTGCTGGCTGGCTTGCTATGGATAGGGCAAAGCCTTATCCAGGCATCATTTTGACCCCAGCCCAGGTTTTTTCATCATGTCCCACAACAGTTTTGGCCATCTTTTTCGTCTCACCACATGGGGGGAGAGCCACGGGCCAGCGATTGGCTGCGTTATTGATGGCTGCCCACCGGGCATTGGGCTGACAACGGAAGACATCCAGAAATATCTGGAGAAGCGCAAGCCAGGGCAGTCCAAATATACCACCCAGCGGCAGGAAAAGGATTTGGTGAAAATCCTGTCAGGGGTTTTTGAGGACGAGGAAACAGATGGTCAGGTGACTACAGGCACGCCAATCAGCCTGATGATTGAAAATATGGATCAGCGTTCCAAGGATTACGGGGATATCAAGGACAGTTTCCGTCCTGGCCATGCCGATTTCACCTATGACCATAAATATGGCGTAAGGGACTATCGCGGCGGCGGGCGTTCCTCTGCCCGTGAAACGGCGATGCGGGTGGCAGGTGGCGCAGTGGCGCGAAAGGTATTGCCTGATGTGACCATAAGGGGCGCGCTGGTGCAGGTCGGCCCGCATAAGATAAACCGCGATAATTGGGACTGGGACGAGACTGGCAATAACCCGTTCTTTTGTCCTGACAAGCAGGCTGCTGCCTTGTGGGCAGACTATCTTGACGGCATCCGCAAGGGCGGGTCTTCAATAGGCGCAGTGATTGAGGTGGTGGCGGAAAATGTGCCTGCTTCGCTTGGCGCGCCTGTCTATGGCAAGCTCGACCAGGATATAGCCTCGGCGATGATGAGTATTAATGCGGTCAAGGGCGTTGAGATTGGCGCAGGGTTTGACAGTGCAGCCCTTACGGGGGAAGAAAATGCTGACCAGATCAGGATGGGGCAGGACGGCAAGCCTGTTTTTCTCAGTAATAAGGCAGGGGGCATATTGGGCGGCATTTCTACAGGCCAACCCGTCACTTGCCGCTTTGTCGTCAAGCCGACTTCCTCTATCCTGACCCCGCGCCAGTCAATAGACGCAAAGGGCAATGAGATAGATGTCATGACCAAGGGGCGGCATGACCCTTGTGTGGGTATTCGCGCAGTGCCTGTCGGTGAGGCGATGATGGCTCTTGTGTTGGCAGACCACTATTTGCGTCACCGCGCCCAGATGGGTTAGGACACCCCTTATGGTGTCTCATTTTTCTGATGCTTTGCAATCCAATAGTTTGGACAGTTTCATGCTGCTATAGTCCCGTAGTTACACAGCTTCTTGAATTCAGGTTGTGATTTAATGGAGTTCAACTCAAAACCTAACATGGAAGAAAAGGTTTTGAGCAGGTGTTCGTTGGATTTTCGTAG
>JAJRRF010000074.1 GCA_024279735.1 Alphaproteobacteria bacterium
AACTTTACCTTCCATACGAGGATCAGGAATCTCCTCAATAAGAGATAATATCTCCATAACAAACCTCCCTCTAAAATAGGAAAAATGCTATCATAATTTTAACGCTATGAGTGAAGATTAAATTTCATGCAATTGCCCTGTGCATAATCACCCTTCAGGCGATCCCACCCCCTCACGGGCTGACATTGAGATGACCAACCAGATCATGCTGGCCGCCAACAACCTGAATATAGATATTCATGACCATATCATTATTGGTCGGGAGGGTCATACCAGTTTCAAGGGACAGGGGCTGATATAGCCTGGAAAACGCCAAACCAAAGCAAGGAAGAAAGGCAGCCCCCAAAAAGGGGACTGCCTATTGTTCTGACAGGCTGTGTGATCCAGCCTATTTGGGAGCTGAGCCAAACACCAACACAGTATTGAGACCACCAAAGGCCAGTGAATTACACATGGTATATTTCAGATCCTTCTTGACACCCACATTTGGGGTATAGTTCAGGTCACATTCAGGATCCTGCTCATCCAGGTTAATAGTCGGGGGGATGAAACCGTCTTCCATCGCCTTGATACAGGCCACAGATTCAACCGCGCCGCCGCCGCCCAAAAGATGTCCATGCATGGACTTGGTGGAGGAAATCGCAACATTTTTTGCGCCCTCTTCGCCAAACACCTGCTTGATCGCCTTGGTTTCTGTGATGTCATTCACTTTTGTTGCCGTGCCGTGGGCATTGATATAGTCAATGTCAGAAGGCTGTAGCCCGCTTTCGGCCAGAGCCTCTTTCATCGCCCCTGCCGCACCTTCAACACGCGGGTTGACCATGTCAAGGCCATCAGCCGTCATGCCAAATCCCTTGACCTCAGCCAGGATATTTGCGCCGCGCGCCTTGGCCTTCTCATATTCTTCCAGGACAAGCACGCCGCCGCCTTCTCCCAACACTGTACCGTCACGTTTTGCGCTGAACGGGAAACAGCCGTCTTGGCTAATCACATAAAGTGCCTGCCAGGCTCTCGTTGTGCCCCAGTCCAGGGAGGCTTCAGAGCCGCCCGCAAGCCCCATATCAACTGTTCCGTCACGGATCATGCGGAACACCATACCAATAGAATGGGTTGCAGATGAACAGGCACTGGTAATACAAAAGGTTGGCCCGAAAATACCAAACTCAATACTGAGGTGAGAGGCTGCACTACTGCCAAGGGCGCGAAGCAGGGTCAGCGGATGAGTCCGCTTGACCTCATACTTAAACAGATCCTTATAGGACTTTTCCAGCGTGGTGATGCCGCCTGAGCCGTTGCCGATAATACAGGCCGCCCTGTGGCCATCCTCAATCTTTCCCTCAAACCCGGCATCCTTCATGGCCTCAATGGCAGATGCCCCGACATATTGGGAATATTTGTCAGCCTGCCGCATATGTTTTGGCAACCCTTCAAGCACAGGCGCAAAATCATCAATTTCTGCCGCAATGGTCACCCGAAGTCCCTCAGTCGGGTAACTCTTGGCTTCACCATAACCGCATTTCCCTGCCTTGAGGGAAGCCCAAAAATTATCAACACCGATACCCACAGGAGTTGTCACTCCCATACCGGTGATAACAACACGTCGTTTTTCAGAATTTTGAGACATAATGATTTTTCTCTAGACTATTATGAAGAAATTCAGGGCAGAAACATCGCTGTATTCCATAAAATCCAGCCCCGTAATATTGAAAGCACCCATGTTTTACCAAACCAGCTGACTACCGATAATTTAGGGACAGAACTGCAATGTCACAAGCAACCAGCCACTTTATCCTTAATGGCAAGATATAAAGCACAACAACAACAGGCTTGCCTCAAAAAAGAAACAAGCCTGAACCATAAGATACAATATGTATTTTGCCTATAACGTTGTGCCTCACCCCAGGAACTATAGTCCTGCCAGCCAGGTTTTTAGGCAGTCGCGCTGTTCTTTTCAGCCTGCAACTTTTTCACGATATTTACAATATCGCCAATTGTCTTGAAATCATCAGCACTTTCACTGGCATCAAAAGGTATTTCGATACCGAACGTATCTTCCATATCGAAGATAATGACAGCAAAATCAAGGGATTCAATGCCAAGTTCAGTCAGGACGGAAGCTTCCGTCAGTTCAGCTTCAGGCTGATCCTGCATATTGCTTTTCAAAATAGAGATAATTTTTTCTGCTACATCGTCCATAACGGTACTCCATCATTAATCTGTCTGGCCAAAAAATCTTCAACTTCAAGATAATACCAAAACTATTACAATTTGATTTCTTGCATCCCTAAAGCCCAGAAAAATCCCAAAGCTAGATAACAATTACCAGGGCTCTTCGTTGGCAATAATATCATCACCCAAAAGAGTCCAGTTAATTTTCACCCAAGGAACTTACATTTCCATGTTTTCATTAAAAAATACAATTAATTAGGTCGTTTATAGTCCCAGAATATTAGAGAGGCAATTTCTTTTTACAGTTTTAATTAATTTATCTTGCCGCTGATACAACGCACTATAGTAGATATAGAATTAAACAACTATAGATTAGTAATAATTCATCTTGCCATTTGTAGTTTTACTTACAGAACAATTCCTTATGCCCCCAATGCAGGCTCTCCCCCTTATCCCAGGCCAATATCCTCCAAGAGAGACACGCCTGTCCAAGCAAATGCAAATCAGTAGGCCTTCGCATGGGGCAAACCCATTTACCTTGTCGAAAATCAATTTTCTTTCTGGGGCAGAATAGTGCTATAATGACGCATAGCACTTGAAAAAAGATATGACAGTAAAACAGGCTCTTGAAAGCTGGCTATCCTGGCCTTTTCTGTTCACCCAAAAGTGATGTTAGCGAAAGCCGTTATGCCAATCAGGAAACACCAAAACAACAGAAAATATTCAGATGACAAACATTGATCCCAACACTGGCCAGACATCATTTCCCTGGATCAGCAGCTACCCAAAACATCTGGACTGGGATATGGCCTTTCAGGCCCACCGCGTTGACCAGATTTTAGATAATGCCGTCTCAAGATATGGCGCACTGAACTGCATTGACTTTATGGGAAAAACCACCACCTACAGCCAGATTGGGAAAATGGCCAGTCAGGCTACAAAAGGTCTTCAAGCTCTAGGTGTCAAAAAGGGAAGCCGCGTTGCCCTGCTGTTCCCGAACTGCCCCAGCCATATCGTTTTCTATTTTGCCATCCTCAAGGCAGGCGGTACAGTGGTGAACTGTAACCCGCTTTATTCTGCCGATGAACTGGATTTCCAAATCAGCGATGCCCAGGCTGACCTTATCATTTCAATAGACCTTAAGGTGATGACAGACAAGATTGACATCCTGTTGGAAAAGGGAACCCTGGACAAGGCTGTGATATGTTCGTTTTCTGCCCAGCTCCCCTTTATGAAAAGCAACCTGTTCAGGCTGTTCAAACGCTCGGCCATTGCCAAACTGGAAGGCTCAGGACAGGCTGACAAATATATCATGGCAAGCAGTGTCATGAAAAATGATGGCAACTACACTCTTGTAGAGATTGATCCTGACAAAGATCTGGCTGTCCTGCAATATACAGGCGGCACAACAGGGACACCCAAGGGTGCAATGCTGACCCATGCCAACCTAACCATCAATGTCCAGCAAATCCAGGCCTGGATGACGGGGCTTGAACCTGGAACTGAAAGGGTGTTGGGAATCTTGCCCTTCTTTCATGTCTTTGGGATGACTGTAGTCATGCTGACAGGGCTGTCCATTGGCTCCGAACTGCTGCTGGTTCCCAAGTTTGATGTGGCTGATACCCTAAAGCTGATCTCAGCCAAAAAACCAACTATCCTGCCAGGCGTACCCACCCTGTTCAATGCCCTGCTGAACCACCCCAAAAGCGGTTCCTACGACCTGTCTTCCATCAATATCTGTATTTCTGGAGGCGCGCCCTTGCCTGTTGAGGTCAAGACAGAATTTGAGGCCAAAGCCAGCTGCACCATGATTGAGGCTTACGGCCTTTCCGAAACATCCCCGCTGGCAACCGTAAACCCACTTGAGGGACTCCCCCGAGACCTTTCCATCGGCCTGCCCGCCCCTGCCACTGAAATTTCGATCCGCTCAATAGATGACCCTACAGCCGAGATGCCGTTTGGGGAAAGCGGGGAAATCTGTATCAGGGGGCCGCAAGTCATGCCTGGTTACTGGAATAATCCTGAAGAGACACACGATACATTCACAGACGGTTTTTTCCGCACAGGTGACGTTGGTTATATTGACAAGGAAGATGGTTTCATCTATATTGTTGACCGCCTGAAAGACATGATCAATGCGTCAGGCTACAAGATATACCCAAGGCAGGTCGAGGATGCCATTTATGCTTTTCCAGCTGTAGAAGAGGTCACAGTCATTGGTATTACGGACGACTATCGCGGCGAAGCACCAAAGGCCTTTATCAAGCTCAAGACAGGCATGACTGCCAGCAGCCAGGACATCCTTGATTTTCTCAAGACCAAGCTATCCAAAATAGAAATGCCCAAAGAGATTGAGTTCCGCGACCAGCTCCCCAAAACAATCATTGGCAAGCTGTCCCGCAAAGAGCTGAAGGCGGAGGAACAGAACAGGCAAGGATAAAGTGATTCCGTATAACGGCTGGTTTTAGGATTATATTGGTTCACAAAAGGGATATTTCTTTCTAACACCAGTCTTGGATAAGACAAACGATGCTTACAGACCAAGAATGTGCGACCAGCCCCCTTGTCATTGTGGACTTGATCCGCAATCCATAACCCCAAAAGGTAAAGTGAGGCAGAAGAAGTCCCCCATAAACATAACAAAATCCAGGGATTATGCATCCTGAACCAAGTTCAGGATGACAAAGCTATATATATCAATGAGTTAACCATCCCCTTAAACGAGACTGAGGTTTTCTAGGTGATGGTAATCCTGACAGGCAGAGAAATTCCAGCATTTATTAAGAGACCCTCCTTTTGTGAATTATACTCCCCCAACATCAAAACCCAGATTTTCAGCTGGCTCTTTTGCACTCTGGAGTCGTTCCGCTCTTCTCCCAATGCTAAGGCATTGCAGCGAAGAACGCGCCTATCCAGATCACAAATTTTCTCACCTGAAAAAAACTGGGTTTTCACATCGTGTGAGTATAGTATTATTGGCGTAACTGTGCAATCATACTTTTCATCCTGCTGTTCTGGAGCTGGAATATATCAACACGGCATTGCTGCTTCCAGACTGGCAACGCAGCTGTCTGTGCCTCAATCTCCCTGATTTTAACCAGTACACCAGGCTCTATGCCCTTCATAGCCCCCATTGCTGTCAGGATGATCTTGTTTGTTGACAACTTGCTGACCAGTCCTGAAAAACCGGGTTCTTTCATCCGTTCCGTGCATTGTTTGGCAGCTCCCTTCAGCCGGGCTGCTGACTTGAGCATATTAACAATGGCACGGTTCTTCTCAGCCACATCATCAAAAGGCCGATTGCCCAACATTTCATTGATCAGCCTTGCACTGGTCAGGCTGTCTTCCATCTGGGTCATGGCCTCCTTGTTGCATAAGGCAACAGTATCCCCTCCGGCAGCCTTCAACTGTGCCTGATATTTACCCCTGGCCTTTTGGTTGAGTGCAACAATTGCAGTCAAGCTTTCTGTCTTGTTAAGATTTTTTCGCATCTGGACGATATAGTAACGCATGGCGGCGGCATCTGTCGAACCCAAAATATTACATTTGCGTTGCAACCGCAAGGCCAGCCCCAAATCAGCAAAGCTTTCAAGGACAAGACCCTTTTTTTGCGCACTGCCGCTGTCTTCCTGTTTTATAGCTGACGCATTGCTGGAGAGCACAGCTTCCTGTGCCATGGAAGTCCCCACGCTACATAACATAATAATAAGGACAACAAGCCTTTTTTGCCAGAACATATATATATCTCACCCCAAGCCAAGAAACCCCAGACAGTCATCCAGAACACTATAAAAATGTGGGCATCAATGCCCTGCATCCCTCTTCCGCCACTCTTGTGAGGCCCAGAGGGTTTGCCCGAATCCCATAAATATAAACTATAGTATGACAAGAATGATTTAAAAAGGGCAATGCGTACAATATATGATAAAACATATAAAATAGTCTTGTCCCGTCACCTTATGGTACACAACGATCTTTTGAGTAAGACCTTGATTGTTTGACCACATCCACTGTCATGCCGCGCTACGACGCGGTATGACAATGATATAATGCAGGATGCGGCGTACTCTTTGAAGACATGACAGGCGGTAATTTTCAAATTCCATACATTCCCTATTCGTAACTCCCCAGCTTGTTTTAGGTGCATTAACTAATTGATAAATAACGATAAAAACAAATCGTTATTTTTAAAACTACTAAAATATGATCATTTTTCCATTAAAAAACAGGATTTTTAGACTGTATTCCGCTTGAAACCGC
>JAJRRF010000075.1 GCA_024279735.1 Alphaproteobacteria bacterium
CGAAAATCCAACGAACACCTGCTCAAAACCTTTTCTTCCATGTTAGGTTTTGAGTTGAACTCCATTAAATCACAACCTGAATTCAAGAAGCTGTGTAACTACGGGACTATAGCAGCATGAAACTGTCCAAACTATTGATTGTATGAGGGTCATATTTGTCCACTATCTTTGATGTCCAGGCTGGATTGCGTTTCAACAATTGGGCTGTTGCAACAGCAGTGATTTTTCCGCCATGAAGTGGGCTTTTGTGCTGTCCGCTTGTCATGGTAAGCAGCAGATAGGCTGCATTTTTGTACCTCAAGACAGGATTGCCCGTTTTATAATTGGTCTGCCTGACGATTTCCCCACCTTGCAGCATGACTGAGGTTAAATCTTGCAGCCTTATATCATATTGTTTGGTGGTGGGAGTCGCGTTCAGTGGCAAAAAGCTTTCGCCATATTGATAGAGAATTTCTGGAGCAAGCAAGAGGATAAGCACCATCAGAGTGGCTACAGGCTGAATAATCAGCCAAAAAACCAGCCTCAATAGAGTTTTGTAGAGTATGGCTAGGGGTGTTATCAAAATATTCAGCACAGTTTTCATATATGCTGTTTATCGGGCTGTTATGGCGCAGTGATGACCAGCGCATGGCATGGACAAGTAAAATTACCTTCGGACTGATGATATGTGCCATTAAAAAGGGTAAGATCTGCTGATTTAAGCTTGTTTGCAAGTTGACCTGGATGCTAGATCCACAAAATATCTTTATCAGGTGCGTTTTCGCGCACGGCTTCGGCAAAGCCTCTAAAGAAGTAGGGGATATTGTCGCCCACGTCGCCTGACAGCCTGCCCTGAACTTTTTTCCACGGCATCAGGGCAAAGCGGCTTTTGTCTGTGCTGACGACCAGAAGCGGCTGGTTGTGTCCATCATGCCAAGCGAAATCCCCGTCAAACAGCCTGCGGCCAACTTCCAATATATAGCAGCCCAAGACCTCAACCTTTTCGCGCTGCATGTCTTCAGGCATTTGGGAAAACATTTCAGACCCTGCCTTCAATATGTCCTCAAGCTCGACCAGGCTTTCTTCCGAAAAGTCTAAAGTCTTGAATTGTTTTACTGCCAGTTCAGCAGCTTCCAAAATGACATCCTCTGTATTGCTCATTATGAGAAACCCCTTGGTCACGAAAGAAAAAATTTTATTTGTAAAAATGGAAACAGGTTTTATTTCATATGATGTTTAGGCCAAAGGTGCAACGCTTTTGTGGCTGGCTATGATGCTGGGTTGTGAGAGGCTAAATTTTTGCCGCGCCGAAATGTTCGGGTGAGCTATGTCCGTTCCCTGAGCCACTGTGCAAACACCTTTTCTTCCATTTCCCCAGATGCGAGCGCAATCACCATGCTGGCGGCCTCAACTTCGCTGGCAGTGAGTTCAAGGCCGTTTAGCCCTAAAAATGTATAGGTTGAGAGAAAGCCTGTGCGCTTGTTGCCATCTACAAAGGGGTGGTTCTGGATAATGCCAGCGGCATAGGCGGCTGCAAGTGTGCAGAGGTCTGGTGTCGGTTCTTCATAGGCAAAAATTTGCTGCGGGTGTGCGATTGCCGCCTGTAATAGGCCTTCATCCCGTGTGCCGCTTGCGCCGCCATGGGCATTAAGGGCAGCGAGGTGAATACTGTTGACCTCGTTAAGGCAGAGCCAGACTGGATCACTCATTTGGACAGTTCCCGCAAGGTGTTACGGTATTTTTTCATGCCTCTTTCCGCAATTTCCATTGTTTTGGCAAATTTATCCTCTTCATGAGAAATTTTAAAGCCGTCCTCAGCTTTCGTCAGGACAAGGTTGTCGCCCTCACTCATGCCAAGCTGTTCCAGCACATCCTTGGGCAAGACAACCCCCAAAGAATTGCCAATTTTTCTGACCTTTAGATGTTTCATAGCGGCGTGTCCTTATCGTGTTATAATTCAGGTTATAACATATCACAGCAAGACCAGTAGCGCAATTTTTAGGGGAATATTGGGGCAGGGCGGCTCTGTATCGTGAGAAGGTGCGCTATCCCGTTGGTCAAGGGCTCTGTCCTTGACCGGAACGTTTCGCAAAAGCCCAATTTTGTGCCGATCTAAAACGTATCCATAACAATATCACTTGAGGGGTTTGCTGAAGACCATTTCCAATGTTCAGGCTGGAGAATGTAGCCCTTGCGGACAGGGGGTGTCGTGAATGTAATTGATTTTTTGCCCCTGTTGGTCAAGGGCTCTGTCCTTGACCAGAACGTTTCGCAAAAGCCCAATTTTGTGCCGATCTAAAACGTATCCATAACAATATCACTTGAGGGGTTTGCTGAAGACCATTTCCAATGTTCAGGCTGGAGAGTGTAGCCCTTGCGGACAGGGTTGTCATGAATGTAATTTATTTTTCCTGATTACGCCATCCTCTCCGCCATCCTTATGAATTTTTCAGTTCTAGGGGGTGTGCAGATGGAAATATAGGCCAGTCTTTCGATCATATCACCAAGTTTATAGCGTCTATTGAATCGATATTCAA
>JAJRRF010000076.1 GCA_024279735.1 Alphaproteobacteria bacterium
TAACCGAATCATTTAGCTTGTCTTTTTGCCCGTCCGTGTCGTTTCAAAAATGCTTGTATAGCTCGCTATACGCTCATTTTTAGCCTAACTGACAAACAAAATTACTGCGCTCTCTTGATCCTTTATTTCTGCGTGTATCCTAAGGCAGCATCAGAACCAATAATAGTATTACATAACACCTGACCAGACATGATTTGTTCACATACCAATTTCAACATTGAGTCTGGTCAGAAAATAATACCCGTTCACAAAAGGGGTCTTACTTTCAAAGTGATGATAATCCTGATAGGCAAGGGAGTTCCAACAGTTATAAACCTCCCTCCTTTTGTGAATTAGTATAATATCGGTTCACAAAGGGGATCTTACTTTTCTAAGTGATGACAATCCCCAACTGGTAGGGTTTGGTGGCTTGGCAAAAGAGCCGTGCCCTTTGTGAATTAGTATAACATGTCAAAACATCCCCCAAAATATGGCTCCTGGCCTTCTGTTATCAGCCCTGAACTTGTGGCTGGAAAATCGTTGCGCTTTGGTATGCTCCAGGGTGAAGGCGATTATCTCTACTGGTCTGAGTGCCGCCCGTCAGAACAGGGGCGCTGCGTGATAATGCGTTGCCAAACACTCAGAACTGCTTCAGGCAAGCTCCAAAACCAGCCTGAAGACATCTTGCCAGCCCCGTTTTCAGCCCGCTCCTCCGTCCATGAATATGGCGGCGGAGAGTTTTTGGTGTCAGGTAAAGAACTCTACTTTATCAATGCCAATGACCAACAAATTTACACAACCTCTTCCGCCCCTTCTGAAAATTCTTGCCAGCCTGTCCAAATCACAGATCAGGGAAATTACCGCTTTACCGATATGACCTTGGACAAGGACAGGAAACGACTGGTCTGCGTTGCTGAAATCCATGGCACAGGACAACAGCAAACAGGGGCAGCCCATCCAAAAAACTGTCTGGTCGAGATTGAGCTGTCCAGTCCTACCGAAAAACAGGTCTCCGTTTTGGCCAGTGGCCATGATTTTTATGCCAGCCCAAAACTGTCGCCCGATGGCAAAAAATTGTCCTGGCTGTCCTGGAGTCTCCCTGACATGCCATGGGAATCCGCCGCCCTCTATCTTGGGACATTTGGCGCAGACGGCTCGTTTGACCAGATTGAACAGCTTGCGGGGGATGGCGCAAACAGCGTGTTCCAACCAGAGTGGCATCCGGACGGGTCGCTCTATTTCATCTGGGACAAGACTGGCTGGGGCAACCTCTATCGCTGGTCAGGACAGTCCATAACAGATAGCCCCGTCCATATTCTTGACCGCCCTGCCGACTTTGGCCAGCCGCAATGGGTTTTTGGCATGAAGAAATATGCCATTTTGCCTTGCGGACGGATCGCCCTGGCCTTTTTCTCTGGCGGCCAGACCCAGACAGGCCTGTTGAACCCAAAAGACAAAAGCTTCCTGGAATTTTCACAGAAAAAATCAGGCATAACCGGACTGGAACAGGTTGTCGCCACCAGGCAAGGCTTTGCCGGAATTACCCTCAGCCATGACCAACCCCAGACCCTTACTGAAATTTCCATCCCCTTTGGAAAGACAATAGTGATACGCAAGGGCGCGGACTGCTTGGTCTCACCCCAAGATATTTCATCCGGCAAACCTTTCACCTTCAAAAATAGCCTGGCGGAAGATGTTTACGGCATTTTCTATCCCCCAGCAAACCAGAAATATTCAGGCACAGGAGGAGAACTGCCTCCCTGCATCTTTAACGCCCATGGCGGCCCGACTGCTGCCGTCCCCCAAGGCCTCAACCTAAAAATACAATATTGGACAAACCGGGGTTTTGCCTGGTGTGATGTCGATTATTCTGGCAGCACCGGATATGGCAAGGCCTACCGCCAGAGGCTTGACGGGCAATGGGGCATTGCCGATGCCAATGACCTTGCCAGCGCGGCCACATTTCTGGCCAGTACAGGTAAAATAGATCCAAAACGCTGCATCATTACAGGAAGCAGCGCAGGTGGACTGACGGTTCTCAACGCCTTGGCCAACAGCGATGTCTTTGCGGCAGGTGCTTCCTATTATGGTGTGACTGACCTACTGAAACTTCACCGTACCACCCACAAGTTCGAGGCTGGCTATCTGCTTAGTCTAACAGGCTGTACCCAGGATAATTACAGCGAAACCTTACCAAAACTCTCTCCCCTATCCCACGCCGACAAGATATCCGCACCCGTCATCTTCTTCCAAGGTACCAAGGATGCAGTTGTGCCTCTGGAACAGGCCCAAACCATGTCAGCCGCCCTAAAAAAAAGAAATATCCCGACCAGACTGTTTGTCTTTGAGGGGGAAGGGCACGGTTTCAGAAAACAGGAAACCATCATCTCCGCCCTGACAGAGGAATATGCCTTCTATTCAGAGATTTTCGGCTTGTGATAAAGGCTATTTGGCCAAAATTCTACGCCAAAAAAACACTTTTATGTTTATAAACACACTTTATCAGTTAAAATATTTGACAACAGATCTTGCCATACTATAGTTGCCAAATTCAAAATTTTGATATTGGCTACCCTGCCATAATTCCCAAAGCTTTGGAAAATAAACAATTGGCAGCACTCTTTTCAGAAGCCAAAAAAGTAATGAGGTATAGATAGAATGAAGAAGATCCCGTTTGTAGGATATCTGCTGGCAGCATTGCTGCTTATCATGACACATGTCGCCAATGCAAAGGTTGCCGCCCCTGAAGTTCTTATTGATGCGCCCTACAGCACAGCCAAGACAAGCCCAAAACGCACCTACATCAAAAGCTACCAGACAAAGGCTGTCGTCAAAAGTCATTACCGCGCCAGACGTGCCAGAAAAACCTACAGAAAAGTGTACCGCTCAAGACGTGCCAACACCCGCACCCGTTCAGCCAAACGCCGACATGCCAGACGTTCCTACAGAAGCAGGGTGAGATATTCAACCCGCCGTACCACTGTCTCGACACGCCATGCAAAAGTCCGCGTCAGGGGCAAACGTGTCCGTGTCCGCGCTTCCCATTCCAGGGTTCGCGTCAATGGCCGCCGCGTTGCAGTCGTCAATGCGTCCCATACCCGCGTCAGGGTCAGGAACAGAACTGTCCGTATCATTGTGCCATATGTTAACCTGCGTATCAGCTATTAATACCAATCCGACAGAAGAATGACAAAAGGCGCAGCCCTGCAAAGGGATGCGCCTTTATTATCTTGTGTTTTATGAACCAATATTATTCCGCTGCCACAGGAATATCTTTACGGTTATCCTTGTTGCCCGCTTTCACACTGTCTGCATCAATCAGGACAGATTTATCCTTGGACTTGCCAATCTTGATCTGCCTGGGTTTTTTGGCTTCTGGCAATTCGCGAAACAGGTTAATATGTAACAGGCCATTTTCCAGAAAGGCTCCCTCAACCTGCACATAGTCTTCCAGGGAAAACTGTCTCTCAAAATTTCTGGCAGCGATGCCATGATGAAGATATTCGACATTCTCCTCCACAGCTTCCTTTTCGCCGCGTACTGTCAACACATTATCATCAACCTCCATAAACAGGTCATCATCAGAAAACCCGGCCACAGCCATGGTCAGGCGATAACGGTTTTCGTCCACACGCTCAATATTATAAGGGGGATAATTGGGAACATTCTCACTCCGGCCATTCATTTCATCCATCAGGGATGCCAGACGGTCAAAACCAATCGTTGTCTTGTAAAAGGGTGAAAAGTCATACTGTCTCATTGCCATATTCTCCATAAGTTAAGAAGCAACATGCTTATACCTGCTCAAAAGAGCCAGGCTTCCATACGAATATGAGCACCCGTATTCGGCATACTCACCTATGAATATTGTGAGTGGCTGCCCATTTTCAAGGGCAGGAATGAAAAAAGTCCCTTTGACATCAGCGATAACACATGTTTTTGTAAACTATCCCTGTCCCTCCCCTCCTTTATGAACCAAGCTACCATGCCTGAACTCGAACCACGCTCAACAACCCATTGGTTACTGCTTGCAGCCCTTGTGGTTTTTTGGGGCTCCTCCTTTGCCCTGACCAAATTGGCTGTGGAAACCCAGTCACCTGAATGGACAGTTGCCATCAGGCTTGTCATTGGTGCAGCCTTGTCCTGGGGCATAATGGCAGGGCAGGGTTACAGCCTTCCCCAAACATGGCGTGACTGGCAATGGTTTATCTGGCTCGGCACTGTTGGTTCGCTAATCCCCTTTCTTCTTATTTCATGGGGGACACAATATATCTCTTCAGGCATTGCAGGCATCCTGATGGCTGTCATCCCCCTGTTTATCGCCCTGGCGGGTCATTTTTTTCTTAAGGATGAGCCCCTGACACCCCTGCGGCTGACAGGTCTGCTGGTCGGGTTTTCTGGCCTGGTGGTGATCCTCAGCCCCGCTGTTACTGATGGACTGCCAAATGGCCTGACACCGTTTTTTGCCCAGCTGGCAGTACTGCTGGCGGCACTGTCCTATGGCACCCAAGCCATTACAGCCCGCCTCAGCCCCCCCATGCACCCACTGCAAAAGGCCACAGGAACCCTGGTCACTGGGGCGGCGGGAGCTGTCATGATAGCGGTTTTTCTTGATTTTGACGGAATAAGCAGCGTCACTGTCAAAGGCTTTGGACTTGCTGCCATCCTTGGCATATTCTCGACCGCACTTGCTGGCATTGCGCTGTTCTATCTGCTGGAAAAGGCTGGCGCGGGTTTTGCCGCCCTGTCCAATTACCTGCTCTCACCCTTTGCCCTGTTTGCGGGTATCCTGTTTATGGCCGAGCCCTTTCACTGGCACACCATGACAGGACTGGCCATTATCTTGCTAGGCATTGCAATGAGTGAAAGACAAGCCTGACGGGCAGAAGGGCATACCCACTTTATTTTATAGCAGCAGTATTCGCTGGACTGGCAATAGTCTTGGAATTGGCAACATCAGCCTTCAGGCTCTTGATCACCTGGCTGACCTGGGCAGAATTCATAATTTTCTTGTCTGGGGCAGGACTGCTTAACATTGAGGCGGTTTTTACGGCAGCCAGCAACACCTTGTTTTCTATAATATTACTGGAACAAGCACCAAGCCCCGCTGTGAGTAAAAACACAGGAGAATAGCGTAAAAATACAGTTATATCAGCCATAACCCTTCCCCTCACCTGATCCATAATATTTTAGTCCTGCCTATCCGAACTGACTAACACATAAATAGAAACGAAACGGTTTGCAACAAAAAACAGCCAGCTAGCCTGAAAGCCACAATTTTTTATGAAGGCTATTTTCAGGGAGAGTATTTTTTCCTGGACTTACCTCCCTGTCGACAGGTCGATAAATAAAAATACACTTATTTAGTGTCTTTTGCAGATGTCTAATAAATAGCCAGTAACCCCTTATATACGTACAAAATAAGTAACTCCCCAGCTTCTTTTTTCTTATTGTCAAAGTAGCATATTTCTGAATCAATGGTCGTATGGCTGATGATACCAAAATATTGCACCGGATTATTGCTGCCCAAAAGATTCTGATTGAAGATCAGGGCAAGCA
>JAJRRF010000077.1 GCA_024279735.1 Alphaproteobacteria bacterium
ACGCGGTTTCAAGCGGAATACAGTCTAAAAATCCTGTTTTTTAATGGAAAAATGATCATATTTTAGTGGTTTTAAAAATAACGATTTATTTTTATCGTTATTTATCAATTAGTTAATACACCTAAAACAAGCTGGGGAGTTGCAAAGATTCATAATTAACGCCAGTCGCGTTTAAGCCGATAGTTAACCCATTGATACATACTCAACTTGGTTCAGGATTCATAATCCCAGGGTTTTATTATGTTTATGGGGTTATAGATTGTAGATAAAGAAATAAAAAAGGGATTGGCTTTCGTTGCCAGTCCCTTTTTTAGTATAAAATATCTAAAATCTTTACGCTTGCCCTAACCTCAATTCAAAAGCAGGTTATGACATAAACTATCCGTCTCCTAAATTTTACAGCGCATAGAATGATGAGTGCCTAATATTGGGCAGGTATCCCAAAAACAGTGGCTGCCTGGTCAATGACATGTGACCCAAGTTTTTTAACTTCCAACACAGCCAGGGCGCGATCCAGAGTCCCGTCCTTGCGCAATCGGAACAAGCCGTCGACCCCTGCAAAACCGCTGGAGCGGGTCAGTTCCTGCCGTGAAAAACGTTGGTTGGAAGGATTGTTCGACAACGCGACAGCCAGGCTGACAGCATCATAGGACAAACTTGCTATTCTTGGCGAAGCCTTGCCATAAGTTGTGACATATTTCTGGTTAAAGCGTCTCCAACCCTTTGGGTCGGGTGCAGGATACCAGCCATTTACCAATGATTTTTCCCGGCCAATTGCAGCATAGTCCCAACGTCCTGTGCCCAAAACCTTTACAACCTTTGTATCAATCTCAAAATACGGCAACAGCGGCGACAGTGTCGGCATAACATTTCGGCCAAAAGGCAAGAAGATTGCATCAACCTGGGGCACAGCCTCTTCCTTGCTGCTGGCAAAGGCTGCAATGCGTTCCATAGGCTTCATCATACCATTGGGGTTAAGGGGAGAATGCTCCAGTACAACAATTTGGCCACCATGCTTCTCAACAGCAGCACGAAACTTGTTTTCAACAATCTGGCCATAAGTGGTCTGGGGAATCAATGCAGCAAAACGTCTTTTGCCCTGACCAATCGCATAAGCCACAATACGTTCTACATCATCTCCTGGCAAAAAGCTCTGGAGATAGACATCTTCAGAGGCCACACGGCCATCAGAAGAAAAAGCGATGACAGGAATATTTTTAGGTTTTGCAACAGCGGCGACGGCTGTCACAGATTTGGCATAAAGCGGCCCAAGGATAATTTGTGCACCGCTGTTCAGGGCATCCTGGGCAGCTGCGCGCGCACCATCGGCGGTCCCCTTGGTATCCTTCACAACCAATGTAATATTGGGGTTATCAAAATCAAAGAGTGCCAGCTCCCCTGCCTGTTTCAGAGCCCTGGCCATAACAGATGCCTTGTTCCTAGCAGAGACAGGCAACAACATCGCAACCTTTACACCAGTGCTGCGTCTGATATGGTCAGCCGATGTAATTTGCATTCTGTTTTCAATAACAGTCTGTGTTGTTTCTGTATGAGACGAACCTTGTCCTGCCTGGGCTATCCCGTTACTGGCAGTCGTTTGTGCCATTTGGCCGCCGCTTACCGCGCAACCAGTCAGAAAGACAGCACTGAAGCAGGTCACACAAACAGAAAAAAATCTGTTAAATACAGTTATTTCAGCATCTATAGACATGAGATTAACGTGCCATTTGGTGAAAGTTAAATTTATAAAGGCCCATTCAAAAAATTATATTTTGAAGCAATGCCTTCCTTCCTCAATACTGAATACAACAAAACCATCCAGCCATTACACCATAAAAAATATGGCAGTAAGATGTTCGACCAATAAGGACTAAAGCATTAATAATATTTTAATATCAATAAATATTATCTTTAGGTGGTGGTATAACTTGAAAAGCATTGTTACTATGTTAACGTGAAATATAAGGCAAGAACAAGGGTTTACCATGAAAGAATCGCACCAGGGCAAAGGAATCTTCCCCGTCGTTGCCCAAACGACGCATACACACGTCTCCAAACCAAAAGAAAATACAGCTTCTCAGTTATTTGTAGCCCAGGTCAACCGCAAAATAAATGAGATCCTTACCCAGGGTTCGCCAAAACCAGGTCTTTATATCATCGCCACCCCCATCGGAAACCTGTCCGACATCTCCCTTCGGGCACTCTCAACCCTGTTTCAGGTTGATGCCATCTATTGTGAAGACACCCGTCACAGCAAAAAATTGCTTTCCCATTATGGTATCCGGCAATCCCTGCATCCCTATCATGACCATAATGCCAGGACTGAAGGCCATAAAATCCTGTCCAGGATAGAAAAGGGAGACAGCGTGGCACTGATCTCTGATGCTGGCACACCGCTCATTTCTGATCCTGGTTATGGGCTTGTCACGGCTGCCCAAGAAAAAAATATCATGGTCACATCCCTGCCAGGCCCGTCAGCAGTCATCACTGCACTTACCCTTGCAGGATTACCAACTGACAGCTTTGCATTTGCTGGCTTTCTCCCAGCCAAAAGCCAGGCCAGACAAACCAAGCTGAGAACCTTACAGTCACAGTCTTCTACCCTGATTTTCTACGAATCCCCCAAACGTATCCTCAAAACATTGCATGATATTGCAGACATTTTCCAGGATCGTTTCTGCGTTATTGCCAAAGAACTAACCAAGCTCCACGAAACCCTGTACCGGGGGTCTGCCATTCAACTGGTACAGGATATTGACCAGATTATTCCCAAAGGAGAATTTGTTATCCTGATTGCCCCGCCTGACAAACAACATGACAGCATCAGTGATAACCTCATACTGGGGGAACTGGTGAAAGAAATGCAGAACCTTTCACTGAGGGATGCTGTCAAAAAAATAGCAAAAACCTTTTCCTTGCCCAAAAAAAGGGTTTATGCCCTTGGACTAAGCCTAAAAAAATAATCTCTGGAACTACAAAATATTACCCTTATGAAGAAAATAAAATTCACCAATCATCATAAAGGCTTGTGGGCTGAGACACTCGCAGCAACGATGCTCCGCCTCAAGGGATACCGTATTCTACAAAAACGCTACAGATGTCATTTGGGGGAAATTGACCTGGTAGCCAGAAAAGCAAGGCAGCTCTGTTTTATTGAGGTCAAGGCACGGAACACCCTTGATGAGGCCATCAACTCTCTTGCCCGTAGCCAACAAACCAGGATTGGCAGAAGTTCAATGGTCTGGATAGCAACCCATCCCCAGTTTTCTGATTTTGATATTTCTTTTGATATGATACTGGTTGTTCCCAAACATTTACCACGTCATATAAAAAATGCCTTTTCCTGCCAACCTCACTAATCATTGTCTCATCACACCTTCCCTACAGGTAAACTCATGACCCTACTTATTGCTGTCCAGATGGATCCTATCGAAAGCATTGATATCAAGGGAGATTCAACGTTCGCCCTGATGCTTGAAGCCCAAAAACGCGGGCACAAACTTTTCTATTACACCCCCAATACCCTGTCCTGTTATAACAACAACATTATTGCTGAAGGCCATTATCTGACATCTGTCCAGGATGAAGAAGGAAACCACTACCAAGAAAGTAAAAAGTCCCGTGTCACCCTGTCCGATTTTGATGTTGTCCTGCTGCGCCAGGATCCCCCTTTTGACATGAACTATATTACTTCTACCCATCTGCTGGAACGCATCCACCCCCAAACACTTGTCATCAATGACCCTGCCCATGTCCGAAATGCCCCAGAAAAATTGTTTATCCTGGATTTTCCTGACCTGATGCCGCCGACCCTGATTACCCGTAATATGGAGGAGGTCAAAGCCTTCAGGAAAGAATATAATGACATTATCATCAAGCCCCTCTATGGAAATGGCGGTGCTGGTGTGTTTCGCCTCACCCGCGAAGACAGTAATATTAATTCCCTGATAGAAATGTTCCATGAAATGTACCGTGAGCCCTTTATTGTTCAACAATACCTTCCTGATGTTCGCAAGGGCGACAAACGGATCATACTGGTTGACGGAGAAATTGCAGGTGCAGTCAACCGTGTTCCGGCCAAGAATGAAACCCGTTCCAACATGCACGTTGGCGGCCGTCCAGAATCAGTCAACCTCACTGACCGTGACGTAGAGATATGTGAACGCCTAAAACCTGAACTTAAAAAACGCGGCCTTATCTTTACAGGCATTGACGTTATCGGCGATGTCATGACAGAAATCAATGTTACCTCCCCAACTGGAATTCGTGAAATAGCTCATTTTGGTGGTAATGATATTGCCTCAATGATTTGGGATGTCATTGAATCAAAACGTACCCCAGATAAAACATAAAAAGAACAAAAGTCAATGAGTTTCTATTTTGTTCTTTAATTTACACTTCTTATGCGATGGATATACATCCATAAGGAGAGTTTTTATATGTATGCCCAACTCAAAACTGTTTCATTTGATGGTGTCCAGGCCAGGGATGTTCATGTTCAGGCGCAGGTTGCTTCAGGCAATATCCTGTTTATGATTGTTGGGCTTCCTGACAAGGCTGTTGCTGAAAGTAGGGAGCGCATCCGCAGTGCCCTCAGAGCAATTGGTTTGTCACTTCCCCCTAAACGCATTACAGTTAACCTGGCACCAGCTGACCTGCCTAAAGAGGGCAGTCATTATGATCTGGCAATAGCCCTTTGCCTGTTGGCAGCAATTGGCGCCATCCCAAAAGATCAGCTTGAAAACTATTTTGTTATCGGTGAACTGGGTCTAAATGGCTCAATCAGTCATGTGACAGGAGGACTTCCTGCTGCCATTGGAGCAAATGCAAGCGGTGCTGGCCTCATATGCCCCAAAAGTTGCGGTTCAGAAGCTGCGTGGGCATCTGAGGATATGCCAATTCTCGCGCCAGAGAATATTTTACAGATCGTCAATCACTTTAAGGGAACCCAATTACTCTCCCGGCCCAGGCCAGGACTTCAGGAAGAAAAACATGACTTACCAGACCTAAAGGATATCAAGGGTCAGGAAAGTGCAAAACGGGCTCTGGAAATAACGGCAGCAGGAGGTCATAACCTATTGATGTCAGGGCCGCCAGGGTCAGGAAAGACAATGCTGGCCAAACGTCTACCCTCTATCCTGCCTCCCCTGTCGCCTTCTGAAATGCTGGAAATAAGTATGATCAAGTCCCTGGCTGGTGACCTTTCAGATGGTAAACTTGGATAAAGCAACCTGATCTGTGGACTTTCAGTCAGTCTTTCAGGTTTCTTCAGTGTTCCAGTTGATATAAGATTTATTGTTTGCTGCCCATTTTTCGTCTATCTCAACCAAGATTGCGGAGACGAGCCTCATGAGAGAGGC
>JAJRRF010000078.1 GCA_024279735.1 Alphaproteobacteria bacterium
CATCGTCGGTTTGCGCAACAATGCTTCAAGTGTTTCTTCTTGTTCTTCTGTAAGGTAGCCTCCATGATCCATGATCCTATTCTGAATCAAATAAGAACACTATGTCAACATCTCACTGGGTTTTGGTGGAATCTGAGTATACTATGAAATCCCCCTAATTATTCAGCCTTGTCGCGCTTCTTCGGGGCGCGTTTTGGGGGTGTTGGGTTTCCGTAGCCAGGCTGTATGGGGGTGAGGGGAACTTTGCTTGCTTTCCTGGTTGTGAAAGGGCTGAAATTCTGCTTAATATTCCGCATGAGCAAACAGACGAAAAATCCAGAAGCCTATATGGTGTTGGCACGCAAATACCGGCCTTCCAATTTTGGCGAGCTGATTGGGCAGGAGGCAATGGTGCAGACCTTGCGCAATGCCTTTTCTTCTGGTCGGATTGCGCAGGCCTATATGTTGACGGGAGTGCGCGGGGTGGGCAAGACCACCACTGCCCGCATTTTGGCGCGTGCCCTGAATTATACGGGCGGCGGCGCAGACAGCCCGACCATTGACATGAATGAGATGGGCGCACATTGCCAGGCGATTATGGAATCGCGCCATGTTGACATTTTGGAAATGGATGCGGCCTCCCATACTGGCATTGATGACATTCGCGAGATTATTGAATCGGTCAAATATGCCCCTGTCTCTGCTCGCTACAAGGTCTATATTATAGATGAGGTGCATATGCTCTCCAAGGCGGCCTTTAACGGCCTGCTGAAAACACTGGAAGAGCCGCCGCCCCATGTCAAATTCATTTTTGCCACCACAGAAATCCAGAAAGTGCCTGTCACTGTGCTGTCACGTTGCCAGCGTTTCGACCTGCGTCGCATTGCGGCAGATGAGCTGGTCAGCCATTTTCGCACCATTGCAGAAAAGGAAGGCACCAGCCTGGGGGATGAGGCTTTGGCGATTGTGGCGCGCGGGGCAGAAGGCTCTGTGCGTGATGGCTTGTCTATCCTTGACCAGCTGATTGCCCGCTCCCGTATGGATGAGGGGCAGGAGCTTGGGGCGGATGATGTCCGTGACATGTTAGGACTGTCTGACCGCAGCCGTGTATTTGCGCTGCTTGAGACTGTCCTGAAGGGAGATGCTGGCAAGGCATTGGAGCTACTGGACGGCCTGTTTCAGGATGGGGCTGACCCGTTGCGGCTGCTGGGGGAGCTGTCCGATGCGGTGCATCTGGTGACGCGCTGCAAGGTGACGGGCGAGCTGAAGGACATCACACTGGGTGAGGCGGAGCGCGATGCAGCCTCTGCCCTGGCAAAGGGGCTCGCTTTTCCCGCCCTGAGCCGTGCTTGGCAAATGCTGGTTCGGGGCATTGAGGATGCAGGGATTGCACCGGACCAGCATGTTGCTGCCGATATGGTGATTATCCGCATGGCCTATATTGCGGACATGCCATCGCCTGACCAGGTCATCAGGGGGCTGAAAAATGCGCCCGCCCTGGCCGCTGATGGCCCGGGGGGCGGAACATCTTCCGTGATCCCGTCTGGCGGTGTGATTAATGCAGGCGAAGGCAAGAGTACGTCCATGCAGGCGGTCTCACAGGAAGCAGGCAATACAGGGATGGCGCGGGCGGTGGGTGATAATGTCGTGGCCATGCCGCAGGCTGTCACAGCGCAAAAGCAAGCCTTGCCAAACCCGCAAAGTTTTGAGGAGCTTGTCGAATTGTGCGGTGCGCAGCGCGAGATTATGCTAAAAATGGTGCTGGAAGAGGCTGTGCGGCTGGTCAGTTTCAGTCCTGGCAAACTTGAGATCCAGCTGATGCCGGAAGCCCCGCGCGGCCTGGCCAATGACCTGTCGCGCAAGCTCCATAGCTGGACAGGTGTGCGCTGGCTGGTCTCTGTTGCCATGGAAGGCGGCGGCAAGACCCTGGATGAGGTGCGTCAGGAAAAGCAGGCCATTGCTCACGGCGAGGTGTTGAAAAATGACACGGTCAAGGCGATCATGAAAGCTTTCCCAGGCACAAAAATTGAGAAGATCATGCCGCTGGGCGAGCTGAAAAAGTGAGGCGGGAGGCAATGGTTGTTTTGGAAGATGGGAACAATCCGCTTTGCCAGCTTGTCAGTCCCCCTGACAATGCCTATGTTAGGGACAATTACTGGATGATATCTAAGGAGAGTGATATGGCAGGACTGGGTGACATGATGGGCATGATGAAACAGGCCAAGGAAATGCAGGCCAAGATGGAAGAGATGCAGGGTTCTCTTGATGAGTTGGATGTGGTTGGCACAGCAGGGGCAGGCATGGTCAGCGTGACCCTGAGCGGCAAGGGAGAAATGCGCAAAGTTGCGATTGACCCTTCCATGCTGAAGGCAGAAGAGGCCGAAATATTGGAAGACCTGATTGTGGCGGCGCATAATGATGCCAAGACCAAGATGGAAGCAGCCGTCTAGGAAAAAATGTCAGAAATCACAGGCGGCATGGGCTTGCCTGCCGGAATGAACCCTTTTGGATAGGTTGAGGACGGTATGGAACGGCAGACAGGCGGGCCAGAGATTGAGCAGATGATTGCGTTGTTGTCACGGGTGCAGGGGCTGGGGCCGCGCTCTGCCCGCCGCGCAGCGCTGCAACTGATAAAGCGCAAGGATGTGCTGCTTGTGCCGCTTATCTCGGCGATGAAAAATGTGGTGGATAATATTGAGCAGTGCCGACAATGCGGAAATATGGATACGGTCAACCCATGCAGCATTTGCGCAGATGAGCGGCGTGACAAGTCGCTGGTCTGTGTTGTGGAAGAGGTCAGTGACCTGTGGGCTTTGGAGCGGGCAGGGGTAGCAAAGGCACAATATCATGTGCTTGGCGGTACGCTTTCACCAATAGATGGCAGGGGGCCGGAAGACCTGAATATTGCCAGTCTTTTGGAGCGGGTGAAGGATGGTGAGGTGAAGGAAGTTTTGCTTGCCCTGAATGCGACAGTTGAGGGACAGTCTACAGTGCATTATATCAGCGATTTACTGAAAGGCTGTGACATCACAATTTCGCGTTTGGCGCACGGTGTTCCTGTCGGCGGTGAACTGGATTATCTTGATGACGGTACATTGGCTACCGCAATAACCCAGCGCAAAATCATTTAGTTCTGTGTGCTGATTTATTCATTGAAAATCAAGGTGGTTTATACCTTTGTCTGACCAAAAAGAAAAACACCTTCCCTGTTGTCATCCCAAGACGTAAGATCTTGGGATTCATTCCGTGAAGAATGCTGGTACAAACCGATCTTGGGATGAAGGCCAAAGCCTTCAGTATGGATGGCAAGATCAAAGTCTTGCCATGACAAAAAAGGAAAATATAGCCTGGATTAGGTATAAGGGACTGGTTTTACGGGTGTCCTAAAAGGTCAATATTATGGCAGCATCAGGCTTTGGGTATCAACCTTGACCTTTTTGTCTGTGCCGCGTCCATAAGCCAGTGAAAGGCTGCCGTCCTGGCGTTTTTCATTCAGGCTACCTTGGGCAGCGGCTTTCTTTAGGGTGTCTTCTTCCTCAAGCTTTAGGGCAGCCTCTTTCTTGGCCTGTTCAGCCTTTGCCTCCGCCTCAATTTCCAGCACTTCACGTATCGCAATTTGTTCTGCCTGCTTTTCCAAAGCGTCCTGTTTTGCGCCAAGGCTGCGGGCTTGGTCATCCATTTTGGCAATGTCCTTACGGGCGAGGCCTGAAATTTGGCTTTGTAACAGGGCGAGGTGCTGTTTGGTCTGCCTGATACGGGGGTGACTGTCAGACCATTTGGTCGAGAGGGCAGCCAGTTCCATATTCATGTCAATATACTGGTCAAGAAGCTGCGTCAGCCGTGGCGATGTATTGTCACCAGAAGTCAGCAGGTTCTGGCCATGCTGCTCCAGGGCTGTATTGAGCATCCGTGTCCTGTCTTCAATATCGGCCTTTTGCGCATTGACCAGGGAAAGTTCTGCAACCTTGGAAAGGGCTTCCAGCTTGTATTGGTCTTTTTTGGCTGCAATAAGCCTTTTGTTGAGGTCTGCCAGACTTTTGGCTAGTTTGATTTCTGTACGCGCGGCACTGGCCAATTTTTGCCTGAGTCTGATCCTGATTTTATACAGTTCATTCTGGATATCCTTGTCCAAAGCTTTTGTCCGTGCCTTTAGTCTTCTGTAACGCGGATGGGCAGGCATCAGGGAAATTTTGACAAGATCAAATTCATTGCGCAAATTATACTGTTTGGCCAACAGCTTCCTGAAAATCGGTGACCTGATCCATTGCGGAATATTGGCGGCCTCATTGTCCTGCCCCAAAAAATCATTCAGGGAAGCCTGGTGCTGCTGTATTTCAACTTTGTCCAGCTTGAGTTTGGCGAGCTGCTTACTGATATTTTCCAATGAGGTGTTGGCATTTTTAATGGCCAGGTCATTCCTGAGTTTTGCAGCCTTGAGGGATTTTTCTTTTGCAGTTTCAGTCTTGGCCAGAACTGGGGAAGTAGTTGCAAGGGCAGGTGCCGGGCTGTTGTTGGAAGCGGAAATAATCTGTGCGACAGGTTCTGCCACAGGGGATGTGACAGAAGGGCTGCTGATAATGTCAGGGGACGTATTGTTGGCAAGGGTGTTTTGAATGTGGGCTGTATCAGCATGACTGGCACTGAGAAAGTGCATGGTCAGGATAAAGGTTGTGGTGCTGCTCATAAAGGCGGTCTTGAGGTGCTGAATCATATTGTACTTTTGGGGTGTAGAGACCATATCGTCCTGCTTCGGGACTGTATTGGCTGTTTCTTCCTGTTGTGAACTGTTCAAAAGCGACATGACTAAAATCCTAAAATTAACAAGACAATATACTGGGTCACAAAAGGCGAGCCTTTTTGGCCAAGTCGCCAGATTTTGTCAATTCGGGATTGCCTTCGTTTGGAAAGAAAGATCCCTTTTGCGACTGGATATATACTGGATCACAAAGAAAGCTGTTGAGCCGCCTGTGAACTGGTATTACAAATATTAGATATATTGTAACTGAACATGGTTTCTTTTTGATTAATCCAGCAGGGTATTGCCCAATTTATGTCTTCTTCCCTTTTTCGGCTGTTTGTTGAGCCAGGCCTGTCATCGGGTCAAACCATTGAGATAAGTCGCGAACAACAGCATTATTTGCTCAATGTGTTGCGCATGAAAAAGGGTAGTAGCCTGCTGGTGTTTAATGGCAGGGACGGGGAGTGGCGCGCGGAGGTTCTTCCTGTTTCCCGCAAGAAATGCATCCTGGAAGTGATTGAACAGACCAGGAAACAGCGGGCTGACGGGGCTGCGCCGCTGCCCGATCTCCATTACCTGTTTGCCCCAATCAAGCGCGGCAGGCTGGACTATATGGTGCAGAAGGCAACGGAGCTCGGGGTATCCCATATCCAGCCTGTGGTCACAGACTATACTAATGTCGGGCGTGTGAAAATGGCGAGGATGGAGGCCAATATCATTGAGGCGGCGGAGCAGTGCGGTATCTTGCGGTTGCCAAGCCTTGGCGAGCCAATTTCACTGGACAAGGTTCTTGATGGCTGGGATATGGGGCGAAAAATTATTTTTTGTGATGAGGCCGCCGCTTTGTCTTCTCCGCTGGAGGCATTGGGCAGTTTGCAGCGTCATGAGAAACTTGCTGTCCTGATTGGCCCTGAGGGTGGGTTTTCACCCGAAGAAAGTGCAAGGCTAAGGGGCAGGGAGGGGGTGCTGGCCATTTCGCTTGGGCCGCGCATCATGCGCGCGGATACTGCCGCCGTTGCTGCCTTGTCTTTGGTCAATGCCTGCCTGGGGGATTGGGTCTGATCCTGGACACAAAAAAGCAGCACAGGTTTCCCTATGCTGCTTCTCGTGTACTGTTTTCAAAACTTATGGACTAGCGGCAAGTGCCACAGCCAAAGTCATAACGCAGGCCAACGCGGATTTCGTGGGCTGTCAGGTCCTCAAGAACCAGCTGACCCTGTGACCCTGCATCGGCAGCAGCCATCTCGTTGCCGGACTGCGCATCACCCATGTAAAGGTAACGGTAGCCTACATCCAGCTTCAGGTTTGAACCAAGAGCCTTGGTGAAGCCGACCATGGCAGCAGCGGCAACATCAGTGTTTGAATCGCCTGCCCCTGTAGCATCCGCACCGCAAGACGCATTTGCTGTATTGTTCCAGCATGTGATGTTCCGGTCACCCATGCGGTTGACAGAGAAACCAATACCCGCACCAAGATAAGGTGAGAAACCGCTACGGTCACCAAAGTCATAATAAAGGTTGGCCAGGGCAACAAAGCTGCTCAGTTCAGCAGTATGGGTTGCTGTAATGGAAGCAGCACCCCATTCGTCCAGGAAATCATGCTTTGCCGTAACATCTGAATTTGCGCGATAGTCAAATGTCAGGTCGCCGCGCCAATGGCTGTTGAAGTAGTAACCAACACCGCCGCCAATGGTCCATGTATCGTCAATATCGGCAGATGTCAGGGCCTGGCGACCAATGTTACATGTTGAACGCCCCGCAGCAGCAGCTGCCATATTCAGCCATGATTGCTCACGCGAACCAGCAACACCATTAATAGTACTCAATAGTCCTGCTGAATTATTCAAGAAATCAAGTGGGATACCAGAAGAAAAAGCGCGGACAGCATCGATTAAATCTTGTGCTGCAAATGGTGTTGCACCAGCCCCAGCTTGACGGTCTCCCCAACCACCACCAGCTGCATCCCAGACCATAACAGTCTTGTTACCAGCATTATCGTTATAAACAGCAGCCACATTTTGCCATCCAGTACCGTTGTAAACTTCCCAAATACCAGCAGTATTACCATCAATTGTTGGTTGGGTTATATCACCATTAACGACACCAGTTGCAGGGTCAAATGTTGGTATTGGTGTTATAATACCACCTGCATCAACATAATTAGTAGCAGAAGGGTTATAACGTACTAATTCATTTGATGTCGGGTTACGCCAATAAATATAGCCATCAGCAGGAATCGGGTTACCGTTTGCATCTTTATAGGTAGTTGACAGAATGTTAGCCGGATCTACTGCAACAGCAGCGGCATCATTCGCATAATAGTTGCCATCAGTATAAAGCCTGTTACCCGCTGCATCAAATACATAACTTGTATCGGTGTATTGCAAATCGCCGGCACTACCAAGCTGGCAACTGCCATCAGTATCACCTGTCAAAGTACCGTCAGTGCCAATCATGTTGGAACCAATAAACTGCTGGTGCTCGCCAATATAGCCACCAACATTGGCATAGCTTGAATAGCCAAGGTCGCCGCGAATATACCAGCCTGTCTGGGCCGGGGCCATTGGGGCATCCTTCAGGCTTCCGCCCATTGGCTGGAGGATTGGGGCAGGGGCAGCATAGCCGCCATCCTTCAGGCCGCCAAACGGCTCCACAAGGCCGCCCGCATTTGCAGCAAGGCTTCCCGCAGCCACAAATACTGTACTCAAAAGTAATGCTTTAATATTTTGTTTCATAGTCGTCCCTCTAAGGAAATTACACTTTTAGGTCGCGCCAACGCACTACTTTTGCGCACTTCAATACACCTGATTCTAAATGTGACTTATTCGCCTTAACTTAGGGTTAATGGCGTATTTTTATATTTGGTTAATACTTGATTAATACTTAAAAGAGTTATTTAAACCTTGTTCTGAAAACGACAAAAGGGAACCTGTTTCCAGATTCCCTTTTGTGTTCTTTTTGTTTTGGTACATAACACTTTTTTGAGTAAGGTACTTGATATTGTTGACCACACCCCACTGTCATACCGCGCTACGACGCGGTATCCATGCCCTGCACTGTCAAGATGAAAAAGATCAGCAGTTTGGCAACACAGCGTCTGGTGTCTCCAAAACAAACATTGTCATTTCAGTACAAACCTCACGGCATGGATACCGCATTTCTGCGGCATGACAGTGAGTGGGTATAGTATGTTGTGTCAACTTTGAAGATATAACTGTATTAACTGTTTAGGGTAAGGAAAATCAGACCTAAATACTAGGATCATGCCCCCTAGTACAGGTCGTATCTCAGGCCTAGTTTCAGCTCATGGACAGACATACTGTCCAGGCTCAGGGTATTGGTTGACCTTGCCACGCTGGCAGCCGCACCGCCCAATGCAGCAGCCGTTTCTGTGCGTTCATAAATCAGCTTCGCCTCGCCAAGATAGTTATAGCGGTAACCGATATCCAGGAACAAATTTTCCCTCAGTGCAATATTGACACCAACCGTTGCCATTGCAGCAAACTCGGTTGTCTTGTCATCAAGAGCCCTCTGGGTCACAGTCACGTCCTGGCCATAAGCATTCTGGACAGTGTAGCTTCCAGCAGACCCGCTCATATTCAGTTCATTGAAGGCCAGGCCGATGCCGCCGCCAATATAGGGTGAAAACTTGGAAGCTGGCTTGAAATCATAATAGATATTGGCCAGTAAGGTCTGGTTTTTCAGGTCAGGTCCCTCATTTGTCGGGTCCATCACCTGGGTTCCGCCTGTCTCCGCGTCTGTCCTGTGGTCAAAGGTCAGGTCAGCACGAAAGTTCTGGGTAAAGTAATAGCCGATACCGCCGCCAATAGACAGTGCCGAATCAATATCAGACACAGCTGCATTTGGGTAGTTCAGTGCATTGTGGCTTCCAGAGGCGTCACCATGCCAGCCAAAGCCGATATCTCCGCGAATATACCAGGTTGCCGTCTCTTCCATGGGAATTGGGGCTGGAATGGCCATACCGTCCTCAATAACGACACTGTCTTTCATACCGCCTACAGGCTGGCCATACAGTCCTCCAGCCATCGCCGGGATGACCAGGCATGTGGTTCCCAACAATGCGGTAAGCCCCAAAACTGCGGAATATTTTTTGGTTTTCATTATAAACCCCTTAAAAATTCGTTTAACAATGGTGCTTCTTTCAACTCGCAAGACACTATTCCCAGAGTCACCAAAATCTATAGATATCAAGTCACAATAGCCAAGCCATTATTCTCTAATGATGGCATTTAGAATCAATCATAGTTAGAAAGGTTAGTAGTACAGCGTTAAAATCTGCTTAATGATAACCGCAGATTGCGATGGCAGGCCTGTAAAGATGCACCGAAATACTGGGGAATACTTATGTCCACAAGGCTGGAAAGGGCTGCACACATACGATAAAAGGTTATATTTTTCGGTGTGCATACTATATATAAAGGGCATATAACCGCACAGATCCATTAGCAAAAGAGATGACATGCCCTCCTCCAGACAACGGCCAGACATTATTGCAAATCCAGGCTCTGCATACCTGTTCTCATTCCTGCTGTGTTTTATTTTTGTGCAGCCCCAGCCAGCCTGGCCCAGCCAGACAGGTGCAGAATTCCAGAGAGCCCCCCTTTCTCCCGTCCTGAAAAAGCACCATCTTGCCTTTCCTGACTGCGGTCTTGTAGACCGCGACAGTACAGCAACATCCCTGAAATTTTTCACCTATCCTCTTGGCCAGAAGACCCGGCTCTATGGCATATTATGCGATGGCGGTTCCTATAACACCAGCTTTGCGATTTATCTGGTACGCGATAAGAATTACCATAATGCACAACGGCTCTATTTTCCAGCCTATTCTAAAGAACAGGGCTGGAGCGGGCAAAATACCTTGGCAAATGCCAGCTATGATCCCGATACACGTATCCTGGGGTCAACCACCAGATATGATGCCCAAAAAGACTGCGGTAACAAGGCCAAATATCTTTGGACAGGTCATTCTTTTCGGCTTCAAGAATACTGGGTCAAGGAGAAGTGTAGCCAGAACAGCTCGGGCCAGTGGCCACTGGCCTACAGTTTTGCAACGGTTTTGCCGCGTTCTAAAAAACAGCGGATACGGACAGCCAGAAAGCCAAGGTCGCGGCGATATTCCCAACGCAAAAAGAGGCTTGTCGCAAGGCTGAAAAGAAAACGGCGGCTGAAGCGGCTCAAGAGAATCAGATATCTCAAACGCCGGAAATATGCAAAAAGACGGGCCAGGAGTCTACGCCTGGCCAAGCTGAGAAAAAGAAGGTTGCGCCGCAGGTTCAGGAGATTGAAAAGAAGGAAAAGGAGGCGAAAAGGATAAAACCCCAAAGCCAAACGACACCCGCTCTCAAAAGTATTAGACATAGATATATTGTAACTCCCCAGCTTAAATAACCAGCAAGCCAGGATTTTGCAAAACTTCAAGGATATTGAGTTTTTGTTTTTTGGCTGAGGATATGACGGAGCGGATGGTGGCAAAGGTTTTTGCACCTTCACGGGTACGAAAG
>JAJRRF010000079.1 GCA_024279735.1 Alphaproteobacteria bacterium
GAAAATCCAACGAACACCTGCTCAAAACCTTTTCTTCCATGTTAGGTTTTGAGTTGAACTCCATTAAATCACAACCTGAATTCAAGAAGCTGTGTAACTACGGGACTATAGCAGCATGAAACTGTCCAAACTATTGTATATCTAAGTAAATTTTTTAATATTCGGTATTGTTATTAACTTTACTTTTAATTGTTGTTGTATTTATTGATGTATGAATAGTATATTTTTGGAATATAGTGACGCACACACTTAACTAAGATAGAGTATTTTGTTATGAATATTGTTAAAAAAATTATGGCAACAGTGATTATTTCCCTGACTATGGCCAGTTCAGCCAATGCAGGTAACTACATATTTTTTACGGATTATAGGCATGTGTTCCAGGTTGCCTTTGATGGCCAGTGAGTAGTTGGTGTCTGGATGTTCTTATGAGCAAATCAATTTGATAAATCCTGCCAGTTTCTGGCAGGTTTTTTTTGGTGTCCTGGGTGTTCTGCAATGTCTCCTTGATGGGTGACAGCATTTCATCTTTGGTTGGGCGCAAGAATTTTTATGTTAGTGAAATAAGGGTGGATGTCTGTACTGTGCCGCATCCGCCCCAGGACAATTGCTGCCAAGAGAGCAGGTTGTCTCGGCAACCAAGATACAAGATACAAATGTCATCATTTATCACAGCCTTCAAGGCTTCTTGTCCAGCCTGGCTTTACTTCTTCAAACTTTCACGCATGAATACATAGTCAGTCTCGGTGGAGTGTTCCTGCGAAAATTGATAACGGTCCATAGCAAAGGCTTTCAGGCCTTCGGGTTGCTCTATGCGGCCAGCCAGCATAAAATGCGCCATCATCCCGCGCGCGCGTTTGGCAAAAATACCGATAACCTTGGGTGTGCCTTCCTTGATTTCCTTAAAATGACAGGTCAGGAACGGGACTTTCAGGGATTTCTTCGGGATGGCCTTGATATATTCATTGGAGGCCAGGGAAATAATCGTCTTGTCCTTATGGTTCTGAACAACCTCCTGGGCAGCCTCAGCCAGCCGATTTTCCCAAAAGTCATACAGCTTTTCGCCCCTGTCATTGGCCAGTCTTGTCCCCATTTCGAGGCGGTAAGCCTGCATCAGGTCAAGTGGCCTGAGCAGGCCATAAAGCCCAGAAAGCATCCGTAAATGATCCTGACCCCATTCAATATCATCAGATGACAGGTTCTTGGCATCCAGCCCGACATAGGTGTCACCCTGAAACATATAGATGGCCTGTTTGGCATTGGAGAGATCAAACGGGGTCTGGTAGTCCTGGTAACGGTTATGGTTCAGTTCTGCGAGATTGTCCGACAGGTGCATAAGGCTCTTGATTTCGCCACGGCTCTTTTGCTTGAGAATATCAATCAGCTCCTGGCTCTGGGGCTGGAATTCAGGTTGGGTAAAGTCATTGACCTGCGGCGGGGACATATCAAGCTTTTTGGCAGGTGAGATCAGGGCAAGCATAGTGGGAAACCATCCTTTGGCATTGTCGTTGGGTTATTTTAGTAACTCCCCAGCTTCTTTTTTCACGTAAATACGCGGTTTCAAGCGGAATACAGTCTAAAAATCCTGTTTGTTAATGGAAAAATGATCATATTTTAGTGGTTTTAAAAATAACGATTTATTTTTATCGTTATTTATCAATTAGTTAACACACCTAAAACAAGCTGGGGAGTTACTTATTTTATAGCTGGGTTGGGGACAAAGCGCAAAGGGGAAAGTCAAGTTATCGGTGTTATCATCAGATGACCGTAAATAGTTTGGGCCTGGTCAAGATAGCAGGGGGCGTAGCCCTTTATTGTGACGAACAGCACTGCCAAATTCTTCAGGCTGGATGATAGGCATTGGACAAGGTGTGCAGTTCAGCTATAGTGCGGTTGAGTTGCGGCATTATTTACAGGAGAGAGACTTATGGGACGCATGTTATTGGGAATTTCACTGTTGCTGAATATCGCCTTGTTGGGCGGCGGGGCATACATGTTTATGAAGGGCAGTGTCGCGCCTTCTGAAGATGGCCGCACAGCGATTGTGCTGGACAAGGGTGAAAAGGCCTTTGTGTTGACAGAAATGCGCGCCCTGCTCGAGACAGTCCATGCAGTATTGCTGGCTGTTGAGGATGGGGATATGAAGGAGGCAGGCATTGCAGCCCGTAAATTTGGCATGGCAGACATGCAGGCCGCCCCCAAATCGCTGATGCTCAAAATGCCTATGGGCTTCAAGTCGTTGGGTCATGCCATGCATACAGGCTGGGACACCATCGCCAATGAGGCCGAATCGATGGGCGATAAAAAGAAGGTCACGGTCTTGCTGACCGAGCAACTAGGCCGCTGCACCGCCTGCCACTCTGCCTTTAAGTTGAAATAAACCTGGGGGTATGGTGGCTACAGCATTGACATATCTTTTAAGGACACCCGCAAAATTAACCGAATCGTTTAGCTTGTTCTTTTGCATATCAGTTGCGTTCCAATAATGGTGACATAACACGCCTTGGTAAACGTCTATATTTTTGGGTGGGTCACTTGATATTGTTGATCACACCCACTGTCATACCACACTACGACGCGGTATCTATGCCCTGCACTGTCAACACGAAAAAGACCAACAATTTAACAATATAGGGTCTCACGCCCCCAAACAAACATTGTCATTTGGGCGCAAATTTCACGGCGTGGATACCGCATTTCTGCGGTATGAC
>JAJRRF010000080.1 GCA_024279735.1 Alphaproteobacteria bacterium
CTTTGCCACCATCCGCTCCGTCATATCCTCAGCCAAAAAACAAAAACTCAATATCCTTGAAGTTTTGCAAAATCCTGGCTTGCTGGTTATTTAAGCTGGGGAGTTACAAATTTTGAATATTTGTCATGTTGGCAGTACACGGCATGGATACCGCGTCGTAGCGCGGCATGACAGTGAATCTGGTCAACAATAGCAAGTCACCCACTCAAACATAGTCGCGTATCATGATTCATCGTCAAGCCTGCCAACCTTACCTTACCTTCACGACAAAGTCCGTTCCCTTGCCTGTCTCATTGCTGTAGCCATGATGGGAAACCGTCAGGGATGTTCCCGGTGTCAGTATCCTTGAGATATAGGTTCTGATTTCCGGCTTAATCACAATACGGTCAAGTGCCTCTTTTGCTGTTCCCAGCCTCTTGCCAGGGATCACTTTTGTAATATAACGGTAGCCACGTGACCGCCTGCCACGTCTTCCCTTTTTCCTGACACGGATACGCTTTGTTTTCCTTTTGCCTTTATCCTTGACTGTCAGACTAACCCATTTCACCAGATCATCATCCTTGGAAAAATTCTGGGCTGTGAAGATGTGTGTTCCAAGAGCCTTCTTTGAATCCTCAATATGGATCGGCGTATCAAACAGCTGCTTAAAATCCTGGCGGATATAGAGGTGGCCATTCCCTTTCAGGTGATAACCTGTAATATCCCGCAAATATTGCTCAGTTTCAGGAGTGATACGGCCATTGACCGTATCCATATTCTCCTCATCCTGGAGCGTATAAAGGGCATTTTTGGTCTTCTTGCCAAAATAACCGTTTGGTTCACCCAGCTCATAGCCAAACTCATTGAGCATTTTCTGGATTTCCCGGACACGCTCTCTTTCAGTTCTTCTTGTAATAAAGATACGCAGGGGAGATTCTGACCGGCCTTGCTTGACAGCACTGAACAGCGCGTGGGTTTTGGCAACCCTTTTGTCTTTTTCAATCTTGGCACTGGAAAGCTGGAACAGTTCAGAGTTCAGGGCAACCCTGCTCTCTGTGTGATCTGATGAAACAAGGGTGACCGTCTTGGCAAGTGATGACCAGTTGTCCTGCTTGTTGTCCAGTTTAACTTCTGCAAACAGAGCTTCAGGTATTGGCTGGAACAACAGGGAATGGCTTATGTTTCGTGGTGTTGAGCGGCCATTTTGCACAATGACATGCGCCCCCATTCGGGTGGTTCTGAACAGTTTTTTGGAGAAACTGTAAGGCAGGCGGATACAGCCATGGGATGCTGGATAACCAGGAACCCTGCCAGCGTGCATGGCTATGCCTGACCATGTAATCCGCTGCATGTTGGGCATCGGCGCATTATTATAGATATTTGAATGGTGAACACGGTTTTTCTGGATAATGCTGAAAACACCTGTTGGTGTCCTGTGTCCTGCCTTGCCTGATGAAATCCTTGAGGACGCAATAACCTTGGTACCCTGAAAAACCTTTAGTGATTGGCCAGGAATCGAAATCACAACTTGGAGCGGAGTGCGGTTCAGCCGCCCTGTTTTCTTGTTACGGGCAGGCCTGTTCTTCTGCTTCAAGGAAGCCACATTTTTCCTTCTGCCTGTCCGTTTCCGGACAACCTTTTTGGACGCTTTCCTGGATCTTTTCTTCCTGCGGAGGCCTGCCGGATCCCCGAACCGTGACAGCTGGATATTTGCCCGTCTTTTTCTGGACTCCCTTCCCTGCTGCGCACGTCTTTGGGCGGCCTTCAGCCTGCGCAGTGCCAAACGCGCCCTTCTTTGCTTGCGCTGGTAGCGTCTCCTGGCACGTCTGGTACGGAATTTCTTTTTGGCCCTGGGTCCTGACACATAAAGCGGAGGCGACTTGCGCCTGCGGCCTTGCCTTTTCCTGCTTCGGGACTGCCTCTGCCGATAACGCTTTTTGACCCTTGATTTTTTCTCAAAATTGGTAAAATTGGAGAAAAACTGAGCCTGTGCCTGTATCGAAAAACCAGCCCCCATTGGGGCAAGCAAGAAAACCCCTGACACCAATAGAAACAAAGACGACATCAAAACATATTTCAAAAAAACTTGCTGCATTCTCTTCATGATGAAGTATTCCCTACGATACCAAACTAAATTACTACAAATTACTTATACTCAATATAAAAACATAAAGTGATTTAATTATTATTAAAGTTAATGTTGATTACAACAATTAACCATGTAATAATTTGCAAAAATAACGACAATATTTTGATGTACAGTATTCATGGCAACAACATAAAAATAATTTTGACAAAACCATGTGCCTTAATTTTGCCAGACTTTTGCTGAAATTGATAGCCCTTTCCCCCAAAATCGTTCTATTTTTTTCTTATTTTTATCATCAGTCAACAGACCAATACCATTCTAAACCATTGATCTGGCTATTTTTATAAAATATTAGAGCCAGAAATCCTGAATTATCCTTTTCAGTCCCCCTAAAAAAAATGAAAGGGTTGTCATTTTTCACAATTTGTCCATATAGTAGTAGGTATAATAACGTACTATTATATTAGGGGCAAGTATTTGCAAATTCCTTCTCCCCAGAGGACAGCAAAGGAACTCATGTACCATGACTGATCTTGTGACAACTTTTCGGGCAGCACAAATGGCCGGTGTCTCCCGTTCGCAATTCCAAAAAAAAATCCATTCTGGAGAACTCAAGACGTTTGAAGGCATGATCCATATAGATGACCTGCGAAAAATTTTCCCCAATGCCAAAAGAAATATCAAGGCTGATGCCGAGGTCGATCGGATGGCAGGGATCAAGGCCTCTGCGAGCTACCAGGCGAAAATGGCTCGTCGGCGGGCGTTGCCTGATGCTGAAATACTGATGTCCCACCTGGAAAATCTCAGCGACAAAAGTTTGCAGATCAAGGCAGACCTTGACCACAGTGAAGTCCTGCTCACCTCTATTGCCGAACGTCTGGAAAAGATATGTCATCAGGATGAGGACTGCCTGAAAAAGGAAATCAAGATTCTCCAAGAATGGCTTCAGGCTGAAACCAAAAGCAAGGTTCGTGCTGGTTCTGAATAACACCTTAAAAGGCAGACAGTGATGATGGCACAGCCGCGCAGTCTATCCTGTCAGAGACTTGCCTCGGACTTTCCTGAACTTTCCTGAAAATGCCCCCTGCCCTGAAGCCACAACAGCAGGCCAAGGGCGGGCAAGGCAAACGCCGCCGTAATCACAAAAAAGGCTGCCCAGCCTGTCATCTCAACAATAAAACCAGAATATGACGACAGCACCGTCCGCCCCACTGCCGTCAGGGCACTGAGCAGGGCAAACTGGGTCGCTGTGTGGAGATGGTTGCCACATAGGGCAGACAGATAGGCCACAAAGATCACCGTCCCAACGCCAGCGGCAAAATTTTCTACCAATATGGTCAGGGTCAGTGCCCAGAGCTGCGCCCCGACCATCGCCTGCCAGGCAAACATCAGGTTCGACCCCATCTGCAAAATTGCCCCGATCCACAAGGCCTGTAACATCGAAAAGCGTTTCGCCACCATACCCCCGGCAAAACCGCCTGCCAGCACAGCTGCCAGCCCCACGCCTTTCACAATTGAGGCATATTCTGTCTTGCTGAAACCTATTTTCAGGACAAACGGGCCGGTCATCACACCAGCCATTGCGTCACAAAATTTATACAGTATAATAAACAGCAGGATGGCAACCACATCCTTGCGCAACAGGAAATCTGCAAAGGCCCCTTTGGCTGTGCTGAAAAAGCGAGCCATGCTACCGCCTTCCCTGTTCTGCACACTTTCTTGCGCCTCTGGCTCTTTGGACAGCAACACAGCGACAATTCCAACGACCATCATAGCCGCTGCAAAGGCATAGCCATAGAACCAGACCAGTTGCGGACTGACACCGCCCCTTTCCAGCCACTCAACAAACACCAGCACCCCTGCTGAGGACATCAGCATTGCTACGCGGTAAGCCGCAACATAGGAAGCCATCCCTGCTGCCTGTTCTTCCCTTTTGAGGGATTCGATACGGAACGCATCAATCACGATGTCCTGGGTGGATGACATAAAGGCCACGATTGCCGCGCCCAAGGCCACCATAAACGGACTGGCCAGCGGGTTTTGCGCCCCTAAAAACACGATGGCCACAACCAGCAACATTTGGGAAAACAACAGCCAGCCACGGCGGCGGCCAAATTTTCTGGTCAGGACAGGTATCCTGAAGGCATCGACCGCAGGAGCCCAGAGAAATTTCAGGGTATAGGGCAGCCCCACCAGGGAGTACAGCCCAACCGAAGACAGACTAACCCCAAGGTCGGTCATCCACAGCATCAGGGTCGAGCCTGACAGCGCGAGCGGCAACCCTGCCGAAAACCCAAGCAGCATCACCAGCAAAACACGGGGCTGGAGATAAACCTGCGCTGCTGCCCCAAACCTTTGCAACGCCCTGCCTTTTTGCCACTTTTCCGTCATGGCTACTCCTCGAAAGCTTAACTATGGTTCTCTTCATCATGTATGGTTGGTATAAGTTCCTGGACATTAAGGGGACTAAAAAAGCGAGCCCTGACCCTCATCTGCCTTTGTTTTTTTGCGCTTTCGTACAGCCTTCTTAGTAGGGGACAGCCCCTTGACACCAGGCTTGCCAATGACAGCCTCCACCGCGCCATCAGAAAATTCGAGCTGAACCCCCTGCCCAACGCCAAGCTGTGCTTTGTGGCGCAACAGGCCGCCCTTTCCATCTGTGACCATCACAAACCCCCTGGCCAGGACGGAATGGTGGCTCAGGGTATTGAGAAACTTGGCATTCATTTCAAGACGTTTTTCGCAGTGCTGTATCTTTTGCTGCACCAGCCTTGGGGACAGCCCCCTGATATTTTGTTCCAGCACAGCCCTTTTTTGACGGATATGCCCCATAAATGCCCGCTCCAGCCGCCCTGACTTATCACCAAGAAATTGCCGCCGCCGTTCATTGCCCAGGGTGACAAGACGCGGTGATAGCCTCCCGGACAGACGTGACAGCCTGGCTCTGTGCCCTGCCGTAGAAAGTTGCAGAGCCGTGCCCAGCCTCGCACTGGCCGCATCCAGCCTTTGGCGTGCCAGCCCAATAATATCCTGGAGATTGGGCAGTCCCCGGCTGGCTGCGAGGAAACGCACCCTCTTGTTTTCCAGTGACCGCTGGACCGACAAGTCCAGACGCTGGGCAAAATCCCTGTTTTTGGCAAGCAGTTCACTATATTTGGGCACAGCCCACTCAGCAGCCTTGGTCGGTGTTGGCGCGCGGGCATCAGCCGCATGATCCACCAAGGTCCAGTCTGTCTCATGCCCCACCGCCGAGATCACAGGAATCGAACTGTCTGCAACTGCCCGCACCAGCACCTCATCATTAAAGCCCCACAAGTCTTCCAGTGAACCGCCGCCGCGTGCCACAATCAGGATGTCTGGCCTTGGAATAGTCCCGCCAGCTTCCAGGGCATTGAAACCGATCACCCCTGCGGCCACTTCCTTGCCGCTGGTCTGCCCCTGTACCCGAACTGGCCAAACCAGGACATGAACCGGAAAGCGTTCCTCAAAACCGTGCAGCATATCACGGATAACAGCCCCAGTTGGCGAGGTAATAATCCCTACAACAGACGGCAGAAACGGGATGAGCCTCTTGCGGTCTTCATCAAAAAGCCCCTCTTTTTCCAACCTTTTGCGGCGTTCCTCAAGCTGTGCCAGCAATGCGCCAATGCCTGCGGCCTCCAACTGTTCAATCACAATCTGGTAGCCTGATTTCCCCGGATAAGTGGTCACCCGCCCCGTGACGATCACCTCCATGCCTTCTTCTGGCTTGGTTTTCAGCTTGCCAAACGCCCCTTTCCAGATAATGGCATCTATCTTAGCCTTGGCATCCTTGATTGAAAAATAACAATGGCCTGAACCATGCGGGCCGCGATAACCAGAAACCTCGCCGCGCAAACGGACATGGGAAAACCCTCCCTCTACAACGCGGCGAATGGCAGAAGACAATTCCGTGACAGAAAATTCCATCACATTGCTTTTGGGCTTGGGCTTGGCAAGCGGGTCATCGAAAAGAAAAGGGTCTTGGGGCATAATGTTACTTGTCTTCTATAAAATGGGCTAGTTTGGGTAGCCTATACCATACCTATCCCTTTAACTCAGGTTTAGTATGAAACATCCTGAAAGTAACAAAATTCGAAGGTATTATCCACCAATTGCCGCATTGATTTTGGTTTGTGGCTTATCATATTTTCGAGTACCCTGGCGACAATCCTTCCAACTCCCTTGGTTTTTCTCCTGTTTTGGCGAAAGGCATACTCTTCCAGATAGGC
>JAJRRF010000081.1 GCA_024279735.1 Alphaproteobacteria bacterium
CCGTGAAGGTGCAAAAACCTTTGCCACCATCCGCTCCGTCATATCCTCAGCCAAAAAACAAAAACTCAATATCCTTGAAGTTTTGCAAAATCCTGGCTTGCTGGTTATTTAAGCTGGGGAGTTACAATAAAATGATACTGCAATATATCATATTTTATAATAACGCTCATTCTGGACATTATAGTTAAGAATACATTAAAATATACTCACATGACGTGAAATATTGTATTACGCCCCAAGGTCTGCCTTGACAAACCCCGCCAGGCCGGGGCGGCGTTTGCGTTTGAGCTGTTCAGCTTTCAGGATGGCTGACAATTCGCGATAGGCGGTCTCAAGGTCATCATTGACGATCACATAGTCATAGTCTGGCCAGTGGCTGATCTCGGCGGCGGCCTTTGCCATCCGCCCGTCAATAATCTCCGCGCTGTCCTGCCCCCGGCCTGTCAAACGTTGCCGCAGGGCTGCATGGGAGGGTGGCAGGATAAACACCTGCACCAGGTCGTCCCCCAACTTGTCATGCACCTGCTTCGCACCCTGCCAGTCTATATCGAACAGGATATCCTTGCCCTGGCTAACCCGCTCGGCCACAGGCGCGGCGGGTGTGCCGTAATAATTGCCAAACACCTCGGCCCATTCCAGCAGTTCGCCCCCGTCACAGCTGGCCTTAAAACCCTCAACTGTCCTGAAATAATAATGCACGCCGTCCTGTTCGCCCTCACGCGGCTGGCGGGTGGTAATGGAGACAGACAGGGCAAGGCCTGGATTGTCCCGCAACAGCATTTCAGACAGGGTAGACTTTCCCGCCCCCGAAGGGGAAGACAGCACAAGCATCACCCCTGTGCGAGCGATTTTATCGTTTACCGGTTTTGTCATGTCGTGCCTCTTCCTCACAAGACCCACGCCGTGGGTTATTCTATATTCTGTACCTGCTCACGCATCTGGTCGATAATGACTTTCAGTTGGAGGCCTGTTTTGGTGATGTCATCCGCATTGGCCTTGGAACACAGGGTATTGGCCTCGCGGTTAAATTCCTGGATCAAAAAATCAAACTTTCGCCCAACCGCGCCGTCTTCTTCCAGCAGAGCCAGAGCCGCCTCAACATGACAATGCAGACGCTGGATTTCCTCCTCAATATCGGCGCGGGTCGACAAAATGATCGCCTCCTGGTGCAGCCTGGCCTCATCAAGGCTGTCTGTCCTGCCCAGCAACAGCCTGATATTGTTGTCCAGCCTGTCCTCAATTGTCTTTACCTGACGCGCGGGGGATTTTTCAGCCCTAATTACCAGCCCTTTAATGCTGGTCAGATATTCCCTGAACAAGGCAGAAAGACGTTGCCCTTCGGTGCTTCTGGACTGCACTAGGGCTTTCAAGGCAGTCTCAAAATCCTGCAAGACCAGCAGCTTTGTCTTTTCCAGCTGCGCCCGGTCTTCCTGCGGCTCAACCAACTCCAGAACGCCCTTGACGGCCAAGATGCTGTCCAGTGAGGCAGGTTTCCCCTCCCCCAAAATCTTTGCAGCATCCTGATAGGCCTTGGCGGCACTTCGCAATGCGCCTTCATTGAGCTGAATCACCTTTGCCCCGCCCTGCCTGTTAAATGTCAGTGAAAAATTGCAGTTGCCACGGCGCAGATATTTTCGGCTGATATCGCGCATTTTGGGATCAAGTTCCTCAAATCCCGGCGGCAAACGAAAACGCAGGTCTAGCCCCTTGCCATTGACGCAGCGCAGTTCCCAAAGCCAGTCCCCTGCCTGGTCAGCATTACTGAGACGGGAAAACCCCGTCATACTCTTCATTTTCATTGTAATTCTCCCAAATTACAGGCTTTTCTAAGGCCGTACAGAAGCGATATATCGCGATTTTTCCATCGTCATAGTCGTACTTGATACGACTACCCATTTCTGAAGCCATCTTCTTGACAACACAGATAGTGTTAAGCCCAACAGTCCAGGAATGGATCATCAGATCAAGCCTGATGATGACGGGTTGAAAGAGTGTTATCCTGATGGTATCCTTAAACTATTGCGCAGCCGCCTTTTGGGCAGCCTGGCCTGCCGCTTTCTTTTGTTTTGCAGCCTCTATCTTGGCCTGCCGCTGTTTTTCCCGCTTGACCTTTTCAATCTTGCGCCACTTCTTGACATTATTGACATGCTGTCTGTTTGTCTTGGCAAACACATGCCCCCCGGTGCCATCAGCTACAAAAAACAGGTCATCTGTCTTGGCAGGGTTCAGCACAGCCTCAATCGCAGCTCGGCCTGGATTGGCAATCGGCGTTTTCGGAAGTCCTCTGATCTGGTAGGTATTCCAGGCGGTCTTTTTCCTGATCTCGCTACGGCGCAAGCCACGGCCCAGCTTGCCCCGTCCCTTGTTGATGCCATAAATGATGGTTGGGTCAGACTGGAGACGGATATTTTTGCGCAGCCTGTTGGTAAACACACCTGCAATATGAAAACGCTCGGAGGCAATCCCGGTTTCTTTTTCAACCACAGAAGCCAGGATTACAGCTTCTTCCGGTGTCTTCACTGGCAAGCCGTCCTGACGCTTGACCCAGGCCTTGGCCAGAAATACGCTTTGGGTGTCCTGCATCTTCTTGATGATGTCCTGACGTGTCATGGATGACCCAAAGAAATAAGTGTCAGGCATCAGCGAGCCTTCCGCCGGAATTTCCGTAACAGGATCACCCCTAAGGTTTTCATGGGCGTTAATGCGCTGGACAATCATATAGCTTGTCCAGCCTTCTGGCATGGTCAGCTTATAAAGGAAGGTCTTGCCCTTGGTCAGGACATCCATCACATCCTTATAACTGGCATATTTTTTAATCTTATATTCGCCAGCCCGCAGCTTGCCCTGGACATTATGAACCCTGACCGCAGCCATAAACACCAGCCTGTTGTCAATAATCTTGTTTTGCTCAAGCCTGCTGGCAATCCTGCCCAGTCCCTGCCCCTTGGGAATAGAGATAATGCGCCCGCTTTCCAGCGGCCCTGGCTGCTCTATCAAATATTTGCCGTAGAAAAAAACACCGATACCGCCAAATATCACCAGCATGACCATTGTCATCATGAAATTCAGGAAACGGACAAGAGCAGATTTCTTTTTCTTATGGAAAGGCTGCTGGTAATGGACAGGCATGTCCAGCATTGGCTCACCCGAAGGGGCAGACTCCATGCCAACATGATGGTTTTCAGGTTGTTGACCTTCCAGATGGTTGCCATTTGACATAATATACGACCCTGCCTACACAATATTTTACAGATAGTTTTTCAACATCCCAGACCAGGACAAGTAATGTCATCCTGGACTGGTTTCAAGAATATCACCCTGTTATAAGACCATATAAGGGGTTAGATAAGGTGACACACTCCAAAAAGCAACAGTTTCAGGACAGACTGCGTCTTTTAGGGCGCATTATGACACTTTTAGAGCAACCTGCAAGCAGGTTACTCCTGACTATATTTTTTTCATAATCAGGGACGCATTCGTGCCGCCAAAACCAAAACTGTTACTCAACGTAATGTTGATTTCTTTTTCTGTCGCCTTGTTGGCAGACAGGTTAATCTTTGTCTCAACTGAAGGGTTGTCCAGGTTCAGGGTTGGCGGTGCAATGTTGTGTTTCATCGCCAGCAGGCAGAACACAGCCTCGACGGCACCAGCCGCCCCCAGCAAATGCCCAATGGCTGATTTGGTTGAGGACATGACCAAACCATCTGTCTTGCCCTCAAACAGCCGTTCGACTGCACGGAGCTCAATCTCATCACCCATCGGTGTTGAGGTTCCGTGGGCATTGACATAATCAATCTCGGACGCATCAATCCCGGCGCGCTTCAGGGCAGCTTCCATACAGCGGTAAGCCCCGTCACCATCAGCCGCAGGGGCTGTAATGTGGTGGGCATCGCCTGACATGCCATAGCCAATAATTTCCCCATAAATATGTGCGCCGCGCGCCTTGGCATGTTCATACTCTTCCAGCACAACCATACCTGCCCCATCACCCATCACAAAACCATCACGATCCTTGTCATATGGACGCGAAGCACGCTGTGCATCATCATTATATCCGGTTGACAGGGCGCGCGCTGCGGCAAATCCGGCCATTGCAATCCGGCAAACGGGAGATTCAGCACCGCCCGCTACCATCACTTCTACATCCCCCAGCCCAATGATACGGGAGGCATCGCCAATGGCATGAGTCCCAGTCGAACAGGCCGTCACCACAGAATGGTTCGGCCCCTTCAGGCCATGCCTGATAGAGACCTGCCCCGAAATAAGGTTGATCAAACGGCCAGGGATAAAGAACGGGCTGACACGCCTTGGGCCTTTTTCATTGAGGAGGATGGAAGTGCTGGCAATGCCCTGGAGGCCGCCAATACCTGAACCAATCAGTGCGCCAGTTCGGATCTGGTCTTCACGACTTTCAGGATGCCAGTTTGCATCATCAAGTGCCTGCTCCGCAGCAGCCATGCCGTAAATGATAAAGTCATCAACCTTGCGCTGGTCCTTCTTTGCCATCCAGTCATCAGGATTAAAGCTGCCATCTGTGCCATCACCGCGCGGCACCTGGCAGGCGATCTGGCAAGCCAGGTCTTCCACTTCAAAATCAGTAATTTTCTTTGCACCGTTTTTCCCTGCTATCAGTTGTGACCAGACATGATCTACTCCGGATCCCAGAGGCGTAACAAGTCCCAACCCTGTAACAACGACACGACGCATATTATTATTCCTGCTCACTAAGTTACTGCCTGTCCAATTTTCTGGCAAAACAGTAAAGTTAAAAAAATTCCCTGCCTTAAGTCATAAAGCAGGGAATCCATATTTGATAGCTCAAACAAACTGTAAAAAATCATTTTCCCACAAGAGAAATGGAAAAAACAACCCTTTTGTTATTTCGCATTAGACAGCATTTTTTGTGATGAAAGAAACAGCATCACCAACAGTGACAATGGTATCGGCAGCATCTTCTGAAATTTCACAACCAAACTCTTCTTCAAAGGCCATAACGAGCTCTACTGTATCAAGGCTGTCTGCGCCCAAATCATCAATAAAACTAGCATCGTCAACGATTTTAGCTTCCTCAACACCAAGGTGTTCAGCAACAATTTTCTTTACCTTTTCAGATACATCACTCATTCTTATCATCCTTATCTAACTATATGGTATGTCTTAGACTGATACCCTGTCCCCTATAATTATATCAGTTACACTAAAGCAGAAACCATTATAGAAAAGCAGGCATCAAGATTAATATTACGGGTAAATGATCTGACTTCACAAGTATTGAAGGTGTTATCGTGCCTAAAACCTGCAAGTGGAACCTTACCACCCAAAACGTCTTTTACATTCGTAAATCATCGTTATAACAGTGGCATAATCATCATTTACGCATATGTAAACAACTATTTTGGGCTTCATAAACAAATATTTAGGTATCATTGCCATAATCACAGTAAAATATCATAAAAGTGACACTGACCAGCCCAGTTCCAGCCCCTCCAGAACTAGACCATTACCATCCCACCATTAATATGTAGAGTCTGACCTGTCATGTAAGAGGCCTCGTCACTTGCCAGATAAACAACCGCATTGGCAATATCATCAGGCTGGCCAAATGTCTTGGACGGGATAACTGCTGAAATCGCATCTGTCTGAGCTTCTGTCAGTGCCTGTGTCATTGGCGTTTCAATGAAACCTGGCGCGATACAGTTCACAGTGATGCCGCGCGGGGCAATTTCACGCGCCAGCGACTTCGACATCCCGATCATGCCAGCCTTGGTCGCAGCATAGTTTGCCTGTCCAGGGTTGCCGATAATGCCGCTGATGGAGCTGATATTGATGATACGGCCATAACGGCGTTTCATCATGCCGCGAATCGCGCCGCGCATGATGGAGAAGGTAGATGTCAGGTTGACCTCAATGACATCATCCCATTCCTCATCCTTCATCCGCATAAACAGGTTGTCTTTGGTAATCCCCGCATTATTGACCACAATATCAACCTGGCCAACCTTCTCTTCGGCCTTGCCAATCAATGCCTTGACCTCTTCCCTGTCAGAAAGGTTGCAGGTCTGGACATGGACACGCTCATTTCCAAGACTGCTGGCCAGTTCCTGGAGAACATTTTCCCGTGTTCCCGTGATGACCAGGTTTGCACCCTGCGCATGAAGGGCTTTTGCAATTGCCCCACCAATGCCGCCAGTTGCGCCTGTCAACAAAACACCTTTACCGGATAGATCAAACATTTAACTTTTTCCTTTTTATCCAACCCTTTTGGGGCTGGCCTTGTGAGTATAATTTCTTGAAAGAATAATTTATAGGTTAAGGGCAGCAGCAGCACTCTTGAGGTCTTCACTACTGCCTATTGGGGCAACCTTGAAACCACGGTTAATCTGCCGTGCCAGTCCGCGCAATACCTTACCTGCGCCAACCTCATAATGTTCCATAACATCTTGCCCAGCAAGCCAGTCCATGCTTTCGCGCCAGCGCACTGTACCTGTGACCTGCTTCACCAGATTTTCACGGATCACATCTGGGTCAGTCTCAGGCTCGGCGGTGACATTACAGATAACCGGAACAACAGGAGCTGAAATTGTAACAGTCCCCAACGCCTCTTCCATCGCCTCGGCAGCAGGTTGCATCATCACTGAATGGAACGGCGCACTGACAGGCAATATCACAGCCCGCTTCGCACCATTTTCCTTGGCAATATCAACGCTGCGTTCAATAGCCGCTTTTGAACCTGAAATCACAACCTGCCCAGGGCAATTATCATTGGCGACCTGGCACAGATCATCCCCTGCGGACAATTCAGCGATTTTTTGAGCCGTAGCAACATCAACACCCAGCAGTGCTGCCATACCGCCCTGCCCAACAGGAACAGCCTTTTGCATCGCCTGCCCACGAATTTTTAACAGCCTCGCTGTATCTGACAGGCTGAATGCTCCCGCAGCAGCCAATGCAGAATATTCGCCCAGGGAATGCCCGGCAACATATTGCACACTGTCCTTAAGGGAAAAGCCATGTTCAGCCTCAAGCACCTTCATCACCGCCAAAGATACCGCCATCAGGGCTGGCTGGGTGTTTTCTGTCAGCTTCAGGGTCTCTTCTGGCCCGTCCCATATGATGGAGGACAGTTTGTGCCCTACGGCCTCATCGACCTCTTCAAATACCTGCCTTGCAACAGCAAAATTCTCTGCCAGATCCTTGCCCATACCGACAGACTGGCTTCCCTGACCAGGAAAGATAAATGCAACGCCCATAGAAAATCCTGTTTTATAATCGCTGGCAGCCTGTCCAAAATGCCCTGTCCAAAATAAATTTTTCTGGACAGAAACTTCAGAGAAGGCCAATTGTTGTGACCTGACAATTATCCTCAAGATAATTCCCAGAGACTACAATGCCCTGACTTCTCACGAAAATAGCTGAAATTCAATAGGTAATTATGATTTTTGGGTTCTGCCGGTTTCCTTTTCGGGCTGGCAATCTTGTTCTTGCACCGACAATCCTAAAGTTTCCTATGATTTTGGTTGCAATTTTGGACGATATTATTATAAGGGATTATTCTCTAAATAGATCGCTCTGGTTGGAGGCTGAAAGGAATGTCCTGAGAAACAAAATGTCTATGCATTTTTTTAACAGGATTTTCCCTTGTTTCCGCTCTTGAAAGTTTTCCTTTTACAAGCCTTTCCTTAAAAATAATATGTCTCACATATTATCTAGGGGCTTCCAAAGGGGCTATGCGCCAGATGATTTATTTTATAACACACTTAAGGAAAGCATCCAGTATGCCGCTATATGAACATATATTCCTGGCTCGTCATGACCTGTCCAGCCAGCAGGTAGAAACAATGGGCGACCAGTTCAAGAAAGTTATTGATGACAATGAGGGACGTGTCAGCAAGATTGAGAACTGGGGTCTAAAATCCCTGGCCTACAAGATCAAGAAAAGCCGTAAGGCCCATTTTACACTGATGAATATTGACGCGCCCCATGCAGCTGTCGCTGAAATGGAACGCCAGATGACCTTGTCTACTGAAGTTGTCCGCTTCATGACAATCAAGGTTGAAGATCTTGAGGACGAACCTTCCGTCATGCTCCGCAAGCCGGAAAAAGATGACAAGAAGCCTGGTGGCAGACCGCCGCGCAGATAGTCTTCTCCCCTCATTTTATCACACTATATTCCGGAGCATTCCATTATGGATATTTCACAACTTCCAGTCCGCAGGCCTTTTCACAGACGGCGCAAGACCTGTCCTTTTTCAGGCGATAACGGCCCAAAGATTGACTATAAAGACACACGCCTGCTGCAACGCTACATGTCAGAACGCGGCAAGATAGTCCCAAGCCGTATCACTGCTGTGTCTGCCAAAAAACAGCGCGAACTTGCCAAAGCAATCAAACGTGCAAGATTTTTGGGTCTTCTGCCTTACATCCTGAAATAGGATTGGCCAGAGACCACATTACCTACCATGCATCATTCCCAATTTTTTAAGGGATGATGTCAAGGTTGGGGCATCACCATTGCCCCTAACCGCTTGACCACAAGGCGGGACAGCTGACCTGGAACTATTGGGAAACGGGCCCACGCATTTTCAAGAATGCCTCCAGCCTCTAACCAAGCCTTCCCAAGTTCTTCTTTCCTGCATTTTTTAAAATATCATTGTAAAAACCAGGACATTAAGAACATGGACATTATTCTTCTCGAACATATCTATAAACTCGGCGCAATGGGCGATGTCGTCTCTGTCAAGCCGGGCTTTGCCCGTAACTACCTGCTGCCACAAGGCAAGGCTCTGCGTTCAAACAAAGCCAACCTGGCAATCTTTGAAACCCAGCGCGCTGAACTTGAGGCCAAAAACGACCAGAGAAAAGTTGATGCTGAAGCCACACAGGACAAACTGGACGGAAAATCATTTGTCATGATCCGCCAGTCCGGCGAAACTGGCCAGCTTTATGGTTCTGTCAGCACCAGGGATATTGCCAAAATTCTTGAAGAGGCTGGCTTTCATGTCTTGCCAAGCAATGTCCAGCTTCAGGGCGCGATCAAGATGTTGGGTTTGCATGAGGTTTCTATCAGGCTTCACGCCAGCATTGAGAGCAGTATCAAGGTCAATATTGCCAGGACTGAAGAAGAAGCCGAGATGCAGGAACGCGGCGAATCTGTCCTGACCAAGGAAGAGGATGACTTTGCTGACAACTTTGAATTCTACGTTGATCCTGACGACATGGATGATGAGCCAAGAGCCAAGAGAAAAGACAAGGAAGAAAAGCCTGACGCTGAAGGCGACAGTGCTGAGGCAGGCTCTACAGAAGAAGGCGCTGAAGACAGCAAGGAAGCCTAATCTTCTTTATCTCCATAGATATCACAGACGTTCCTCCAGAAAATTGGAGGAACGTTTTTTTATGCCCCAACCCAAAACCTAAAAAAGAGTTATCAACACCATATTACAAAAATGTGGATGGCTCTGCGCAAAACCTAAAAAAAACAACTTCCCCGTTCAATGGCGCGGGCAAATCAGTTATAAGGGAGACATGTCTAATAACACTGATAATATCCTCCCCCTGAACGGTGCTTCTGAAGAAGCCATTGCGCAAAATTACCGCGTCCAGCCTCATAATATTGATGCGGAGCAGGCTCTGCTTGGGGCGATCATCACCAATAATGATGCCCTTGACCGGGTGGTCAGCTTTCTGAAACCAGAGCATTTTTTTGAACTCCTGCATGGCCGTATTTTTGAAATCACCTCGCAACTGATCCAAAGCAACAAGCGCGTCACCCCGATCACCCTAAAAACCTATTTTGAGAATGAAGACCCGATTTCCGAAAAAATCACAGTTCCTGACTATCTTGTCAGGTTGGTTTCAGGGGCAACAACCATTATCAATGCAGAAGACTATGGCCGCACCATTTATGACCTGTCCCAGCGGCGCGCCCTGATAGATATTGGCGGCGAAATGGTTAACACCGCCTATAATGCCACCATTAATGAATCACCGGACAAACAGATTGAACAGGTCGAGCAAAAACTGTTTTCCCTGGCTGAATCAGGCAAATATGGCCAGGGTTTTGCCAGTTTCTCCAGCTCGATGCGCATCGCCATTGAAATGGCTGCGGCAGCCCATGAGCGCGACGGCGGCCTGAGCGGCATCTCCACTGGCATTAATGACCTTGATGAAAAGATGGGCGGCCTCCAGGCCTCTGACCTGATTGTGCTGGCGGGACGACCCGCAATGGGCAAGACAGCCCTGGCCACCAATATCGCCTTTAATGTTGCCAATGCCTACACCAAGGAAGAACAGCCTGATGGTTCTGTCAAGGCATCTAATGGCGGCGTTGTCGGTTTCTTCTCGCTTGAAATGTCGAACGACCAGCTCGCCACCCGTATTGTTTCCGAGCAGGCCGAGGTCTCGTCCCACAAGATCAGGCGCGGCCAGATTGAGGATGACGAGTTTAAGAGGCTAGTGCAGTCAGCCAAAAATTTACAAAATCTGCCACTATTTATTGACCATACTGGCGGCATTACCGTGGCCCAGCTTGCCGCCCGCGCCAGGAAACTCAAACGCCAGCACGGCCTTGGGCTACTGGTGATTGACTATATCCAGTTGCTGTCAGGGTCTGGCAAGTCACAGGCCAACAGGGTGCAGGAAATTACCGAGATCACCACCAACCTCAAGGCTTTGGCCAAGGAACTCAACGTCCCGATCATTGCCCTGTCCCAGCTCTCGCGCCAGGTTGAGAGCCGCGATGACAAGCGTCCGCAACTGTCTGACCTCAGGGAATCTGGCTCTATTGAGCAGGATGCGGATGTGGTGCTGTTTGTGTACCGCGAAGAATATTATACCCAGCGTCTCCAGCCTGCTGAAGGCACCCAGGAACATTTTGAATGGCAGGACAAGATGGCAGCGGTTGAGGGGGTTGGCGAGGTCATTATCGGCAAACAGCGTCACGGCTCAACAGGCTTTGTCCGCCTGGCCTTCGTCGCCGAATATACCCGCTTCTCCGACCTGGCCAAACCCAGCCACGTCCCAGAACGCTACGAGTAAACTTTTGGGGGGAGGTGATAGCCCAGGCTTGATATGTTGAGATAACAGCCAGCAAGGCATGAGCGTTGCAAACGAGCGCCATACTCGTTGCGCAAGGACTCAAAGCTTAAAATGATTTGGAATGAAGTGAATATTAAAGCCAATGTTGTAGAGCAGTGATGTTTCAAAATTGGTGTTCAAAGGGGATAATGGGTGATAAATTTTTTGTTTAGTCCGAAGGGGAGAATCTCAAGGTCGGCTTTTTTATTGGCCATGTTATTTCCAATAATATATGTGGTTTTAATACTACTTGGATTCTATATGTTTTACTTTAATTCTCCTCAACTATTGGGTGGCTTTAATCCTTCAAAATTTTTGGTTTCTTGGATGGATTGGATTAAAGTAGCCCCACAATGAATAGCGATATTAACCTCTATTGTTTTCGGTTATTTATATTTCGCGTAACTCCCCAGCTTGTTTTAGGTGTATTAACTAATTGATAAATAACGATAAAAATAAATCGTTATTTTTAAAACCACTAAAATATGATCATTTTTCCATTAAAAAACAGGATTTTTAGACTGTATTCCGCTTGAAACCG
>JAJRRF010000082.1 GCA_024279735.1 Alphaproteobacteria bacterium
ATTTGATCCAGAACAGTTGTTACAATGTCCATGAGTTCCTCCGTTTTGAAGGATTGATGTCGTTTACAACACCATCTTCCCACAAATTGAGGGCTCACTTATTTTTTTGTTGGGTGAAAACTGTCCGAACTATTGGTATATCTTAACCCATATAAAGCATCAACCAACCAAACCCTAAAATAATTCTAGTCGTTCAAAGAACCAGTACAGGGCAACCAGGGAGATCAGCAGTGACCCTGGGATGATAACATATTTGCGATAGGTCTCAGGGCGGTCACGCAGCCAATAGGCCACCAACAGCCAGGCAGTCGCCAGGATAGTAAGCTGTCCCAGTTCAACGCCCACATTAAAACTGACCAGGGCGGTCATGAAGGCATTGGGCGGCATACCGAAGTCTGCCAGCACTGAGGCAAAGCCCAGGCCGTGCAACAGGCCAAAACCGAACACCAGGGCAAGGCGGCTGTTTTTAAGCGGACGGTTCATCAGGTTCTCAATCCCGATCCAGGCAATCGACAGGGCAATCAGCGGCTCGACCACCCGTGCGGGCAGGGAAATATAGCCAGCCATTGCCAGCCCCAGGGTCAGGGTATGCGCCAGGGTGAACATGGTGACCTGCCACAACAGCGGTTTGAGTTTCGCGGCAAACAGGAACAGCCCGAGGATAAACAGGATATGATCCAGCCCCTTGGGCAGGATATGCTCAAAGCCGGTAATAATATAGTTTATGATCACTGAAAGCGTGGACGGTTTTTTGAACAGCTCATCCAAAGAAAAAGGCTCTGCCTGTTTGCCCTTGCGAATCCATTGCCAACTTGACCAGTGCCATTTTTGCGCAGCCTCATCAACCTGGCGCACCCGGATTGCGCTGTCAGAAAATTTCAGCGGATAGGTAAACTCAAGGCTGTGGGCAGAGGAGGGGAATGTACCGCCCAATATGATGGTCGAAATGCGCGGCACTTTGGTATAGCCCTTTGGCGGGACTTTGGCAGAGATGACATAGAGCCTGACCTTTTTGCCATCGACCTTCAGGGACAGGGCTTTTAGGAATTTGGGCCTGAAATCCTTGAAGGCCTGGCTCAGGCCTGCGGGGGACATCACACGGTAACGGTCATATTCAGCAGCGTTCGGGGCATTTTTTGTGTTTTTATATCTGGCATTGATCCCCGTCAGCAACGCCTCGACACTGGCACGTATCTCAACCTTGACCTTGCCCGTGGTATAGGCCGAGACCTCAACCAGTGCAGGCTTGACCACATCGGCGCGGGACGACGTGGTGACAAGGACGAGCAGGACAAAAAGGAAAAGGCCTACATATTTCTGGGAAAGTGTCATAAAAAGATAGGGAACTTGTTTGGAAAGAAGATAGTCTTGGCTCTGAAACAGGCAAGGAAACCCTCTTCCTGAATGAAAATTATTTAGCCTGGTTGATGATGTTTTGCATGATGTCATCAACCTCAGTCGCGATCTTGAGCAGGTCTTCTGACTCAGACAGCATGGACAGGATAATTTTTGGACTGATCATGCCAATCTTTGTCTGTCTCTTTTCTGTATAGACCGAGATGCGGCAGGGCAGTGCCATATTCATCTGCATATCAATTTCCATCACCTTGAAGGCCTGGCCTGGGTTGCAGACCTCAAATACCTGGCATTCCTCTTTGGGTTCCAGACCCTTGCTTTTCAGGATGTCTGAAATTTTATGGATATGCAATGTACCAAACTTGTTGTCTGCAACAGCAGCTTCCAGGTCTGTTGCGGCCTGGGCAACGCTTTTGTCTGTATTTACAATATAATAGGTCATGTTGTTTCCTGTCATGATGGAGTGATGTATGATATTTGGCTGGATACTTTGGCTGGTTCTGTCTTCTGTCTATCAGCTTATCAGGGATCACAAAAGGGAACAGTGTTTTAAAGCGAGCGTAATCCCCAACTGCCAGGATATGTCAGTTCCAGGGGGGATCATGGGGCTGGATGGGGGAGAAAACAGGGAAGGGCGGAAAAAGGGTATGGATTGCACTAATTTTTTTGACAGCTTCGCGTCAGGAGCTGTAGGATAATCATGTAAATATCGGGCCTGAGATCTTTTGGGGCAGGAAGGCAGGTACAGGCCATAAGCGTACTAAAGAAGGGGATATTGATACAATGACAGAAATTATAGGCCACACATTCCATCCCGAAGACAAACAGGCCAAAATCAAAAACCTGGTTCATGTGATGGTGGGCAAGGCAGAGCATGGTGAAAGTCTTGACAGGGAACTGGAGCACCTGTTCAGGCTGTCTGGACACAGGGCAATAGAAACCGATTTTGCTGACTATCATAGCTATACAACCCTGGAAGACCTGGTCCGTAGGTATCTGATAAAGCCTGTTCCCAACGGCGTGAAGCTTGACAAGGAGCAGATCGTCCAGTTACTCACACTCTATCATGACAATATGGATGATGAGGCTGTGATGGAATATTACCTGGATTATTTGGAGCAAAACCTTCCTGTTTCAGCAATGGATACCATCTTTCATGAAAGCGACACAGATGACATCAATCTACTGGCAGAGATGTTGCTGAATGCCCCTGAAGAAAAAACAGTCAATTTAGATGGGTAAGGGTTGGAATGAGTGCAACACTATTAAGAACCTGCTTTAACTGTACCCTGAAGGGCAGTGGTGCGATGACAGTAGAGGGCGGTTGCGGTTTTGAGGCACGCCATTTCCAGGACATTCACCATAGCCGCAGGCAGGCCGCTGTCTATGGCCGCGCCAAAAATGCCGCCCCGCCAACGCCACCATGCCCAGGCTGGAAGAAGAAAGTGACCCGTTGTGGGACTGAATGAATATTCCATTCCATTTCCTGTTGAGAGGGGCTTACAGCCACAGCATATGGACAAAGAATTGCAGGATATTCAAAAACAGGGCACCAAAGGCAACAATGCGCCAGAAGGCCGTTGGGTTGCTCTTGATGAGGGGCACGACATCCGAGTTAAAGGCAGGGTTGGGCTTGCGGATGTCAGAGACAAAGGCAGACAACAGGTCATAGCGTTTGGCAACCTGTTTGCTGACGGATTTTTTCATGGCGGCATCCATCCAGTAAGGCACAGTCCTGTTGATTTCCCTGACGGGAATATATTTCAGTTTTTTGACATCGGACTCGCTGCCAAAACCTTTGCCATAGGGCAGCTTGCCAGTCAGCATTTGGTAAGTGATGACCCCAAGGGAGTAAATGTCGGCGCGGTTGGTTGGGGAGGTGCCAAGATGATATTCGGGGGCGGTATAATCCACAGTGCCGAGCAGTCCAGGCAAGTCCCTAGAAGACTGGCTTTCCTGGAGGCTAGAGACATGGGTTGAGCCAAAGTCGATAATCTTGACCGTGCCATCCCTGTTAATCATGATATTGTCTGGCTTCAGATCCTGGTGGATCATTTCGCGGCGGTGGAAGGCACGCAGTCCCTTGACAATCTGGCGGACAATGGTGCGGACATCCTCTAAATCAGGTTTTGGGTTGTCGGCCATCCATTGGGTCAGGGTCTGGCCCTCAATATATTCCGTAACATAGAACAGGAAATTACGTTTCTGGTCTGGCCGCAGCACCTTGATGACATGGGGGCTGTTGAGCCGTTTGCCAATCCATTCTTCGCGGGTGAACAGCTCTATATAGCGGGGATCATCCGAAAAATTGACCGACGGGGTTTTCAGCACAACCTTGTCGCCGCTTTTCTCATCAGTGGCAATATAGACCTGGGAACGGTTGGAGGCATGGATTTCTGTGATAATCTTGTAGCCGTCCAGGATCATGCCTGGTTCAAGGTCTGGGGGGGAAGGGCAGGCCGCCGAGTTTTTGCTGGTGGGCGTTTTCGTCTTCCAGGCCAGATTCCTCAACCGCAATAATCTGGCAGGTGATATTGTCATGACTGCCCTTGTCATAGGCCGCCTTGACAATAATCTTGCAGGCTTTGTCCAGGTCGTCCAGGGAGGAGGAGGCATGGGCAGCAATCTCCTTGTTGGAAATATAGTCATGGATGCCGTCTGTGGTGAAGATAAACACATCATCACGGTAGGCTGGAATATTTTTGTAGTCGACATTGAGCTGTGGGTCGATGCCAAAGGCGCGGGACAGCACTTCCTGGTCACGGGTCAGCCACGCCCTGTGGTCACGGGTCAGAGCCTTGATCGCGCCATTGCGCAGCAGGTAAATCCGCGAGTCGCCAGCATGAAAAATATGGGCAGAGCCTGATTTCAGGATCATGCCGGCAAAGGTGGTGACCAACCCCCTGTCAGAAAGGTATTGCGCCTGCCCCTGGGAGTAGAGCCAGCGGTTAACAGCAGTCAGCACCCGTCCCACCGAGGTCTTGACGGTCCAGCTTTCATGGGTGGCATAATAGTCCATCAAAAAACTTTTGACGCAGGTTTCCGAGGCCTCCTTGCCCGCTTCAGACGTACTCATACCATCGGCAATCGCCATCGCTATGCCCTTGGTCTCCAGCAGCGGCATTTCAGGTGTCATCACCCCATAGCTGTCATCATTTGTGTCTTTCTGTCCAGCTTCTGAATGCTGGCCAATACGCACGGCGGGCGGCTTTGAGGGAGTGTGGGGCATGGGGTCAGATCTTCTTTAATCAAGGGGCGACAACGCTTTTTATGTCTCCCGTTATAGCTGATCCGCTTAACAAACAACACTTTTTAAAGGGTGGCTTGTGATGAATTTTCTTTGATACGTATATAGTCCTCTGGCAGCCTTTGCGGCAGTGTGGATGTTCCCCGCTCCCTACATTCTTGCCAGCCCTGTTTTTTTGGTCATATTTAGGCATATGTATGATCTTACAGCTTTTTGGCAAGAACCACAAAGGGAGAACATCCCCCTTTGGGCAAGGTGAAAAAATTAGTGTATTTAGTAAACTGTGAGCGTAATAGTTACTTTTTCCAACCTGCCCTGATAATGATATTGACATTTTGTCTTGAGCTGATTCATGATGTTCCTATGATTACAGGAAATTATTTGACAATGAGCTGGCCTCATTTTCCACTTTAAGGACACCCGCAACAATAAGTGAATCAATTTCACCAAGAACTATTCGTTGGTTTGTGCTGATTAGTTACTTTCAAATGTGAGCGGTTAATATTGCGGGTGTCCTAAGGCGTCTATGACCGCCCTCAATATCGTCAAGGTCGAGGACAGGATGGTCGCAAAACAAGATAAACGAAAGGTGATCTCAAAATCCTAAGCTGGAAGCTGCGAAAATCCAATGAACACCTGCTCAAAACCTTTTCTCCCATGTCAGGTTTTGAGTTGAACGCCATTAAATCACAACCTGAATTTAGGGAGCTGTGTAACTACGGGACTATAGGCAGTATGAAACTGTCTGAACCATTGGGTAATCGAATCGTTTAGCTTGATCTTTTATCCATCAGTGTCGTTTCAAAAATACTTGTATAGCCTAGGCGTGACCAGGCTCTGTAATTAAAAAGTCTTGGCTGATGCCGATACTCTCAAGAGCCATCTCATATTTGTTGTCAATATCTTCATGGAACAACAGTTCTGTGGTTGCAGGGCAATGAAGCCAGCCATTGTCCAGCAATTCTTTCTCAAGCTGGCCAGCAGTCCAGCTGGCATAGCCAAGGGTGACGAGTGACTTGTCAGGTCCCTTATGGTTGGCAATGGCCTCAATAATATCAATAGTGGCTGTCAGAGATAGTTTGTCATTCAGGGGCTGGGTATGGTTTTTATGGCGAAAGTCTGGACTGTGAAGGACAAATCCCCGTCCAGGGTCAACAGGGCCGCCATAGCACACTGTTTTTTCTGGGAGACTATGGCGGTTCTTGTCGTTCAGCTGCTCAGTTATATCAAGAAAGCCAAGGGAAGGATAAGTCTTGTTAATGATGAGTCCCATTGCACCTTCCTCATCATGGGAACACAGATAAACCAGAGACCTGGAAAAACGGCTATCCTCCATATCAGGCATGGCAATAAGAATTTGGCCTTGCAACCAGGTCGTTGAAGGGGCTGGCGACTTTTTGGCTACGTCAGGAGAAGTCGTTTTTTCGGTATCTTTCGTCATGATTTTATCATAACAAGTTTAGGAAGAAATGTGAAACTTATTTAGACAGACCGGGCATTTCCCCAAGCCAGTCCCAATTATTTGTCTCGGGACACAGTTCAGCAGGTTGCCTGTGACTTATTTGATTAAAGTATACGACCAATAGGGATTTTCGGGCAACACCATGACCGAACCTAAATACATGTTGCCCTAGCCTTTTTCCTGGAAAACAGACCTGTAAACCCTGACATTGTATGGGTTAAACCAGCTGGTCTTCCAGCCTTGCAGGGCGGGCACATGAAACTGTTCATAAACCTGGCTTTGTGCAATGATCCTGTCCAGCCTTGTGGTGTCAGGGATCTCGATAAAGATAAGGTAAAGCCTTCTGGGGTTCTTCTTATAGGAATGGGTAATCTTTTTAATCATCTCCTGATGTAACTCCCCAGCTTCTTTTTTCACGTAAATACGCGGTTTCAAGCGGAATACAGTCTAAAAATCCTGTTTTTTAATGGAAAAATGATCATATTTTAGTGGTTTTAAAAATAACGATTTATTTTTATCGTTATTTATCA
>JAJRRF010000083.1 GCA_024279735.1 Alphaproteobacteria bacterium
AATTCTAAAGTGAGGCTAAAAATTTGAACCAAAACACTATCCACTCAAAAAAACAAAAAATAACGCCCTAATTGCCGTTTCAATTTAATATTTTGGAGCTGAATTTATAAAATCATAAAATTTCGTGCAATTGCCCTGCTGCCCAGGTACAGGCCATAATCCCGCGCTTGCCAAGCAGGGCAGAAACAAGACCCAGTCCCCATCCGCCAAGACCGCACAGCCAATAGCTCTTGCACTTGATACCGCCGCGCCGCTGGATTTCTGTCCAGAAAATCTCAAGGTGACGATATTCATCGGCTAAAAATTCTTCCAGCAAAGGGACAAGGTTTCTGTTCAGCAAGCGTGAAACAAAAATCTGGGAGCGGTAAATATTGATGGCCCCAAACTCCCCGGCATGATTGACCTTGAGAATTTTTTTGGCTGTATCAACCTTGCCTGTACTGTCCCTGTAAAGTGCCATAACGACCCCTTTTCCCAACAAAAAAGGGCTGGCACAGAAGCACCAACCCGTAAAAAATAGCAGAAACCCTAAAACCCTAAGATGCCCCGCCCTTGAGCGGTGAACCAAGTTCCAGTACCCAAAATGTCTTATATTCTGTGCCGGGAGCCTTGACCAGGGCAATCCCCATCTGGGTTGCGTCTGACAGTAACAAATTTTCATTATGGCCTGGGCTTTTCTGCCAACCGACAAACACTTCCTTCATGGAAGCTTGGCCAGTGCCAACATTTTCAGCCGCCAAGGCCGCCTTATAGCCAGTCTGTTTGATACGTTGCCAGGGGTCGGAACCATCAAAGCCAAAATGGGAAATCCGGTCATGCCTAGCCAAGTCCTTGGCATGTATCTTTGCCGCCCTGGACAATTTCTTGTTCAGGGTCAAACGGCTCAATTTCTTCGAGAGACGGTATTTGTTGATCATCGCCAGAGCCTGTTTTTTGTTCAGCCTGGTCTTTTTATAGTTGCGGCTGGCAAACGCCCCCTTGGGAGCCTTTTCATAACTGTTCTTGGGTGCCCTGTCTGTTTTCAGGCTTGCTGAACGGCTGGAAGACTTTTTCGCGCGGGGCTCACTCACCACCTCATCCAACACTTTAGGTTGTCCAGACTGGTAAAGCTCGGCAGTCTCAAAATGGTTGCGCAGGTTTACGCCCTTGAGAGCCACATCATTTGGCGCATAGCCCATGCTGACATCCTGGGAAGAGTTTGAGGCACAGCCAGAAAGTATCAGGGCTGAGGCCAGCACACAGGACGGTAAAAACAATAAATGGGTCTTCATACTCTTATGCCACTTCAATACAACAGTTTAAAACGTGCTAAATACTTATAAACAAAGAAAAATATAAGTTCCACAGTACACCTTGTAAGCCTAAAAAGATAGAAATTATAAAATATTTCACTTCTTTGGTTACCATTTTACTATGGCAGCGCACCAGGCATTATACACTTCTCCTGATACTAACCCTGGCGCATGATCTTGGCCTGAATTTGACCAGACGCATATTTTCCCTATACACCTCAAAAAGGTACAGAAAAAACCAGGAAATATCCCCATTCTCCCAAAAAAATCTGATAAAAACCTTGCTGCCCAAAACTTCCTATCTATAGTGGGAACAAATCACCCATAGGGTCTGTTCATTCGCAAATACTCCTTGAAAACTGAAAGAAAATTTATGCCAGAAACAAAAATTGATGTCCTGGGTATCGGCAACGCTATTGTAGATATTATTGACAAGGTTGAGGACAAGTTCCTTGAGGACAATGGGCTGGCAAAAGGCCACATGGCTCTGATTGACACCGATGAGGCCGAAACGCTTTATGGCAAGATGGGTCCCGCCATTGAAAGCTCTGGTGGTTCGGTCGCTAACTCGATGGCAGGGATTGCCTCGTTTGGCGGCAAGGCGGCCTTTATCGGGCGGGTTGCCAACGACAAGCTTGGCGACATTTTTGCCCATGACATCAGGGCTGCTGGGGTCGATTTCCAGACATCCCCCGCTACAGATGGTCTACCGACTGCCCGTTGCTTTGTGCTGGTCACTCCTGACGCAGAACGCACCATGAATACCTATCTTGGGGCTTCTGTCCAGCTTGGTGAAGCGCAGCTTGATAAAGAGCTGATAGCCAGTGCCAAGATCACCTATCTGGAAGGCTATTTATTTGACCCGCAAGAGGCCAAGGCTGCCTTTCACAAGGCTGCCCACATTGCAGCCTCTGCGGGGCGCAAGGTTGCCCTCAGCCTGTCTGATGGTTTTTGTGTTGACCGCCACCGCGCCGAATTCCGCGCCCTGATTGTAGGCGGTGTCGATATTTTGTTTGCCAATGAAGCAGAAATTTGCGCGCTTTATGAAACTGAAGACTTTGACAAGGCCAGCGCGGAAGTGGCCAAGGAATGCGAACTGGCAGCCCTGACACGCGGCGCAAGCGGTGCACGTATCATTTCCAAAGACAGCATCATTGAGGTTGCGGCCTATCCCGTTGACAAGGTTGAGGACACCACGGGCGCAGGTGACCTCTATGCTGCTGGCTTTTTGTTTGGCCATTCCCAGGGGTTTGCCCTTGAAAAATGCGGCCAGCTCGGCGCACTGGCCGCCTCCGAAATCATTTCCCATATCGGTGCACGGCCAGAGGCTGACCTGAAAGAACTGGCACAGGCAAAAGGACTACTCTAGATGACACGACAGCCCCTTCCCTTTATCAAGATGAACGGCCTTGGCAATGACTTTGTGATTTTTGATGCCCGCCAGCGTCCCCTGACCTTTACACCAGAGGGGCTGGCCAATGTCGCGAACCGTGAACAGGGCGTTGGCTGTGACCAGGTTATTGTGCTGGAAAATTCAGCCAAGGCTGATGTGTTTATGCGCATCTTTAATGCCAATGGCAGCCAGGTTGATGCCTGCGGCAATGCCTCGCGCTGTGTGGGCTGGTTGATGAGCCAGGAAAAGGAAAAAAAGCTGGTCACCATCGAGACCAATGCCGGGATTTTGCAAAGCGTGGCTGGGGATGACGGGAATGTTGCTGTTGATATGGGTGTGCCCAAATTTGACTGGCAGGACATCCCGCTGTCAGAAGAGTTTGCCGATACTTCCGGCATTGAGCTTCAGCTTGGGCCGATAGATAACCCTGTCCTGCATACACCCAGCGTAGTGAATGTTGGCAACCCGCACTGCATTTTTTGGGTCGACAATCTGGATGACCATGACCTGTCAATAGCTGGGTCATTCCTCGAAACCCATTTCATGTTTCCCGAACATGCCAATATTTCACTGGCCCGGGTGGAAGGCGACACTATTCACCTGCGGGTCTGGGAACGCGGCGCAGGCCTGACCAAGGCCTGCGGCACAGCTGCTTGCGCTGCTGGCGTTTGCGCCGCGCGCAAGGAATTGACAGGACGCAAGACCACTGTTGTCTTGCCTGGCGGCCCGCTGCATATCCATTGGCGCGAAACCGATAACCACATCATCATGACCGGGGGCACTGAACTCGAAGCCGTCGAGGCCATCGACCCCGCCGATTTTGGTATAGTGGGGTGATGGGATAATTAGAGGGAAGGCATTTGCACCTCAAAAATGAACAACAATATTGAAATATACTCAGGTCTGGAGGAGAGGGAGGTGGGTTGGGTGTATGAGGTCAGATTCAGCATAAACAAACTAGGCAAGGAAGGTCTTGACGACTAGTAAGAGTACACCAAACACAGTACCACCCATCATCCATTTAATCATGTCAAGCTCTGCCTTGACAACAGCAAGGTCAGTTTTGACCCCATTAATATCTTGCTTAAGGCTACTTTCGACTTTCTCTATCTTGGTTGTCAGGCCGTCCTCTGCCTTCTCAATATCTGCCTTGAGGCTGGTCTCTACTTTTTCGATATCAGCCTTGAGGCTGGTCTCTACTTTTTCGATATCAGCCTTGAGGCTGGTTTCTACTTTTTCGATATCAGCTTTGAGGCTGGTCTCTGCTTTTTCGATATCTGCCTTGAGGCTGATCTCTACTTTTTCTATGTCTGTTTTGAGGCTAGTCTCAACCTTCTCAAGCTGGTTTCTTGTTGCAACCTTTTCAGTCACAATATCCTGTAGGGCATGGGCTTGAGCAGCAGCCTGCTTTTCGTCTACACCAGCCTCACGCAGGGTTTCAGCATATTTCAGGGTGTCGAATGTCATGTTTGCTTCTTTGCTCCTAACCAATATTATACCCAGCAACATTAAATGCAGTCAGGGGTCAGCTATTTCCCTTGATAAGCTTGGAAAACACGCCAGGCTTTTTCTCTGGAGTGTCCAATTCAAGCGGGGCATCCATATCCCCAAAGACTTGTGAGGAGGAACCAGTGAAGGTGTGCATGGACTTGTCCTTGCTTTCCTCATAACCCTGGTTATAGCCGTCCTGATGCCCCAGTTTCCTGCCTTCGATGATTCCGGCTGCCTTGCCTTCCCTGAAGCCCTCTTCATGACCCAGTTGCCGCCCCTCAATCTTGCCTGCCTCCAGGCCTTCTGCATGTCCTGTATCAAGACCTTGCTGTTTTCCAACCTCAAGCCCTCTCTTATAGACTTCGGCATATTGCGCCTTCAGGGCAGCATCGAGATTTTTTGAGGAAACGTCTTGTTTCAAAGCCTTGCTGATGGCCTGTTGCAGGTTATGCGCTTCCATTTTTTCTTCATGGATCGGGGCAAAGTCTTTGGCAAATGCCTCTTCATAGGCATCAAACGACATTTCGGCAAAGGCGCGGGCACCGCCATAAATGTCCTGCTCCTCTTCACGGGTCTGGTTGACAGACAAATAGTGCATGAAGGCCATGGCAAACGGGCCGGCAAACTCCGCGCCAAAACGTACCGCAAGCACTTCGTTCAGGCCATTTTCTAGGGCGCGCTGGTATTCCCCGACAAAGGCATCTGCAAATATTTTGGACTGCATCCCTTTATAGCCCAGTTTGCCCAGGGCGAGCTGGTAACCAACTTCATAAAGCTGGTCATGGCTGCGTGGGGCAACTGGCTGCTGATGGTCATGTATGGCATGTTCAGCATGTGGCTGCGGGGTATGGTGTTGTAGGGGGGCAGTCTGTTGCACAGAAGGGACGGGCTGATGCTGTTGGTCACGTTGGGGCTGTGCCAAATCTTGCTGTGCCAGATTGTGTTGGTTTGCGGGCGTCTGTGTCATGAGATTATAAAATCCATCTGGCTATTGTGCAGGTGCAAATTGTTGGGTTATCAATAGTCTATAGTGCCAATATGGCAGTTTTCCCAGTAAAAGTCTAAAATGTTATCAAGGGGCATAGTAAAAACAATATCTGGGCGTTCATGCCAGAAAGTAAGAGTAGATCGCCGCAGCCAGCAAAAATGGGGCAACAAGCAGTGCTGATTTTTTATAGGCATCCCTTTTCCCCAGTTGTAGCCCTTCGTCATAGTCTTTTGATATGGCCATGTTGTAACCATCGCTGCTGCCTTCCTTGTGTCCCTTGGCAAATCCTTCCTGATGTCCCTTTTTATGGCCTTCCTGTTTCCCGTTATTGTTACCCTCAGCATAGCCCTCGCGGTATCCCTCGTCCTTTGCGTCCTTGCGTTCCTGCTTTATGCGTTTTTCCAGGGCAAACACCTCTTCCAGCCTTTGTTTCTCGACAAGGGCTTCCTGTTCTTGCCTTCGTTGTTCCTTGTCTGCCTCATCATTCAGGACAGCATGTTGGATATCCCGAAAACCAGTCTCATAGGATGCCAGATGGGAATAGGCATATTCCTGGGCTTCGGGTATCAGTTTTGCCGCTGAAACAATCTCAGAATTTTCCTTCAAAAAGGCCATCACAGCAAGGGCGTAGGGGCCTGCAAAATCAGTGGCATAGCTGATGGCTTCCCCTTTGCCAATGCTGTTTGCTGTGGCAATGTCATGTTCTCCAGCAAAGGCCTGGGCAAAAAATTTGGCCTGCCTGCCCGAAAACCTGAGGGCAAGGGCTTCGCGGTATCCAATGGCGTAGGAGGAAGCCAGGTCGTCAGTGCTGGGTTTCTGTTCATTTCCAGGGGGGGGGGCACTCTGGTTATGGTTTGCCAACCCGCTTCGGGATTCTGCGTCTGTTACACCATGCGGTGATATATTATCTGCTGGTAAGGTTTTGGAAGAATCCATGAAAAGGGTACTCAATAAAGGGATCAGGTACAGGGGCTATAAATGATAGAAAAACATTGGGAAATGCGCTTTTCCGTTGGCTGTTTGTTACCTTTTCTGCTGACAGGTAGACTTACAGGGTAGAATATCATTTTCATAAATGATTATTAGCCTAGTAAAAAGGCAAAAGTTGTTTTTTTATTGGCTATGGGGTATGGAGCAACAGATTTCTTTTTTCTGGGCTATGTCTGTGGCAGAAAAAACATCACCTAAGACATATGGGAAAGTGACAGGCGGTTATGGCATTACTGGTAATGAAATTTGGCGGGACATCCGTTGCCGACATTAAATGTATCAAAAATGTTGCGGCTCATGTGAAGCGGGAAGCAGATGCGGGCAACCATTGTGCTGTTGTTGTCTCTGCCATGTCAGGCCAAACCAACAGGCTGGTGGAATGGGTCAATGAGGCCAGTCCAGACTATGACGAACGCGAATATGATACCATTGTCTCATCAGGGGAGCAGGTCACATCTGGCTTGCTGGCTCTTGCCCTCCAGGCGGTAGGTGTCAAGGCACGTAGCTGGCAAGGCTGGCAAATCCCGATACAAACCAGTGAGGCTCATGGGTCAGCGCGTATCAGCAATATTAACGGTGACAATTTGCGCTCGGCGATGGAAAGTGGCCAGGTTGCCGTCATTGCAGGTTTTCAGGGCGTGACGGGGCAGGGACGTATTTCTACCCTGGGTCGGGGCGGGTCAGATACAAGTGCCGTTGCCTTGGCTGCTGCTATAGGGGCTGACCGCTGCGATATTTATACCGATGTGGACGGGGTTTACACCACTGACCCGCGCATCGTCAAGAAGGCAACCAGGCTGGACAAGATTTCTTATGAGGAAATGCTGGAAATGGCCTCACAAGGGGCAAAGGTATTGCAGACCCGCTCTGTCGAGATGGGTATGAAACATAATGTACGCTTATTGGTGCGCTCCAGTTTTGATGATCCAAAAGCCTCTCCGGCAGCAGGGACAGGCAGGCAGAGCGAAGTTGGTACATTGGTATGTAACGAGGATGAAATTATGGAAAAGCATGTTGTGAACGGCATTACCTGTAACCGCGATGAGGCAAAAATCATGTTGACAAATGTGGCAGATAAGCCAGGCGTTGCGGGCAAGGTGTTTGGTTCATTGGCAGATGCTGGAGTCAATGTTGACATGATTGTCCAGAACCTGTCTGAGGATGGAAAATATACCGATATTGCCTTTACTGTGCCAGCTTCAGAATATGACAAGGCGATGAATGTTCTGGAGACTTCCAAGGAGGTTTTGGGCTACAAGTCCCTACGCGGATCAAAAGATGTGGTGAAAATTTCGGCAATCGGTGTTGGGATGCGCTCCCATGCCGGAGTTGCGGCTCAAATGTTTGCAGCAATGGCGCAAAAGGGCATCAATATCCAGGCCATCACTACATCTGAAATAAAGATCAGCGTCCTGATCGACCCTGCCTATAGTGAACTGGCTGTCCGCACATTGCACACCCTGTTTGGACTGGATGAGGAGTAAGGTTCTAGGGACAGTAACATTTTAGTTTTTTTGCTGATCTACTCCATTTGAGGTATTGTTGTACCGAACGGGCTGTGTTAAGAATTTTTCAATTCTTCATTTTACTGGATTATAGAGGCAGCGGGGGTCATGCTTTTGTGAATTGTGCCCATGTTATTCGAAAACCCGAAATTCGGGCAGTTCGGTGACATGGGTATTTTTTTGACTGGACTGCACCGTTTTGCAGTAAGGACACCCCCAAAAACAACAGAATCATTTAGCTTGTCCTTTTGCCTGTCCGTGTCGTTTCAAAAATGCTTGTATAGCTCGCTATACGCTCATTTTTGGCCTAACTGACAAACAAAATTACTGCGCTCTCTTGATCCTTTATTTCTGCGTGTATCCTAACCACCAAATAGTTGTCCGTTATTTTTATACATTGGAACATTTCTCTTTTTGCTAAAGCAGTTCATCTGTGCAAGTGATAGATATCTATTCTGGGACGGTATTTTTTATCGCAAAAAAGCGGAGCAGTATCATGTTGGGCATGTCAGGGCAAAATCCCAATATCTTCACCATTCCTCAGACGGCCTCTTTTCTGGAAGGGCTGGTGCGTGCAGTGCTGTCCGGTGATTTGCCCCATAGGGGCGGCAAAAAACCTTCCATGCTGGAACTGGCAGACTATACCATCCTTTTGCCCTCACGCCGGGCAGTGCGGGGGGTGAAGGAAGCGTTCTATCAGGCTGGCGGCGGCAATGGGGTAATCATGCCTAAAATCCGAGCCATTGGTGAGAGTGATGCTTATCTTGCATTGATCGCAACAGGGGCATCAGGCGGTGACTTTATGAAGCTGACGGGGCAAGGCTGTCTGCCAGAAACAGCCTCCGATCTTGAGCGCCGTTTGGTTCTGATGCAATTTGTTCGTAAATGGGAACTGCAAATGCACCGGATGGCGCAAAGTGAACTGGAAAAGCTTGGCAAGTCCAACTCTCCGGCGCAGGCCGTTGCCCTGGCAGGTGAATTGACTGAAATTCTTGATGAGGCTGAAACCGAAGGCGCAGACCTGTCACGGCTGGCTGACCTTGTACCTGACGACTATTCGGAACACTGGAAACATACCCTGGAATTTCTCAAGATTATCACAGTATCCTGGCCAGATTACCTGAAACAGCAGGGACTTGTCAGCAAGGTGGAACTGCGGGACATGCTGATGCGGGCAGAAGCGCAGGCCTATGCCTTTCACCCACCAAAAGGGCCTGTCATCATTGCTGGGGAAATTGGCGGGGTGCGGGCGGCATCTGAACTTATGCAGGTGGTGGCACGGCTGAAACAGGGGGCTGTGGTGTTGCCTGGCCTTGACCAATATCTTGATGGGGACAGTTGGGATACTATGGCGACCCAGCGTGACCTGGATGGCCACACTGTTATGGGAGGGCATCCAGAGCATCCGCAATATGGCCTGAAACGGTTTCTGGATGAGGTCAAGGCCTCCCGTACCAAGGTACAGGTGCTTAAGGGCTGTGAACCTGACAAGGTGGAGGCTGTGCGTCTTGGCCTGATTTCAGAAACCATGCGGCCAGCACAAACCACCTATAAATGGCGTGATTTTGCCAAAAGCTTGAACCGTAAACATTTGGAACAGGCACTGAAGCCAATCAGTTACATTGTAGCAGATACTGCCCAGCTGGAAGCTGAGGTTGTTGCCCTGATCCTGCGCAGGACAGCAGAGGATAGCGAACAGACAGCGGCTCTGGTGACCCCTGACCGTACCCTGGCGCGCCGTGTCATTACAATCCTGGACAAATGGGATCTGGTGGTGGATGACAGTGGCGGGTTGCCGCTTGCCCATAGCCTGCAAGGCACATTTCTTGACCTGATTGTGGATGTGGCAGAAAAGGAATTCGACCCCGCGGTTTTGCTGTCACTGCTCAAGCATCCGCTGACCCGCTTTTCGATGCCTGTAGGTGATATCCGTGAGGCTGCCCGTGTCCTGGAACTTCTTGGCTTGCGCCAGCTGTTTGGCAACCACGGCATTCAGGCGATTGCCCATAATTTTAACCAGTCCGTTGCCAGACGATCAGTGAGGGTTTCAGGCAGTTCCGAGCCAGTCAATAGGGAGCGTCATCCTGTGTTGCGCCGCCTGAGTGATGAACAGGTTGCCTTGGGGCAAACCTTGCTGGACAGGCTGGAAGATGTTTTTGCGCCTTTGACAACCCTGTTTTCGACAGGCAGCCCACACAGCCTGGGAGAAATAGCAGTTGCCCATAAAAGTGTTGCCAATATGCTGGCGCGTGATGAAGTTGAAAACAGTGATAAGCTTTGGAAAAGTGATGCGGGTGAAGTGCTGCACCGCTTCTTTACAGCCCTTGAAAAAGAACAGGTGCAGACCCCGATTGCCCCTGGGGAATATGGCGGTCTCTACCGTTCCTTGCTGGCCAACGAGGCGGTGCGCCATCCTGCCACCCATAGCCGTATTTTTATCTGGGGGCCTATGGAAGCCCGTATCCTGAGGGCAGATGTTGTTATTTTGGGCGGCCTGAACGAGGGGACGTGGCCGCAGGCCGCCGAACCGGATGCCTGGCTCAACAGGCCAATGCGCCAAAAGGTGGGGCTTTCCTTGCCAGAGCGCAAGATTGGCCGTTCTGCCCATGATGTGGTGCAGGCACTTGGCTCCGAGCAGGTCTATCTGCTACGCGCCGCCAAGATTGACGGGATTCCGTCAGTGGCTTCACGCTGGGTGCAGCGTCTTTTGGCCTTGGTTGAGGGCGCAGGTTTGCGAGATGCCCTGGAGCCAGCAGAAGATGAACATTGGCTGCATTGGGCAGCAGAACGGGACAGGGTCACACCTGCTCCGCGCTTTAAACGTCCAGAGCCAAAACCGCCGCTTAAGGCCAGGCCAAAACAGCTTTCAGTCAGCCAGATAGAACAATGGCTGGTCAACCCTTACGGCCTGTTTGCCAGCAATATCCTGAACCTCTCAGCTTTGCCACCATTGGGACGCGATCCTGATGGTTCTGTACGGGGGATTGTCCTTCACGAGGCCTTGCATCAGTTTACCCAAAAATACCGGGGTAAGCTGCCAAAACATATCGCAGCAGAACTGGCGCGGCTGGTGGATGCCCAGCTTGAGTTCTTTAATATGCACCCCAGGGTGGTTGCATTCTGGATTCCGCGTTTTAGGCGTTTTGCCCAATGGTTTGAGGAATATGAGCCTGTCCTGCGTAAGGGGGTTATCAAGCAGGAAACCGAGGTCAGCGGCGGCCTGGCACTGGAAACGGCAGCAGGCACATTTACGCTGACTGCGCGGGCTGACCGGATTGATGTCCACGAGGATGGCAGCCTGACAATCTATGACTATAAGACAGGCACTGCCCCGCCGAAAAAAGGGGTGACTGATTTCCTCTACCCGCAATTGCCGCTGGAGGCTGCCATTGCGATGGCTGGCCAGTTTGAACGTCTAGGACAGCCCAGAAAAGTACGTAACCTGTGCTATATAGAGGCGCAGGGGTCTCGCGACAGAGGGAAGTTGATCCAAATTGATGGCCTAAAAGATGGCGGGGTTGCCCCATTGGCAAACCAGGCAACAGAGCAGTTGGCCGCATTGGTGGAACGTTATAATGATGAGGCGGTCGGTTATCCCTGTCTGCGCCGTTCCAGTTTCAAGGCTGGCCGCTATAGTTTTGACCAGTTTGCCCATCTTGCCCGTGTCAAGGAATGGGCGATAGATGACAGCGGGGAAGGGGAATAAAATGGTGTTTGGATTTGGTGAGGCGCGCAAAAGGCGCGAGGTGCTGGAACAGAAGCTGAAACTCTCTGTTGGTGAAACAACAGGGCTACAGGCAGAGGCCGCTGACCCCAATACCAGTGTCTGGGTGAGTGCCAATGCGGGAACAGGCAAGACCCATGTGTTGGTCAACCGTGTGTTACGGATCTTGCTGACCGGAATGCCGCCCGAAAAATTGCTATGCCTGACCTATACCAATGCTGCGGCTGCGGAGATGTCAAACCGCTTGTTTAAGGTGCTAGCTTTGTGGGCGGTGATGCCGCACAAGGAACTGGTGAAGTCTTTTAGGGAACTGGTGGGACGCAAGCCGGAGCAGGAAGAGTTGAACAGGGTGCGCACCTTGTTTGCCCGTACCCTTGAAACTCCTGGCAGCCTGAAAATCCAGACCATCCATTCCTTTTGTGACCGTCTGTTGCGCCGTTTTCCGCTGGAAGCCAACATTGTGCCAAATTCTTCCCTGCTTGATGAACAACAGGCGACAGAAATCCGCAAGGAGGCCGAAGAACGGGTGTTGAAACGTGCCGCTCAAGAGCCGGACAGTCGCTTGGGGCGTGCCTTGCGTAATATGATTATCCATGCCGCTGAAGACCGTTTCAGCGAGATCATATCCATTGCATTGGGTCATAGAAACATCTTTCACAAGATACACAGACAATATGGCGATGAGGCTGACCCGATTGGGAGTCATATCAGCCAGCTGGAACGGGATTTGGGGCTGGAACCTGGCCTTGACCTGCACAGTATTGGTCAGCAACAGGCAGGCCTGCTTTCTGACAAGCAGCTGTCTGCCCTTTACGAAGCCTTGAACAGTAGCGGCTCGGTCACTGACCAAAAACGGGCAATCCTATTATCTGATGCGCGTCTGGCCAAGACACAGGACATTAAGGTCGATGCCCTGGCAGGCTCTATGCTGACAAAAGACGGCAAACCACTCAAGAGCTTGATGACCAAAAAGGTGAGGGAGGCCAATCCAGCCCTGGAGGAGCAGTTTGTAGCCGCACAGGAACAGTTTTACAGTCTGGAAAAGCAGAGGCAGGCTTGTCTTGTCCGTGAGGCAACAGAAAGTATGTTGCGGTTGGCAGATGCCATTCTGAATGAATATGAAATCAACAAGTCCAACCGTGCCAGCCTTGACTTTGATGACCTGATTGACAAATCCGCCAGGCTGTTGTCCGACACCACAGATTCTGCCTGGGTGCTGTTCAAGCTGGACGGCGGCCTGGACCATATCCTGGTGGATGAGGCGCAGGATACCAGTCCGCAGCAATGGGAGGTGATATTGGGGCTGGTAGGTGAGTTCTTCACAGGCCAGGGGGCGCATGAAGACCGTTCTGACAATCCCCGAACCATTTTTGCGGTGGGGGATGAAAAGCAGTCTATCTATAGTTTTCAGGGCGCAGTGCCTGCTGAATTTGCCAAGACAGGGGCCAGGTTGGAACAGCAAGTGAAACAGGCAGGGCAACAGTGGCAGAATATTCCCCTGACCCTAAATTTTCGCTCGACCTCCACAGTGTTGGAAAGTGTTGATGAGTCGTTTGCGGACGGTGAAAAAATAAGGGGGCTGAGTTTTTCAGGACAAAAGATTGAGCATAAGGCGGCGCGCGAGGGACAGGCTGGGCGGATAGAGATATGGCCGCTGGAAAAGCCAGAGGAACTCGAAACCGTTCCTGTGTGGTCTCCGGAGCGTGATACCCAAATCCCTGAAGAGCCAATAAATGTATTGGCGGACAAGATTGCTGCCACCATTGCTTTTTGGCTTGAAAGCGGGGAAGTATTGGAATCCTTGGGTCGCCCAGTACGTCCTGGTGATATACTGGTGCTGTTGCGGCGCAGGCAGCCCTTCGCCACCCCCATGATACGGGCACTGAAAAAATATAACATTCCCGTTGCCGGGGCAGACCGCATGAAGCTGATGGAGCAGATCGCGGTTGAGGATTTGGTCACTTTGGGTGATTTTTTGTTGCTTCCCGAGAATGACCTTGCCTTAGCAACCATCCTGAAAAGCCCGTTGTTTGGCCTGGATGACATGGCTCTTTATGATATTGCCTATGGCCGTAAAAAGTCCCTGTGGTCTGTGTTGCAAGGCAAGGCGACAGAAAATGCAGGCTTGGCCAAGATTGTGACAGTGTTACGCAGTTGGCTAAAGCGGGCTGACCAAATACCGCCCTTTGAGTTGTATTCTACTGTTCTTGAAGTGGACGGCGCGCGGGATAAGCTCGTCAGCAGGCTGGGCGCAGAGGCAGGAGATGCAATTGATGAATTTCTCAACCTGTCCCTAAGGTTTGACAGCGACCATCCGCCCTCCTTGCAAGGGTTTCTTGAATCTTTGAGGGAAAACAGTTCTGATATCAAGCGTGATATGGACCAGGGGCGTGATGAGGTTCGTATCATGACGGTGCATGGCGCAAAAGGGCTGGAAGCTAATGTGGTGTTTTTGCCAGATACAGTAGCGCAAAAGGGCAAGCACAGGCCTGTGTTGACGATGCCTGCCAAAAATGTGCCCGATGGTTTCCCGGATCAGCTGGTCTGGACGGTCAGTGGAACGAATGGGGTCGAGGCTATCCAGCATCTCAAGGCCAATAACAGTGACAGCGAACAGGAAGAATATAACCGTCTGCTTTATGTAGCCATGACCCGTGCGCGTGACCGATTGTATATTTGCGGTTGGGAAACCAGCACCCGCAATACAGCAAAGGATGGTTGCTGGTATCAGGTTATGGACAGTGCCCTGCGTCCCTTTATGGAAGAGGTTGCTTTCCCAGGAGGGAAGCCAGGGGAAACGGTATTGCGTCTGGACCAACCGCAAATTATGGAAATTAAATCGTCTGAGGCTGAAAACCAGGCGCAGGACAGAACCAGTCCCCTGCCATTATGGGCGCAGGGTCATGCCCCAGCAGATATAATGCCGCCGCGCCGTTTCAGTCCATCACGGATTGGCGGCGGCGCAATCAAGGGTATTAATAGGATTGACAGGTTGAATGATGCCATTGAGGAAGAGGAAGACCAAATCTTGGTGCATGATGAACTGTCCCTGAAAAAGGCCGACAGGCAGGCCGCAGCTATTGCTGATGAATCTGAGAAAATTCCGCCTTATGACCAACTGTTACGCGGTACGCTGACCCATGCCCTGCTGGAGCATTTGCCCACATTGTCTCCCGCGCAATGGGATATGGCTGCTGGGCAGCTGGTAATGGGCTATGCCCACAAACTGCCTGAACCTGTATTGCTTGAGATTATGGAGGAGGTGCTTGCCATTTGGGGCGGGAAGACCTGGCTTTCCTGTTTGGCAACAATACAAGGGCTGAAGTCAGCTTCCAGGTGGAAATCCTTGCCAAGTCAAAAACCAAACGGGCGACCCGTATTTCAGGGCAGATTGACAGGCTGGTTGTGGGGGCTGACAGTGTGACCGTGATTGACTATAAGTCTAACCGTGATATTCCCCCAAGCGATGCCGAGGTCGGGAATGACTATCTTGTCCAGCTTGCTGCATATCGGTTGGGTGTCCAGAATATTTTCCCCAGTATGGATATCAAATGCGGCTTGCTCTGGACAGCAACAGGGCAGTTGATGATGCTGGATGATTTCAGGATGCAGGCCCTGGAGGCGCAACTTGTCACAAACCTGCAATCTGGCCTTGACGCAACCCTTTAGCGTTGGTTAAAGTCCCACCATATTCAATATTGCTTATATACTGGACGGTATGATCGGTTTCGGAAATATCGGTTCACAAAAGGGATCTTGCTTTCAAAATGATGCCCCTGTTTTAATAGTACTTAGGATACCCGCATAAATAAAGGATCAGGATAGCGTAGGAATTTTGTTTGTCGGTTAGGCTGAAAATGCGCATATAGTAGGCTATATAAGCATTTTTAAAACGACACTGACGGGCAAAAGATCAAGCTAAACGATTCGGTTAATTTTGCGGGTGTCCTTAAGTGGCCTGACAAGCAGGGGAGTTCCAGCATTTATAAGGGGCTCTCCTTTTGTGAATTTGTATAATGGGTGAAAATAGTCTAAAAAGGTTTTATAAATGACAGAAATTGTGAGTGATAGCAGCTTTGAGGCCGATGTACTGAAATCTGATATTCCTGTGCTGGTTGATTTTTGGGCGGAATGGTGCGGCCCATGTAAAATGATTGCCCCAGTGTTGGACGAACTCTCGACTGAACTGGCTGGCAAGGTCAAGATTACGAAAATGAATGTTGATGAGAACCCGGGCACTCCAGCCAAGTTTACAATCCAGTCCATACCGACACTGATCCTGTTTAAGGATGGTGAAATGGTATCCCGCCAGATGGGGGCATTGCCGAAAGCCAACTTGATTAAATGGCTTGAGTCCGAAATTGGCAACATTGCCTGATTGGCTCTGCCATAGCCTCTACGAGTTTAGTCCCATATAACATAAAACCCTGGTCTTGTCGTTGTGTGGGGCTTTTTTGTTTTGGTAGAGGAAATGATATTGCGGCTTTTATTGAAAGCGCAAGAACTGACATTATTGACCAGGGGATCAGCAAAGATTGATATTGCGAACCTTAAGGGTTTCGGCAAGTCTATTTATAGAACTCGATAAAGAACCGAGCATCTTCGGAAGGGGTTATATAGTGCTTTTCTTCTGGCTGGATGACAATTTTTTCTCCCGCAGCCAGGGTGGAAACAGGGACATCTTGTCCGTTTGTGAAATAATCTACTTTGCCTTCCTCAACGTTAAGACATCCCCATGTTCCAGCTTTCAGGTCGTGATGGTTCAACAGTTTTTCTGGAACAGTCTTTTTAGTATAGACAGGAGACTTGGCGTAGGGCTTTACTTCTTTTGGTAATTTACGGTGCATAGAATTGTCCAGTTCATATGGTTATAAGTAAGATGTAATTAAAATACATTATTTAATAATGTAAGTCAAATAACCGCAGTCGCGCTTAAGAATACAGTTAACTCATTAATATATATATATCTTTGTCATCCTGAACTTGGTTCAGGATCTATAATCCCAGGATTTTGTTATGGTGTTGGGGTATTCATTCTGCCTCATTTTAACTTTTGGGGTTATGGATTGTGGATTAAGAATGAAATATTTGATAATTAAAACAATAACTTATAGTTTATGAGGAAGCTCTGTTTAGCCCCGACCACGGTAATTTGGCACATCCTGGTCAGGTATCCAGACCCCTTTGGGTGGCTCATTATGTTGCCAGAACACATCTATCGGGATGCCGCCGCGCGGATACCAATAGCCGCCAATACGCAGCCAGGACGGGGACAAAAGCTCCACAATATCGCGGCCAACCTGGACAGTGCAGTCCTCATGGAACGCGCCGTGGTTGCGGTAGGAATTTAGGTAAAGCTTGAGCGACTTGGATTCCACCAGCCATTTTTCAGGGCAATAGTCAATCACCAGATGGGCAAAGTCGGGCTGGCCTGTCACAGGGCAGATGGAGGTAAATTCAGGGCAGGTAAACCGCGCCATATAGGGGCTGTCAGGATGGGGGTTCTCGACCCGCTCAAGTTGCGCGTCCTGCGGGGACTGCGGCTGTTTGGCATCCCTGCCGAGCTGGGGTGTGTGGTCTGTCTTGTTTGTCATGATATTCCTGCTTTGTTTCTGGTTTGAACTGCTGGGGTGATAGCATTGTTCAGGGCGGACTGCCACCAAAATAGTTTATCCCCGGTAAATGCAGCCTTCCATACAGCTGTCCCGGGAGACCGACACTTCCGCCAGCCCCGAAAACTGCGGCTTGAGCCGTTTCCAGATCCAGATACAGAGATGTTCCAGGGTAGGGAAGGGCAGGTCGTCTATATCGTCATTAAGAAAATGATGATCCAGCTCACCGCGCACCTTGTCACAGGCTTCCAGCACAGTCTCAAAATGGACAACCAGGCCAGTCTGCGGGTCAGGCTCGCCCTCAATGGTGACACGCACCCGAAAGCTGTGGCCGTGAATCCGCGCATTGGGATGACCCTTGGGGGCGGAGGGCAAAAAATGGGCGGCCTCGAAGAAAAATTCTTTATAGATTTGCATAGTGTTCTGTTTGTCTGCCTTACGGAATGCCCGTCACCTTGTGGGTTTGCAGGCTGAGTTTCCATTTGGGATGTTTCAGGCAATAGTCAATGGCGGCCGTGGTATGGTCGCCTTGCCTGTCGTTATCCAGCTGTTGATCCTGCTGTATATCCAGTGGTTGCAGGAAAAAATGGGAAAAATCAAGCTTTTCAAACTGTTTTGGGCTGTTTTCTTGTTGCGGATAGACCAGTTTTAGTTCATCGCCGCTGGTCTGCACCAAAGGTACATCCGCTTTCGGGCTGATACAGATCCAGTCAATCTCACGCGGCACAACCAGGGTGCCATTGCTTTCTATCGCAATCCGAAAACCCTGTTTTTTGAGAGCAGAAATCAGCGGCCCATCAACCTGTAACATCGGCTCACCGCCTGTCAGCACAATAAGCATATTTTCGGATGTGTCACCGCCCCAAATGCTGTGGCACTTTTGCGCCAGCTCTTGCGCAGTGCTGAATTGCCCACCATTCAGGCCGTCTGTCTTGACAAAATCGGTATCACAGAAGGAACATTGCGCCTTTGCCCTGTCGCGCTCCAGCCCTGACCACAGGTTGCAGCCCGCAAAACGGCAAAACACCGCCGGACTGCCCGCCTGCGCGCCCTCACCCTGGAGGGTGTAGAATATTTCTTTGATGGAGTAGGTCATGGGGTATTCTATAATATGTTATATCTGTTGACCAGGGTTATTACGGGTTGAAAATGGGCTGAATGTTGCGTTTCGCTGTTGCAGGGGTTTTCTTATGGGGCTTTGGCAAATTTTCTGTTGCAGGAATGGACATGGGAAATGTTTTAGTGCCCCGTTTCAATTCCGAAACGCAACACTCAGTTTGCTGATGGATTATGGCCTGTGATGGCGGGCAGGAAATATTGGGTCAGGGGCCTTGGTCGCCGCAGGCGATGCGCAGCACCCTTGATGCAAGATTTTTTGGCTGCC
>JAJRRF010000084.1 GCA_024279735.1 Alphaproteobacteria bacterium
TCTCTCATGAGGCTCGTCTCCGCAATCTTGGTTGAGATAGACGAAAAATGGGCAGCAAACAATAAATCTTATATCAACTGGAACACTGAAGAAACCTGAAAGACTGACTGAAAGTCCACAGATCAGGTTGCTTTATCGAAAAGGCCAAGTCAAAAAACTTCAAAATCATGTATGAAATCACTGATGAACCATGGGGCGTTCGACGTTTCTACGTTCTCGACCCGTTTGGAAAATGTATAAATATCATGTCCCACCAAGGAAAAAAACAAGGTCATCACATAGCTGTTCACCCCATCCGAACAGTTCAAGATCAATAAAAACTCAGGGGGAAATAGCGGCGGAACAGTTCTTCGTAGCGGCCATCAGAGCGCAACTGGTTCAGCCCATAGTTCAATATATGACGCATACGCCTATTTCTTTTCTTCACCGCAATACCGACCCCACTGCCAAAATAACGGCTTTCCAGATAGTTGCCACCGCGAAACTCACAACAGCCATTTGACAGGGAACCATTGAGCCAGAACACCATTGACACACCATCACCAAACAACAGGTCAATATTTCCGGCCATCAGCGCAGCACGAGCCCCCTTTGAGGACCCAAAAGGTATAATTGTCGCGTCATTGAAAAAATCACGCAGATAAGCTTCATGAGCCGTTTTTGTGACAACACCTATCCGAATGCCCTTGATCCGTTCTGGGGCTATATTGATTGCCTTGGTCTTGACCCTCCCAACAAACCTGGCTGGTGTGCTGTAATATGTATCGGTAAAGTCTGACTTGCTGACACTGGGCGTTGTGATCCGCATAGAGGCCATAATACCGTCAGCCTTGCCCGCATTCAGTGCTGGAATAAGATTATCCCAGTCCTCAACCCTGACGACACACTCAACTGCGAGCACATCACAAATAGCTTTTGCCAGGTCGACATTAAATCCTGTCAGGTTGCCCTCCTCATCATAATAATTAAAGGGAGGATAGCCTGTTGATGTGTAGAAGGTCAGCTTGTCCAGCCCAATCAGGTCAGGCTTCTTGACGTGGATATTTCCCCGCCAGACACCTGGCACCTTGGCCAGCTCCTGGGTTTTCTGCTGAGCCAATACAGGAATGACCAGCCCTGAGACACTATAGGCAATTGCAACCAGGCAAAGGAAGGGAACGGCAAGTCTTGAAAATGAAATCATAAAAAATCCAGCTGCAAAGGGTGTCACTATATCCTGGCCAACAACAAACCATCATGACCTGATGAACAATATAGCATTTACGCAAGCAAAATAGTCAATAGAATCAAGATGTATCATCTCTATCACAGGCTTTCTTTCTTGTAATCTAATAAAGGACATGACATATCAATTGGCAACAATTTTAACGAGACGGTGCACATCTCCCAACAGCAAATTTACGATAGCAGACTGTCAGGATGACCCAAATGAGTGATAACATCCCCGCAGTGACCACCAGGCAGCAATTACAGGACAAGGTTCGTTACTGGAAAAGACAAGGGCATAGGGTTGCCCTTGTCCCGACCATGGGCGCATTGCATGATGGTCACCTCTTCCTGGTCAGGCAGGCAGGAACTGTGGCTGACAAGGTGATTGTCTCGATATTTGTCAACCCCGCCCAGTTTGGTGAAGGGGAAGACCTCGACAGTTACCCGCGCCCCATTCAACAGGACATGGAAAAACTGTCAGGCTTTGGCAATATTTTACTCTATACCCCTTCTGTAGCTGAGATGTATCCTCCAGGTTTTTCGACCGCAATCCATATTGAAGGCATTTCGGATATGTTGTGCGGCAGCTCCCGTCCAGGTCACTTTGACGGCGTTGCTTTGGTGGTCACAAAACTGTTGCTCCAGGCCATGCCTGATATTGCCTTGTTTGGTGAAAAGGATTATCAACAGCTTGTGGTTATCAAAAAGCTGGTCAGGGAACTGGATATTGCTGTGAAGATTGGGTCTGTCCCCATTTTCCGGGAGCAGGATGGGCTAGCCATGTCGTCCAGAAATGTTTATCTTGACACAGCGCAGCGCAAAAAAGCCCCGGCTCTTTACCAGACCCTGCTTTCTGTCGCAAACCAGCTGGGCAAGACCCTTGAAACAGGCAGCGTTCTGGCAATGGCCAAGAAGGTTTTGACACAACAGGGTTTTGGGGTGGACTATTTGAAAATATGCCATGAGGACACCCTTGAGCCAGTAAGCGGACCATTACCCAAAAGCCCGACGCGCCTGTTTGTTGCAGCATTTTTGGGCAAGACCCGCCTGATAGACAACCTTTCACTGGAGAGCATATCCCATGAAAAATGACCTGCTGTTGCCCGACTTTTCCCTGGAAAGCCATTTTTCAAAGCGGTGTCATGGTCTTGTGGTCGGGATTGATGAGGCCGGACGTGGGCCATGGGCTGGGCCTGTTGTCGCCGGAGCTGTCATCCTGCCTGAAGACCACGGCATAGAGGGGCTGAACGATTCGAAGAAGCTCACCGCGCTCCAGCGAGAAACCCTTTATGGACAGATTGTTGAAGTGGCTGACTATGGCATCGGCATTATTGAACGCGATGTGATTGACGAGATCAATATCTTGCAGGCCACATTCCGTGCCATGGAGCTGGCCTTTGCAGGGCTGAAGCAAAAGGCAGTCTGCGCCCTGATTGACGGCTCGCAGCGGCCTAGGCTGAACTGCACTATGGAAACTGTGGTCAGGGGGGACAGCCGCTCCCTTTCCATTGCCGCCGCCTCTATCCTTGCCAAGGTGACCCGCGACAGGATCATGATTGGACTGTCCGAAGAATTTCCCGGTTATGGCTGGGAAAACAATAAGGGATATGGCACAAGACAACATTCTTCTGCCCTGGATAAATTGGGGATCACCCCCCACCACCGCCGATCCTATAAACCTGTCCAGCGCGTCATTGCGCAACAAGGAATCACCTGACCATGCCCCGCTATAAATTGGTTATTGAATATGACGGCACACCCTATGTTGGCTGGCAAATCCAGAAAGAACATACCAGTGTCCAGGGACAACTGGTAAAAGCCTTTAGGGCCTTCAGTAACGAAGAGGTCAAGGTCTTTGGCGCAGGCCGGACTGATACGGGTGTCCATGCTATAGGCCAGGCCATCCATGTTGATATGGAAAAGGACTGGGATCCTTTCAAGATCATGTCTGCCCTGAACCATATGCTAAAGTCAGATGCCATAGCTGCCCTTGACTGCCAGAAGATTGCGGATGATTTCGATGTTCGCTTTTCTGCGGTCAAACGCCATTATTTGTACCGTACCATAACCCGCCGCGCGCCGCTGGTTCTGGAAAAAAACCGGGCCTGGCAAGTCTACAGGCCGCTTGATGTGGGAAAAATGGATGAGGCAGCGCAACAGTTGATAGGGGAACATGACTTTACAGCCTTTCGATCATCCCATTGCCAGGCACTTTCCCCAATCAAGACTATTGACGAGATAAAGGTTTTTGAGAAGGACGGCATAATTGAAAGCCATATCAGTGCGCGATCCTTTATGCATCACCAGGTACGTTCCATAATGGGCTGCCTGAAGATGGTTGGTGACGGGGAATGGCCTGTTTCTGCCATAGCGCAGGTGCTGTCATCTTGCGACCGTACACGTTGCGCACCGCTTGCTCCGTCCCACGGCCTCTATCTCAGGCAAGTGGACTATCCAACGACATAAACAGATATAATCATCTATTATACTAAATCACAAAAGGCGGGACACTTACACCGAGCCACTATACCCTGCCAGTTGGGGATTACCTTCATCTGGATGGGAATAGCCCTTTTGTGATTCGACATTACTCATCAACGCGGTACACACCTGACACAGGGTCTTGCTTTAGGTTTGCCGCATCTGCGGCATGAGCCTTGCTTTTGGAAGCCTTTCCTGCCTTTGGGCGTGTGGTTTTCCTGGAAACAGTCTTCTTGCTGTTCGCCCATTTCACGCCCATATAGACACCGACACCAATCGCTGCCAAAATCAATAAAGGAGGCATATTATTTTATACTCCGCCGTTAACATTTCTTTGCTGCCACATTACACACCATAAAAAAGGCATTTTTACAGCCAGGCCGCACGAAAGACACATATCATACCGCGTCATAGCCCGTAGCGAGACCAAAGGCTTCTCACCTCTACTGCGGTCAGCATTTCTTCCGCGATGCCAGAAGGCAAATTTATTGCTGCATTGTCAGAATTTTGGGACAGCAAACTCCCTGCCTGCAAGGAAACCCCAAGTTTTTTCGTGCGTCCAAAAAAGCCTTTCTTGGGTTCAACCAGCTCAAGCTCGACATCATCCCCAAAAATTTCCCTCATCTTGCTGCGCACATCAGAAATACCGTCAACCAGTCCAAGCTCTACAGAGCGTTTCCCTGTCCAGAATTCTCCCGTAAAAAGGTCTTCAGGTGCATCTGCTACCTTCTCACCCCGACGTTTCAGCACCATCGAGATAAAACTTTCATGAATTTCAAGTTGCAATGATTTCAGGCGGTTCACATTCTCTTCTTTCAATGGCAAAAAGGCATCCATCGAAACCTTGTTTTTGCCTGCGGTAAAAACGCGGCGTTCAACACCCAATTTCCTGATGGCCTCGACAAAGCCAAAGCTGGAACTGACCACACCAATTGAACCAATGATTGAGCTTTCATCCACATAAATTTCATCAGCGGCGCAGGCCAGCCAATAGCCGCCAGAAGCTGCAACATCTTCACAAAAGGCATAGACCGGGATATTTTTCTCTTCTGACAGTGCCCGGATTCGCCCCGCAATCAGCGAAGACTGCACAGGTGAACCGCCCGGTGAATTGATCTGGAGCGCGACCGCCTTCACACCTTTCTGTTCAAAAGCCCGTTCAATAATATCAGCCAGCAGAGCCATCGAAAGCCCAGGATTTAGGGGAGATGATATACCGATAGCACCTGCCAGACGCAGAACCGCAACTTTTGGCTGCTTTTTAAACCAGCTTTTGGGAGAGAGCATTTTCATAGTGTCGTATATTTCGTTATTAAAATCGTGTGATGCCTTGGGTTACATATGTATGAACCTTGTGGAAAAATCAACTCGCATCAAGTTTTCTGCCTACAGTTAACAACAGCCTGTCACAGCCAAAAGGATTACAAATCCCTGTTATCCCTAAGAATTTTTGCCAATTCTTCTATATTTCCCAGCATGACCTGCTTGCGTTGCTGCTTAACCGTTGATAATGAAATATTTTTATATTGGGGTGTCAGGTCAACAGAAAAATCATTGGAAGTATATTGCCCTACCTGCTGCTTGCGTGCCTTCATCAAGGCAGGGAATTTCACAAAACGCGGCTGGTTCAGGGCTGAATCCACGGACAGAACAGTCGGAAGTGACATTTCCAGTTCAAGTTTTCCGTAATCTCCATCACAGAACACTGTCATCTGCTTGTCCCCTGTTTTCTCCAGTCCTGTCACATAATCAGCCGCAGGCCATCCCAAAAGGCTGGCCAGCATGGGGCAACTTTTTCCTCCGCCGCCATCAAAATCTTCCCGTCCTGTTATCACCAGGCCAAAACCATTGCCAGAAATATAGGCCGCCAGCAGTCTTGTATAGCCAAGGGCATCCATTTTTTCCAGGTCTGCGAGAATATGGACAGCCTCATCGATACCCATAGCCAGTGCTGTCCGCAGGGACTTATCAGCCTCCCTGCCCCCAATTGTGCAGACAACCAAATGAGAAGCCAGTCCCTGTTCCTTTAGCAATACAGCCTGTTCTATTGCCACAAGGTCAAGGCTGCTGGTCTGGAGGACTGTCGCAGAATGGTCTATTGCGCCATCATTTAAGCTGACCTGCGTATTTTCGCCTATAACCTGTTTGACAATAACCAATATTTTCATAATTCCAAGAATCTTTACTGAAAAAACCTGACACTACGCCGCTTCATGAGCAGAATCAGAAGAGCACCCGCCATCAACCCGCCAACATGGGTTGCCCAGGCAACTTCACCCAAATTTTCACGCAGCATATTGACAACCTGGAAAGCAGCCCAGAACCCCAAAACCCAATAGGCTCTGAGCTTGACCGGAATGGCCTGGAGTGCCAAAGCCCACAAAAAGACATTTGGGTGCAAAAGCAGATAAGCTGACACCACCCCAGCCACTGCGCCGCTTGCCCCGATGACAGGGTTAGCCAGTCCTGGCATCATCCAGGCCTGGAACAGCCCCGCCAAAGCACCGCACAAAATATAGAAGGCCAGAAAACCAAAATGGCCAATGGCATCCTCAATATTATCGCCAAGCACCCAGAGAAACAACATATTGCCAATCAAATGCATCCAGCTGCCATGCAAAAACATATAGCTGAGGGGGGTAACATTTTCAGGTACAGCAACTGACACATTAAATACGGTAAAATCACCGCTCTGCACCATGCCCAGAAGCTGTCTAGGAATCAGGCCGAGGGCAACTGTGGCTTCATTGATGGAAACCCCTTTCAGCCCTTCCTGTAAGAAGGCATAAACCAGGACATTCAGGATAATGATGGTATAGGTCACATAGGGAAAGCGGATATAATCGTGTGGATTGTCATCATAGAGAGGTGTCAGCACAAGGTATTCCGCATATTATGACTTTCAGGAAAAAAGCCTTCATTCCCATGACTATAGCCCGAAACCTTATGGAAATAAAACTGTTAAGTTTCCTGCCAATAGAGCTTTAGGGTGATTCAATTCATATTTTTCACTATAATTGTAGAGACAGGGCAGGGCATGCCCTGTCTTTCTTGCCACGAGATAAAACGGTTGTTTTGGCGTAACTCCCCAGCTTCTTTTTTCACGTAAATACGCGGTTTCAAGCGGAATACAGTCTAAAAATCCTGTTTTTTAATGGAAAAATGATCATATTTTAGTGGTTTTAAAAATAACGATTTATTTTTATCGTTATTTATCAA
>JAJRRF010000085.1 GCA_024279735.1 Alphaproteobacteria bacterium
TCGTCGGTTTGCGCAACAATGCTTCAAGTGTTTCTTCTTGTTCTTCTGTAAGGTAGCCTCTATGATCCATGATCCTATTCTGAATCAAATAAGAACACTATGTCAACATCTCACTGGGTTTTGGTGGAATCTGAGTATAGAACAAATAAGTCGTAAATGAATCACAGGTTTCGGCCACTACCGAAGATCTATGCTTCATTTTCTGGAATCTTGCTTGATGCAGGAGATGCCTGGCAGCTTACCCATGACATTCTCAACCCTTCACCCGACAATGGCTGACTGGGTGCCGTGGAGCTGGCGTTCCAGCAGGGCTTTGTCCTTGGCAGACAGCCTGGTCTCAAACAGCATTGTGCCGTCATCCTGGTCGGTGCGTCCCAGAACCAGGCCATGTTCATAAAGCCAACTCAGCAGGCGGCCATCCCTGGGGGATATGCTGACATTCAGCACACTATGGGCACTGCTCAAGACCTCATCTATCTTGGCCAACAGTTCCTCCACACCTTCCCCGCTCAGGCTGGAAACCATCAGGGCATTCTCATTGCCCTCTTCCAAAATTTGCAAATGTTGACGTTCTTCAGCACTCAGCAGGTCTGCCTTGTTCCAGACTTCCAGCATATCATGTTGCAACTCCCCAACCTTGACCCCCAGTTCAGCCAGAACCTTCTCCACATCCTTACACTGTTCCTCCGAATTGGGGCTGGCAATATCACGGACATGGATAATCAGGTCAGCCGACAGCACCTCTTCAAGGGTGGCTCGGAAGGCCGCTACCAGCATGGTCGGCAGTTCTGAAATGAACCCTACCGTATCAGACAGGATAATCTTCGCCCCAGAAGGCAGTTCTATCTCGCGCATGGTCGGGTCGAGGGTGGCAAACAGCAAATCCTGGGCAAACACATCCGCGCCAGAAACCTTGTTAAACAGGGTCGACTTGCCCGCATTGGTATAGCCAACAAAGGCCACAACCGGATAAGGCACCTTGCCTCGCCCCTGCCTGTGTAGCTCGCGCGTCTTGACCACCTTGGCCAGGCGTTTTTCAATGGCAATGATCCTGTCCTGGATCTGCCGCCTGTCAGACTCGATCTGGGTCTCGCCAGGGCCGCCCATAAAGCCTGCGCCGCCGCGTTGCCGTTCCAGATGGGTCCAGGACCGCACCAAACGGGACTTTTGGTAGTTCAGATGTGCCAGCTCAACCTGAAGCCGCCCCTCACGGGTCTGCGCCCTGTCGCCAAAAATTTCCAGGATAAGCCCCGTCCTGTCCAGCACCTTCACTTTCCAGGACTTTTCAAGGTTACGTTGCTGGATTGGTGAAAGCTGGTGGTCGACCATTACCAGGTCAATGTCTTGCGCCGCAATCTGTCCTGCAATCTCAATCACCTTACCAGAACCAAACAGCTCACTGGGGTTAAGGCGCGGCAGGGTGACGATGCGGGCATCGACAATCTCAATCCCGATGGCTCGCGCCAGCCCAATCGACTCTTGACGCTTGGCCTCAATATTGATCGCCCAACTCTCCTGGTCAGGCACAAGCAGTTTGCCGTCCTTGCCCCTGCGCGCCTTGCCGCTCTTGACTTGCGGCACAAGTATCAGGCCCTGAACGGCCTTTTCATCAGAATCGTATATGACCAATATCCTTTATGTCAGGGCCAGCTTATTTATTAAAAACCTATAGCACATACAGCCAAACCCCGACAAACCCTAATCGTCTTCGCCGTCCTTTTCCATCAGGTTGACTGGCTGGCTGGGCATAATGGTTGAGATAGCGTGCTTATAGACAAGCTGTGAATGCTCCTCACGTTTCAAAAGGACACAAAAGCTGTCAAACCATGTTACAATTCCCTGTAACTTTACGCCGTTCACCAGGAAAATAGTGACCTGTGAATGCTGTTTCCTGACCTGGTTGAGGAAGGTGTCCTGAAGGTTCGCTGATCTGTCAGATGCCATTATATTATCCATTTTCTTTTTAGTTATTTATTTTGCATGGACGTGGACTTTTCCCTGTTCAGCAGGGCGCATTGCAGCTTTTTACACAGCCTGCAAATGAAGTGGCAGGCCTCTCTCATAGCGTGAAAAACTGGTCTTTTTATGGAACAAGGAAACCCACAAATTTCCTTATCCACTAATTATAGGCATTCCTGGAGCATTTTCAATTCATTTCAGCATATAAGGGGTCGATCACGGTTATTTGACCCAGAGCAAAACAACATGTTTTTATTCGTATAATTGCATATATACTCCCCCAACATCAAAACCCAGGTTTTCACGTCGTCTGAGTATAGCAGAATCCCTCCCCCATGAACCTGTGAAGCCATTGGTTTTGCTGTCAAACACTTGTCAGGCACGCCAATATTGGAGGTTAAGGACTGTCAGGACTGCCAACACCTCAACCCGCCCCAAAATCATGCCCAGACACAGGGTGTTATGGGCAAGGCTGCTCATATTGGCATACATGTACTGGCTGGCAGCACTGTCGATATTATAAAGCTCATAGACCGGGCCAAAATTACCCAATGCGCTGGCCGATGCCATAAAGGCATTTGTGATTGGCAACCCTGTCGCTGACAGGATGATGGCCAGCAAGCAGATGAAGAACACAATCACTGTAAAGTTCGTCCAGACCGACTGCATAACATTGCGTTCCCTACCAACATTGCCATGACGCAATGCGCTTACACTATGGGGGAAAACCAGTCTTTGCAACTCAAGATAGGACAAGCGGAACATCTCGCCAACCCTAAAGAATTTCATGCCGCCTGCTGTTGAAAAACGTCCGCCGCCCACAATCACAATCACCAGCATCATCACATAGGGAATCACATGCTGGGTACTGTCACTCACAGGATATCCCGTTGTTGAAATAAAGGAGGTCGCTGCAACCAGGCCAGAGAAGAAAGTCCTTAAACTGTAATAAATGCTTTTGTTACTTTGCGGATCCCATGTCAGGATCGTCAGCAGGCAACCTAGCAAAAAGATTGCCAGCAATATTGAAAAAGGCTCCCTGACAGAAAACACTGTCCGCCAGCGAAACTGAACCAGAGCCTGAACCCATAACAGGGAGACGGTGCCAAGCAGCATAAAGACTGCCAGGACAAATTCAGCAGCAGGCAAGCCGTAAATGGACAGGCTACTCTGTATCGGCATGAACCCGCCCGTTGAGACGGCACCAAATGTCAGGCACAGGGCATGGAGCGGCTCCATCCCTATCACGACAAGCAAGGTCAGGCAGGCCAGGGTCAGAGCTGAATAAAGCGGCAATATCGCCTTGATGGCTTCCTTGATACCATCATTATTGGTTGAATAGGTTGAAGGAATGATGGAACGCATCTCCCTGCCAAACACTTCGGGACCAGACAAGGGTTTCAGTAAAAGGGCGATAATGACATAGGTTGTCAGACCGCCCAGCCAGTTCAGGAGAGACCGCCAGACCAACAAAGACTTTGGCAGGTCGGCAGGGTTTTTAATAACGGTTGCCCCTGTTGTGGTGAACCCCGAGACCGCCTCAAAATAGGCTGAATTATAGGTCATGGGGCTTTCGAGAAAATAAAACGGCAACGCAGCAGCCACAGGCACAACCGACCAGACCAAGACCAGAAGCAACAATTTGGAATGCCTACGATCCAGCAATACCCGCCCCCTGAGCGCAAACAGGATTGAACCAGAAAGGAAGAGCATGAAAAAAGAGATCAGGAAAAAATTATAAAAGGCATTGGCTTCCTGATAGAACAGGGCAACCAGCAAGGGAAGCAACATTGTCCCAGACAAGATGAACAAGCACAGACCCAGATAATAAACAATATAAAACATCAGTCCGCCCTTTATCCCTTATACTAATTCACAAAGGGCGTGGCTCTTATCCTCAGCCAGCTGACCTTGCAAGTTGGGAAGGTCCATCACCTTGAAAGTAATATCCCCTTTGTGAACCGATATTATCATGCCGATGCACTGAACATTTCCTCAACATCCTTGATATGGTCGGCAGTCACAAACATGATCACCCCGTCACCGGCCTTTATGACAGTATCTCCGCTCAATGCAAGCAGTTCATTCTGCCGCAGGATAGCCCCTATCCTGAGACCTTCTGGCAACTCAATATCTCTCAGGCTTTTGTCAGACAGTATGGAAAGGGAACCAACCTCACCCTGAACCACTTCTGCAAAACCATTCTGGATGGTATGGACGTTACTGATATGGCCGCGCCTGACATATTGCAACACTTTGGAAATTGTAATGGTTCTGGGATTAAGGTGGGCATCAATGCCGATAGACCTGACAATTGGCATATAGCTTTTGGAGTTGATCAGGCAAAGGTTACGTTTACAACCAATATTTTTGGCCAGCACACTGGACAGGATATTGACCTGGTCATCATTGGTCAGGGCAACCATCAGGTCTGAACGGGCAACATCAACCTCCCGGAGGATATCCTCATCCAACGCGCTGCCATTGATAATCACAGTCCGTTTCAGGTGACTGGCGATCTTGATTGCCTGCGCCCGGTTAAACTCAACAATCTTGATACGGGTCTTGCTGCTCCGTTTTTCCAGTCTCTCAGCCACAGACAAGCCAATATTACCTCCGCCAGCAATCACAACCCTTTGCGCCTGTTTTTCGACATGCCCAAAAATCTTCAGTGTCCGCCTGATTTGGGAAGCACTGACAATAACATAGACATCATCCCCTTCCATCAGGGGATCATCAGCATGGGGCGTACTGATAATACCATTGCGGTAGATACCTATCACCACAGCACCAAGGTCAGGAAAGAGTTCACTCAACTGACGCAGCGGCGTGTTGAGGACAGGACAGTCTGCATCGCAGGAAATGCCAAGCAAGGAGGCCTTGCCATCAAAAAATTCAACACTTTCAAAAGCTCCCGGAATAGTCAGGCGGCGCATAATCATGTCTGCCACCTCCGTTTCGGGAGAAATGACAACATCAATCGGCATACTCTCAGTGCTGAACAGCTTTTGCCATTGCTTGTCACGGTAACTGCCATCACGGATACGGGCAACCTTGGTCTTGGTTCCAAACAAGGAATGTGCGACCTGGCAGGCAATCATATTGACCTCATCATAAAAGGTCACGGCAATGATCATGTCTGCCTCATCCGCGCCAGCCTGACGCAAAATATCCGGATGAGCCCCATGCCCGACAAAGCCGCGGACATCCAGAGTGTCACTGATGCGCTGGATAAGGTCTTCGGAGGTATCGATCACTGAAATATCATTGCCTTCACTGGCAAGGTGTTCGGCAATGCCGTACCCAACCTGCCCAGCACCGCAAATAATAACTTTCATCCAGTCCTCATGACATGGTTATTCATTGTTGGGGCATATCCCAGGGTCTATACAAATATCAGGACAAGCTAGAGCAAAATGCATTTAATTTCGATCATTTTTTGCTCCAGAGTCCTTATTAGTCGCATACTTTAACCAGACAAGCCGCAAAAGGCTTGTCTTCATTATGCTCTAGGTTACATTTGTATTCTTGCGTTCGGATGAGCCAATACCCAGGGCACGCAACTTACGGTGCAATGCAGAGCGTTCCATCCCTACAAATTCAGCTGTCCTGGAAATATTTCCGCCAAAACGGTTAATCTGGGCAACAAGAAATTCACGTTCAAAAATTTCCCTGGCCTCCCGCAGTTTAAGTGACATCATATGCTCACCCCCACTGCCCTTGTTAGGCATTGAGCCAGTATTGCAAATATCTTCGGGTATCATGTCTGAGGTGATTGGACCTTCCCCTTCAGCCATAATCATCATGCGCTCGATCGTGTTCCTGAGCTGACGTACATTACCCGGCCAGTCATAGGACTGGAGTCCTGCAACAGCATCCTCACCAATTTCACGCTGAACCAGTCCTGAAGACGATGTCACCTGTTTAACAAAATACTTGATCAGTTCCGGTATATCTTCACGTCTTGTAGTCAATGGCGGTATCTTCAGTGGCACAACATTCAGGCGGTGATAAAGGTCGCTCCTGAACAGTTTCTTCTCCATCAACTCCTGGAGGTTTTGGCTGGTTGAGGAAATGATACGTACATCAACCTTTACCTTTTCCGCGCCGCCAAGCCTCAGAAATTTTTGCTCAACCAAGACCCGCAAAATCTTGCCTTGCGTTTCCAGCGGCATATCTGCAACCTCATCAATATAGAGTGTGCCGCCATGCGCCTCCTCCAGTGCGCCAACTTTCCTGATACCCCTCTGCGCCTCCTCAACACCAAACAACTCTTCCTCAACCCTGTCCGGTTCCATAATGGCAGCATTCAAAGCGACAAAAGGTCCGTCTGAACGGTCAGATTTTTTGTGAATGATGCGGGCAACAAGTTCCTTTCCTGAACCAGAATCCCCTGCAATCATGATCCGGCTATTGGTCGGGGCGACCTTCTCAATCTGTTGGTGCAGCTGTCCCATGATAAAGGACGAACCAACAAGCTCATCACCATGGATAGAGCGTTCCTTGAGTTCCTTGTTTTCCCTGATAAGCTTGCTGTTCTCAATTGCCCTGGCCGTGATAAGCAACAGGCGGTCTGCTTGAAATGGTTTTTCTATATAGTCATAGGCTCCCATCTGGATAGCAGAAACCGCTGTCTCAATATTACCGTGGCCACTGATCATGATGACAGGAAGGTCTGGGTGCTGCTTTTTCAGGATATTGAGAATTTCAAGCCCATCCAAACGGCTTCCTGCAATCCATATGTCCAATATCACCAAAGATGGCCTGCGTTCATGAACACTTTCCAGAGCCTCATCACTGTTACGGGCCAGACGTGTATCATAACCCTCATCTTCTAGGATATCCGCGATAATATCACGAATATCTGCCTCGTCATCAACAATAAGAATATCAGATGCCATGGCGTGCTCCTTACAGAAAAAATCATTATTCTAAATTATTATTCTAAATTATTCTTTTATCAGCCAATCATGGGTCGGCCTTCGCCCTGTTGCTCATTTCCGCCCTTACCTTTTCCATCACACCCACTGTCTTTATCCCTACTGTCTTCATGGATAATGAGCGGGATGATAATCCTGGCACATGTCCCACTGTCGACACTTCCCTCATCGTCGTTGATACACTCCTTGGCATCATTCAGGGAAATCGTCCCATTATGTTGCTCTATAATTTTCTTGACGATTGACAGACCCAGCCCTGTTCCCTCTGCCCGTGTTGTAACATAGGGATCAAACAGCATGTTTCTTTTTTCTTCAGGCAATCCACAGCCATTATCAATAATGCAGATTGTGAAATTGTTGTCATCATGGACAAGGCTGACGGTAATTTTCCCTTTAAAATCATCATCCTTCTCCTTCTTCTTCTGCTTTCTAGATTCAATCGCTTCACTGCCATTCTTGACCAGGTTCAGAATAACCTGCTCCAGCTTGTCACTATTGCACATTGAATAGACTGGGTGATCAGGCATATCTGTCAGGTATGTTATATCTTCGTTGAACAGCCCCATACCATCATTGATAATAGTGCGAATATCATTTTTACCCATCACCAGATCATCCATTTTTGCAAAATCTGCAAATTCGCTGACTCTCCGGCGAATCTTGGCTACATGACGGTTAATGGTATCTGTATATTTTATAAACATACCTTTTTCGTCATCCACAACTTTACCAAACTTATTCTTGAGTTGGTCAGCAGAAAGTTGGATTGGGGTTAACGGATTCTTTATTTCGTGGGCGATGCGTTGGGCGACTTCTGCCCAGGCAGCAGTCTTCTGGGCTGACAACAATTCGGTAATGTCATCAAAGGTAATAACATAACCATATATAGCCTCTCCCGTCTGTTCACGGGTCACCCTGACAGCAAAACTGCGCTCCTGACCATCCATTACCAGGTCAATATTACCCTGAATTTCCTTATTTTCACTCTTGTCTGCCTTTTTGACCAGAACTGAAAACTGGGGTAATATTGTATCAATTTTTTCATCAATGGCTGTCTCAAGCCTTTTGTCCGGCAACAAGTTACTGGCTGAACGGTTCACCAGCGTAATGACATGATTACTGTTCAGCCCTATCACACCAGCTGATACACCTGACAGGACAGCCTCGGTAAAACGCCGTCTTTCATTGATAAGGGCAGTTGCATCTGTCAGTTCGTTACGCTGCATCCTCAACTTGGTGGTCATACTGTTAAACATCGTACCCAGATCAGCAAGTTCACCCTGGCCTGCACTGACAGACACAGAGGCACTCAGGTTGCCATCAGAAACTTTTTTGGCCGCTGCAATAAGGCGGCGTATCGGGTCAACCATCTTGTCTGCAAACCAGAACCCCACCCAGATCACAGCCAGCAGCAGGGTCAGGGCAACCACAATATACATCAGGGCAAAGGCAACCTGATAGCCGCCTTTCCTCTTTCTGAGCATATTATAGCGATAGACATTTGACCTGGTTTTTGACAGGTGGGATGTTATGGACTTGTCCAGTTTGGTCTGGGTATAGAGATAGGTGTTGCTCAATTTCTTGATCTTGATAAGGGAACGGATAATGCCATTATCATTTTGGGAGATATAATAAATAATGTCCCTGTTTTGCGGGGGGATATCACCGCGTGTTGGCAAGATCACGACAGGCTTACTGGTATTGGCAAGATTAAATACGGTCTGGTTTGGAAAATCATACTTCACCTTGCCGTTAGCCTCATAAGAGGCAATAACATTTCCCAAATTATTGATCAGGTAGACACTTTCAATACCATGGATAGTTGCCAGAAACTTTAATAACTTCTTATATTCTTTAGGGCTTGTCTTGACGATATTTTTTGTACCACCAAAGTCTTTCGCCATTTTTTGGGATTCAGCACCCAGGGTCGCCCCTTTTTCCAGGACATATTTACGCGAAACCTCCAAGGAACTCCTGACAATATCTGTAACAGGCTTGGAGAACCAGTGGTCGAGATTGTTATCAAGGGAAAAACTGGCAAAAATCGCCATCAGCATCAATGGAAACGCGGCAATGGCAGAAAACAGCAAAACCAACTGGATATGAAGCTGCGCCCCTGCCATTCTTTTGGAACGTGCCACAAACAGCCTGCGTGCCTGCAAAAGGATAATGGCCAGCATCACAGTCACCAGAATGGCATTAATCAGCAAGACTGTTACGACAACTTCCTTGGTCGGGATCACAGGTGTCAGGTTCAGGAGAATAAAATAGGTGGCAAAACCGGAAAAGAATAACAGGGCAACAATAAAAAAACTAAAATTCCGGGTGCTTTTTTTCATCTGCCCAAAAGGCAGAAATACATGGTCACGCAGATTGTCCTCAGCCATCACAGGGTTGTCTTTGGAACGCATTGTTACCTCACCCTTCACTTGCCCGCTGCAATGATTATGCTTGATCACACCATGAGCAGGTGCGACTTCTTGTCATCACCTATCCTCTAGTCCTAAATTTGGTGTGAATCAACAACAATGAGATATTATTACTACTAAAGCCGCCAAAGACAAGAAATAATACGCCCCTTCAACAGTGAAACGCAACACTCAGCCTGCGTCGCTTTGAGAAGACCTCATGTGGTGTCTTGTAGTCCAGGATTTTTCTTGGCCTGTGGTTGATCTTGCGCTCGACCTCCTGAACCTGCTCATGAGACA
>JAJRRF010000086.1 GCA_024279735.1 Alphaproteobacteria bacterium
AAAAGTAGCAAGATATTCACAGGCGTAAAAGCCTCAAATCCAAACGCTCGCTTTTCCAGCTGATGACCAGGGTGGCCACCCTGGTCATCAAAACTTTCCCACACTCAAATGATAGCACAAAATCAACAGACAAAATCCTACTATGACTTGGGGGGGAATATTACAGAAAAGAGTGGCGAGACAGGCTTTGTTAAGTGCCTCCTTATTTGAGCCAATAGCAGCGCGGCCTGGCGCAATGTCCGTTTTACAACGTTCTGGCCAAAGACAGAGCCTTTGACCGACAAGGGTTCTGACACATTATATCAAGGCCAGGTGCGATGAATCGTGTCTTTACACTTACTCCCAAACCAAGCCCCAAATCACATAAGGGATCGAGGCTGGCAATGTGAAGGACATCCCCAACAGGCACGGTGGTGCGGCCTGGCGCAACAGCCTGCGCCTTATGTGATTGCCTTACCCCCGTTCCTAATGTGCATCAAACCAGTTATCTGCGGCGCGTGCCTCGACCAAAAGGGGGACATCCAGGGTGACGGCGGGGAAGCAGGCGTTTTCCATGACTTTGGTGGCGAGCTTTATCAGCTGGTCGCACTCCGCTTCTGGGGCTTCAAAGATCAGTTCATCGTGGACTTGCAGCAGCATTTTGGCCTGCAAGCCAGCGTCTTTTAACGCGGCGGGCATTCTGACCATCGCGCGGCGGATGATGTCGGCGGCTGTGCCCTGGATTGGGGCGTTGACGGCGGCGCGCTCAAAGAAGGACTGGCGCATTTTCGCCTTGCCATTAATTTCGGGAAAATGGATGCGGCGGCCAAACAGGGTCTGCACATATTCATGCTCATGGACGCTGGCCTTGATGTCCTCCATAAAGGTCTTGATCCCAGGAAACCGCTTGAAATAGGTTTTGATATAGTCCCCCGCCTCGGTGCGCGAGATTTGCAGCTGGTTGGCCAGGCCAAAGGCCGAAATCCCGTAAATAATGCCAAAATTAATCGCTTTGGCACGTCGCCGCGTCTCAGCGTCCATCTCGTCCAGCGGCACATTAAACATCTCGCTGGCGGTCATGGCATGAATATCCAGGCCATCGGCAAACGCCTGTTTCAGGGCTGGAATATCGGCAATATGGGCAAGCAGGCGCAGCTCAATCTGGCTATAGTCGGCACTGACCAGCTTATGGCCTTCAGTCGCAACAAAGGCCTTGCGCACCTCGCGCCCTTCGGGGGTGCGGATCGGGATATTTTGCAAATTCGGGTCAGAGGAGGCAAACCGCCCGGTATTGGTCGCCGCCATAGAGTAAGACGTATGAATACGCTGGGTCTTGGGGTTGATAAAGGTGGGCAGCGCGTCCGTATAGGTGCTTTTCAGCTTGGACAGGCTGCGCCAGTTCAGGATTGCCTGCGGCAGGTCATGGCCTTGCGCCGCCAAGTCTTCCAGCACCCCCGCCCCTGTTTGCCATGCCCCGGTCTTGGTTTTTTTGCCGCCCGGCAGTTCCATACGGTCAAACAAGATCTCGCCAAGCTGTTTGGGTGAACTGATCTTGAACTGTTGCCCTGCCAGCTCATAGGCCTGCTGCTCATATTCTGCCATTTTTTCGGCAAAGCGGGCAGACAGCCGTGCCAGCATCTCGCGGTCGACCGAAATCCCGCCGTCTTCCATATCCAGCAACACCTGCACCAGTGGCCGCTCAAGCGTTTCATAGACCACGGTCTTGCGCTCAGCCACCAGGCGCGGTTTCAGCACATGCCACAGCCGCAAGGTGATGTCGGCATCTTCGGCGGCATATTCCGTCGCCTTGTCCAGCGGCACATAGTCAAAGGTAATCGCCTTTTTGCCAGTGCCTGCAATCTCCTTGAACGGGATCGGCGTGTGGCCAAGATGGCGTTTTGACAGCTCATCCATGCCGTGGCCGCCTTTGCCCGCATCGAGCGCGTAAGACATCAGCATGGTGTCATCCAGCGGCGCAACCGTTATATCCAGCTGCTTCATCAGCAGACCGTCAAATTTCAGGTTCTGGCCAATTTTCAGAACTGTAGGGTCTTCCAGCAATTCCTTAAGCAAAGGCAAGGCCGCTTCCAGCTCCATTTGCTCAAGCGTGGTGGCACTGGCATCATCGCCAAAATCCAGGCCGCCCTGCTCTGCCCCTGCCCCCCCGCCTGCGCCCAGCTCTGCGCTGGTTTTATGTGCCAAAGGGACATAACAGGCCTCGCCAGGTGTGCAGGCCAGCGAAAAGCCAACAAACTGCGCGCTCATCGCATCCAGGCTGTTGGTCTCGGTGTCAAACGCCACAAAGCCCTGGTTCTTGGCCTTGGCAATCCAGCCGATCAGGTCCTCAACCTGCGTCACCCGCTGATATTGCGCAGGGTCAACGGGAATAGCCTGCATTTCTGCCCGTTTTTTGGCAGCCAGCAACGCCCCGCCGTCCAGCCCCTCAGCGGCCTTTTCATTGGCCTTGCCCCGTGCCGCGGCCATATCCTTGACCGGCGGCTTGGCCTCCAACGCGCTGGCAATGCGGCTGGTCAAGGTGTTGAACTCCATATCGACCATAAAGGCCAATAGCTGCTCTGGGTCCGGGTCGCGCACGGCAAATTCGTCCAGTTCCGCCTCGACCTCAACGTCAGTCTTCAGGGTCACCAACTCGCGCGAAATACGTGCCTGGTCTGCAAACTCAATCAAGTTTTCGCGGCGTTTCTTCTGCTTGATCTCGCCCGCGCGTTCCAGCAGGGTGTCCAAATCGCCATATTCGTCAATCAGCAGCTTGGCGGTCTTGACCCCAATGCCTGGCACACCAGGCACATTGTCCACGCTGTCGCCTGCCAAAGCCTGGACATCAATCACCCGGTCGGGCATCACGCCAAACTTGTCAAACACCCCATCAGCGTCAATCCGCCTGTTTTTCATGGTGTCGAGCATCAGCACATCGTCATCTACCAGCTGCATCAGGTCCTTGTCAGAAGACACAATGGTGACCGTCGCGCCCAAAGCCTGCGCCTGGCGGGTATAGGTGGCAATCAGGTCGTCAGCCTCATACAGTTCCATCTCAATGCACGACACCCCAAAGGCGCGCACCGCATCGCGGATCAGCGGAAATTGCGGCACCAGGTCTTCTGGCGCAGGCGGACGGTTCGCCTTATATTCGGGATAGATTTCATTGCGGAAATTGGTCTTGGTGTCAAAAATACAGGCCAGGTGGGTTGGGCGGTCTGCGCCCTCCAGGTCACGCAGCAGCTTCCACAGCATTTGCGAAAAGCCGTGGATGGCCCCGGTCGGCAACCCGTCAGAGGGGCGCGTCAGTGGCGGCAGGGCATGGAACGCCCGAAAAATATAGCCCGAGCCGTCTATCAGGAAAACATGGTCGCCCTTCTTCACGGGCTTTGGCTCTGGATGGGATGGCTGGTTACCCGCTGCGCAAGAGGCTGCGTCTTTGTCTGTATTTTTAGTCATGAAAGCGACTATAGTCTGTCATGCCTGGCCTGAAAAGGGAGGCAAGCCAGTTATGCTATTGTTTTGTTTGAACTACCCCGCCAGGCTTGTGCCCGCTCCCTGCTGCCACACACTCAAGACAGCCGTATAAATCCTATCAGATAGCCCCTCTGAAAATGGGAGGGGGATTACAGCAAAAGGGAACAATCACAAGAAAGGAGGCTCTCTCCTGGCTATGGCTGTTTAAGAAATACCTCACCTTTGCTGTCTCTCCGCAAGGATGGTTTCTAAAAAAGCAGAAGTGAACCACCAAGCCCCAATGAATAGTGCAAGAATTCAAAAGACCAGTTATGTCAGCCCAACCCACCCAGGGCAATTGCATGAAATTTAATCTTCACTCATAGCGTTAAAATTATGATAGCATTTTTCCTATTTTAGAGGGAGGTTTGTTATGGAGATATTATCTCTTATTGAGGAGATTCCTGATCCTCGTATGGAAGGTAAAG
>JAJRRF010000087.1 GCA_024279735.1 Alphaproteobacteria bacterium
CGCGCTTCAAAAGCAGGTAAATCTTTCGGAAAATCTTCCCAAAGCTCTCTCTTATGGTCTTCTGTCATGTCATATTCTCCCTAAACTATTAACAACAGAGAATACAATGAATATGAGCCTTAATTAAGGGGATAGGTATGAGCTGTTCCACTGTGAGTGCTTGAACGCTTCGGCGCGATGGTATGAGTAGGAAGATGGGACACTTTAATTTTGTACCATGCGTGACAGGGGATACCGATTTTACCTAGCGTTTATGATGGCAGTGTAGGCAGGGCGTTACAGAAGTTTTGTGACTCCATGCCAAAACTGTCAGAGTAACAACAGGGACTGTCTTAACCTGTCACCCGTATAGCTTTATTGGAAAAGTCCCTGGCGACCTTATGCTTCCCTGTCAGTTTCATTAATCATTGTAGAGAGCCTGAATATTATGCCAGAAATTCAAAAAAATCTCGATGTTTTCAAGTCTGTTATCATTAAAGAAAATGAGATTGGCCTACTGATGGAAAATGGTCAGTTTAAAAAAATATTGCAGCCTGGAAAATACACGTTCTGGAGTTTGAGGGCAGAACGCAAGGTTCATATTTTAGATACATTTTCAACAGAACTCGCAGAGTTTTGGGCTGTGATCTTGCTCAAAAAGAGGCCTGCTGAGGCTGCGAAATTGTTTGAGGTGGTTGAGACAGGGGCAGACCAAATTGCCTTGCTCTATCAGGATAACAAACCAGTCATGTTACTCAAGCCCTGGCAAAAAAAATATTTCTGGAAGATGCGCCACACGATTGATGTGGAATATATTTCCATCCAGACAGGTAAGGTTCTGTCTGAAGAGTACCGTACTGTCATGGAACAAATAAGACCTGAAAGCATGGTTGTCTCCCAGACAATAGGAGCTTCCCATATTGGATTGATGTATATTGATGACCAGTTTGACAGGGTGCTGTATCCTGGTGTCTATAGCTTTTGGAAGAATGAGGGGAAAATCTCATTTGAGCGTTATGACTGTCTTAACAGAGCCAGCAATGGATTGCTTGAAAAACAGGCCAAGGAATTATTGGCTCATGCCCCAGACGAAGCCGACAAGCTGCTAGAAGTTGTCACTACAAAAGAAAGCCAAGTGGCTGTTGTCTCTTGGGATGAGAAGCCCTTTTTAGTATTGAAACCGTGGCAGACCAAATATTATTTCAAAAAGCTTTCTAATGTCCATGTTGACTATATTACCATTGCCACAGGTCAAGAAGTGCCCAAGGAGTATCGCGCTGTTTTGGAAAAGCTCGATACAGGCCAGTTGGTACAGTCTTTGACAATAGCGCATTTCCACACTGGTCTGATGTTTGTCGATGGCAAACTGGTGCGGGAACTGAAGCCCGGGGCCTATAGCTTTTGGCAAAATGAGGGGCAGGTTGCCTTCCAGATCATTGATTTGCGGCCACAGCAGCTTGAGGTTACAGCCCAGGAAATTTTGACCAAGGACAAGATTTCCCTGCGTGTCACCCTGTCTGCCTTTATGACGGTGCGGGATGCCTGCAAGACAGTAGAATCCTCTGTTGACCATAACGAGCATCTTTACCGCCTGGTTCAGTTTGCTGTGCGTGAGGCTGTGGGCAACCGTAGCCTGGATGAGGTCTTGGGCAGCCGCGAAAAGGTTGACAGCCAGATCGTGAATCATGTCCGTGAACATATGGGTGATATTGGTATCAGCTTGGAGGGGCTGGGCATTAAGGACATTATCCTACCTGGTGAGATGCGTGACATGCTCAACAAGGTGGTGATGGCCGAAAAGACTGCCCAGGCCAATTTGATCCGCCGCCGCGAGGAAACAGCAGCAACTCGGTCCTTGCTCAATACTGCCAAGTTGATGGACGGCAGCCCGACCCTGATGCGGCTGAAGGAGCTGGAAACTCTGGAAAAGCTGACCGAAAAGGTTGGCCGCATCGACCTTCACGCAGGCGACAAGGGCGGCCTGGACGCGCTACTCTCTGGGTTGCTGAAAAGTGAGAAGAGTGAGTAGGGGCTAACCACTGTCATCCCGAAGAAATGCGGGATGATAGTAATGGGGGCATTAGGCTTGCTTTAAAGTTGCACTAGAGCATAGTGCGAGCAAATCGAATCGACTTAACTGGTTAAAGTATGTGACCAATTAAGAATCTAGGGCAACCTCTTGACCATGTTTAAATGCAGGTTGCTCTAGACCAGTTGGTCTAATTGTTGTATAGCTTGCCAAATGCAAACAATACTCTCAATCAAGAACCTGACCAAGACTTATGGTGAGGACTTTACTGCCCTGAACGATGTATCCCTTGAGATCAGGAAGGGCGAAATCTTTGCCCTGCTTGGGCCAAACGGGGCAGGTAAGACCACCTTAATCAGCACGATTTGCGGTATTGTCAATCCAAGTGGCGGCACTGTTACGGTGGATGGCCATGACATTATCACAAACTACCGCGCTGCCCGCGCCATGATTGGTCTTGTGCCGCAAGAACTCACGACTGACAGTTTTGAAACGGTCTGGGATACGGTCAGTTTTACACGCGGCCTGTTTGGCAAAAAGCGTGATAACGCGCTGGTCAGCAAGATTTTAAAAGACCTCTCGCTGTATGACAAGAAAGACAACAAGATCATGACGCTGTCTGGCGGCATGAAACGCCGCGTCCTGATTGCCAAGGCCCTGTCGCATGAACCAAGGATATTATTCCTGGATGAGCCGACAGCCGGGGTGGATGTCGAGCTGCGCAAGGACATGTGGGCGGTGGTGCGCGGCTTGCAGCAAAGCGGGGTGACCATCATCCTGACCACCCACTATATTGAGGAAGCCGAGGAAATGGCTGACCGAGTGGGCATTATCAGCAAGGGCGAGATTATCCTGGTGGAGGACAAGGCCACCCTGATGGCCAAGCTGGGCAAGAAGCATTTGACGCTGGAACTGTGTGAAAAGCTGGAGACTGTTCCAGACACCCTGAAAGGCTATGACCTGTCCCTGTCAGACGACGGTTTTTCGCTGGTTTACCAATATGATAGCACTGGCAAGACGACTGGTATTACTGGCCTGCTCGACAAGCTAAAGGGCGAAAACATCGCCTTCCGCGACCTCAGCACAGGCCAACGTTCCCTGGAAGATATTTTTGTGGGGCTGGTGAAGGGGGGAGAGGGATGACAGGCCAGAAAACGGCTGAACTCATCAAGGTTGTGGATGAAATGACTGTTTTGCTGAAACAGCATAGTGAAGAAAACTGGGTAAGCTGGATGGGGCAGGTCTCTGCCCGCCTTAAAAATTCGGACTATTCAGGAATAGAAAAGCTGCTGGGGGCGTATGGCGGCATGGGGTCTTTTAATGATTTCGTGTTGATTGCGAAGCCCTCAGCCAATGAACAGCTCAATGTCTTGAGGCATAAGGCTTGGCAACTGGCGACTGATATAAAGCGGGATTATACTGGTTGACATAAATAAAGGCCTTTCTTGTCGGTCGACTGCTCTGTAGTTGACTGGAACGTTTTGACACTCAAGGTTGTTGGGCAGTAACGTTCCAGTTAAGGACAGAGCTCTTAACCGACATGTGGCGACAGGGATTTGGAGAAGCAGAATAATGCGAGGCTATGTCAATATTCTCCAAAATTCACTATAACCCCCCATACTTTCCATCGTCATCATCGGGCTTGTCCCGCTGTTCCATGTCTTAAGTTTTGGTCTTGATACAAAGGCTGGTTATTGTGCTTTACAGTTTAAAAGATGGATAGTTGGAACAAGTCCAACTATGATGTGTGATGAGAAAATTAGGGGCAGGACGGAAAAGGCAAAATATGAAAAAATTCAACATGCAGTCTCTTAATATCAGAGGTGTAAAGGCGATTTACCTGTTTGAAATGGCGCGGCTGCGGCGTACCCTGTTCCAGTCGATTGCCTCGCCTGTGATCTCGACGCTGCTTTATTTTGTGGTGTTTGGCTCGGCGATTGGCTCGCGCATTGAACAGGTGGACGGCATTACCTACGCCCAGTTTATTGTGCCTGGCCTGCTGATGCTCTCGCTGCTGACCCACAGCACCTCAAATGCCTCGTTCGGGATCTATTTCCCAAAGTTTACAGGGACAATCTATGAGGTTTTGTCCGCGCCGATTTCTTATTTGGAAATTGTGATGGGATATGTTGGGGCAGCGGCCAGCAAGTCGATTATATTGGGCGTGATTATCCTGGTCACGTCTGCCTTTTTTGTTGACCTGCAAATAGCGCACCCGTTCTGGATGGTGTTCTTTCTGCTGATGACCTCCATCACCTTTGCCCTGCTTGGATTTATCATTGGTATCTGGGCGGACAATTTTGAGAAACTCCAGGTGATACCGTTATTGGTGATTACCCCGCTGACCTTTCTTGGTGGCACCTTCTATTCGCTCGACATGCTACCCCCGTTCTGGCAGACGGTTTCCCTGTTCAATCCTGTGGTCTACCTGATATCGGGTTTTCGCTGGAGTTTTTATGAGATGGCAGATGTCAATATTTCAGTTTCCGTCTTCATGATCTTCTTTTTCCTGTTTTCCTGCCTGGGCGTGGTATGGTGGATTTTCAGGACAGGCTATAATATCAAGCAGTAGGAGGAAAAATGGCTGATTATCCCCAATATAGCCTTTGTATTGAAGGTGTGGGATTGCCTTTGGAATGTGTGGAAGTCTTTCTGAAGGCAGAAAATGGGAAAGAAATAACAAGAAATGATATGAGGGGGTTTCCTGAGGAGCTTGTGGGTTTTATGGATATCCTAAATGCCAAACTGTTAGACCCAAACTATGTAACCAATAAATTTTTTACAACATCTGTTTGGGATGGGGAAAAAACAATTGATCAGGGTTTTCATTATCGTTTGATGGGGCGATTTCGGGATATGAATATCGTGATTTTGCAAGCGTTTTTAGCTTGGGTTTGTCAGTTCAGTGTTAAGAATTCAATGTTGGGAACTATTTTTCAGGAAGGTAGTCTCTCTCCCACTTTAATAATGTCTATAGAGAAAAGGGTTGTCGAAATATCCTTTGTAGAGCATGAATATCCCCCTAAATTGGAAAAGAGTTGTTGTAATCCTGAGTTCTTGGCATCTGTGATTGATTGGGAGAAAGGGTGGGGTGAAGTGGAGGTGGGACTGACTGGGAAATCCCTATATTTGAATTACCTTTCTTGGGATGAGATAGTAAAATAAGGGGGAAACAAAAATGTCTGATTGTTGTGGCGGCGGCAATGCGCAGAAAACTGAACACAATGCACCAACCAAGCGCGCTTGTCCCTCTTGCGGCAAGGATGGCCTTACAGTTCCCTTTGCCACTATGCTTCATCACCTGAAAACGCCGTGGGCAAACCTGGCCAAGGATCAGCCATATTATTTTTGTGATGATCTGGAGTGTGAAACAGTCTATTTTGGCAGTGACGGTACTGCGATTGCCAAAGAGGAACTGCGCACGAAAATGCTGGTCAAGGGCGATGCGGATGGCCTCGCCTGTTTCTGTTATGGGGTGAGCGCGGAAGATGCGGCCGACCCTGCCGTCAAGGCCTTCATTATGGCACAGACCAAGGCCAAGAACTGTGCCTGTGACCGCCGCAACCCGTCAGGCCGCTGTTGCCTGAAATATTTCCCGAAGTAGCTGTAATCCCCCCCCCCCATTTTAGAGGAAGGCACTTAAAACAAAGGCGGTAAGCCACTAGCTTTTAGGTAGCGGTTGCTGCGGCTGTTGGGGTGGCACTGGTTCTGGTTTTTTGTAGCCAAAGGGCTTGCCGTCATCACGCAGCACCACATAGATGGCAGGGATAATCAGCACAGTCAGCAAGGTCGAGGAGATCAGGCCAAACAGCAGTGAGATGGCCAGCCCCTGGAAAATGGGGTCTGTCAGGATGACCACAGCCCCGATCATGGCCGCGACAGCAGTGAGCAGGATAGGCTTGAAGCGCACCGCGCCAGCCTCTACAACGGTATCACGCAGCGACTTGTCATCGCTTTGGTTATGGCGGATAAAGTCCACCAACAGGATAGAGTTCCGTACGATAATACCCGCCAACGCAATAAAGCCAATCATGGAGGTGGCGGAGAACGGCGCGCCAAACAACCAGTGTCCATACATGATCCCGATCAGGGTCAGCGGGACGGGAGTCAGGATCACAAGCGGCAGCTTGAAAGAGCCAAACTGGACAACCACCAGAAAATAAATCCCAAGCAGGGCGACCATGAAGGCCGCGCCCATATCGCGGAAGGTAACATAGGTCACTTCCCATTCGCCGTCCCAGAGCAGGACAGACTTGCTCTCGTCACTGGGTTGGCCATAATAGCTGATTTCAGGTTTGGGAAGGTTTTTCCAGTCATGGGCATCAATCGCCTTGGCGACAGCCATCATCCCGTAAATAGGGGCTTCAAACTGTCCCGCCAGTTCAGCCATCAACATTTCTGCGTTATGGCCATTATGGCGGAAGATGGGGTAGGAGCTGGTTTCTTTATGCAGTTTGACAATATCACCAAGCTCTACAACTGTTCTTTTTTGTCCCGGACTGCCTGAAGGTATCTGAGCCATCCGCCGGGAGGGGACAGGGGTTGTCAGGGTACGGCCAGAGACTGAAAGGTCTTTATTGGACATCTTTACAGCTATCTCTACAGGATGGCGACCTTCGCCTTTATGGGAATAGCCAATACGCACGCCATGAAGATAGGTCTGAACAGTATTGAAGACATCAGCCTCTGAAACCTGGTGAAATTCCAGGTTATTCTGGTCAATGGTGAAGCGCAGGCGTTGGGCAGGCGTGCCAAAACTGTCATCCGTATCGACAATAAAGGGGATCTTCTCAAAGATGCCGCGCAATTCATTGGTGACTGCGCGTCTTGTCTTTGCATCCGGGCCATAAATTTCAGCCAGCAGGGTGGCCATGACGGGTGGCCCGGGGGGAACCTCGACAACCTTGAGGGAGCCGCCCTTGGCAATATCCATGCCCTTCAGCAGTTTGCGGGCTTCCAGGGCAATTTGGTGGCTGGTGCGGCTGCGGTGATGCTTGGCCGTCAGGTTGATTTTCAGGTCGCCCATTTCCGGCTGGTTACGCAGGTAATAATGGCGCACCAGGCCGTTAAAGTTAAACGGTGCGGCTGTGCCAGCATAGGACTGGATAGAGAGCAGTTCTGGGATGTTTTTCAGCCTGTCAGCAGCCATGCTCAGGACGCGGTCGGTCTCTTCCATCGTTGAGCCTTCAGGTAGGTCAAGCACAACCTGGAACTCTGACTTGTTGTCAAACGGCAGCAGTTTGACGGTGACCATATTGAAATAGAACAGGGTCAGTGAGGCAAGGGTGGCTGCACCCGTCAATAATAGGAAAAGCCAGCTGAAAAAACGATATTTCAGGATAGGGCGGGCGACAGCAGCATAGGCTCTTCCGAGTATGCCGCCATCCTTTTTCTCAACATGATGCGCACCTTCTTTTGGCCTGGCAAAACGGATCATCAGCCAAGGGGTCAGGATCATGGCGACAAAAAAGGAAAAAATCATGGCAGCTGAGGCATTGGCAGGGATTGGGGACATATACGGCCCCATCAGGCCAGAGACAAACAGCATAGGCAACAGGGCAGTCACAACAGTCAGGGTGGCAATCACCGTTGGGTTGCCAACTTCAGCAACTGCTTCAATGGCGGCCTGCTTGTGCGAGCGGCCATCATCCATGCCCCAGTGTCGGGCAATATTTTCAATCACAACAATGGCATCGTCCACCAATATCCCGATAGAGAAGATCAGCGCAAACAGCGACACTCTGTTAATGGTAAAGCCCATCATCCAGGAGGCGAACATGGTCAGCAGGATGGTGGTGGGTATCACAACCAAAACAACGCCGCCCTCGCGCCAGCCAATGACAAAGGCCACCAGGATAACAATAGATATAGTGGCAAGGCCAAGATGGAACAGTAGCTCATTGGCCTTTTCATTCGCAGTCTCGCCATAGTTACGGGTGACAACGACCTCCACCTCATCAGGGATCAGGCGGCCACGCAATAATTCAGTCTGTTTTAGGATTTTTTGGCCGATCTCAACCGCGTTTGCCCCAGCCCGTTTGGCAATGGCAATGGAAACAGCTGGCCTTTTCATAAATGTAGTGTTGTCTGTCTTGTCATGCCCTTCGGTGGCCGTATGGACTGCTTTATGCTGGCTCGCAGTGCCGCTATAGTGCCAGACATAGTTTTTGGAAGGCTCTGCGCCAACAACAACATTGGCGACATCCCTGACATAAACAGGCTGTCCCCCACGTGTGGTGAGTAGCAAGAGGCCAATATCCTTGATGCCGCTCAGGGTCTGTCCTGCCAAAACAGGGAGGCTCTTATTGTTGCTCCTGATGCGTCCAGCAGTAAAGGAGCGGTTGGCAGCTTTCAGTTTGCCAACAAGCTGGTCGAGGGTCACGCCATAAAGGGAAAGCCGTTCTGGATCTGGTTCAATCCTGATCTGATCCTTGCGACCACCAACCATATAGGACAGGCCGACATCCGGAAGTTTGGCAATCTCGACCAAAAGGTCGTTGGCAATATTATAGAGCTGGTTATCTGACCAGCGTTTCGCGGCGTGTGGTTTTGGTGTTAGGGTCAGGGTGACAATGGCAACATCATCAATGCCGCGCCCAACAATGAGCGGTGCAGGGATGCCTGTGGGCAGGCGGTTCATGTTTGCGCGAATTTTTTCATGGACGCGGGCTATCGCATCATCGGCATTGGTGCCAACCAGGAAACGAGCGGTCACCAGGACGTGGTTGTCAACCGTGTTACTGTAGACATGCTCAATCTGGTCAATTGCCTTGATAATGGTTTCCAGAGGCTCTGTGACCAGCTTGACAGCATCAATCGCCTTCAGACCATCCGTATTGATATGGATGTCTACCAAAGGCACTGAAATCTGCGGTTCTTCTTCACGCGGCAGGCTTTGCAGGGCAATAAACCCAATGATCAGGGCGGCAAACATGAGTAGGGGGGTAAGTGGGGAGCTGATAAAGGCCTTGGTCAGGTTGCCAGACAGTCCCAGTTCTACTTTGTTATTCATTGAATTTCATAGCCCCCACTCTTTGAAATTACGACAGGTGATGTTGGTTTATCCCCTGATATCTTGATGAGGATATAGTACAGGCCTGACTTTGCAACACTTAAACGGTTGAAGCAAAATAATATTACCCCACCTACACAACAATGGAATCTTGCCAGGGTGCAATGTGGGGTAATGGGACAGCAATTTTCTGTGTTTCTTTGTTGTATACTCCCCCAACATCAAAACCCAGATTTTCAGCTGGCTCTTTTGCGTTCTGAAGTCGTTCCGCCCTTCTTCCAATGTTAAGGCATTGCAGCGAAGAACGCGCCTATCCAGATCACGAAATTTCTCACCTGAAAAAACTGGGTTTTCACGTCGTATGAGTATAGCCTGGATCAGGTAGCAGCTTTGGGCATAAGAATATGGTCGCCCTCCTTAAGGCCTGAAAGAACCTCAACCTCATCCTTGTTGCTATTCTTTTCAGTTATGACTGCACTGCCAAGCTGGATAATAATGTCCATTGGCTTGTGGCCAGAGCGTTCCAGCCTGACATAATCCAGGCCATAACGTTTAAATGTATAGCTTTTGGGGATGACTATTGTTTTGCGTCTTTCAGCGGTAATACGAACCAATGTGCGCTCACCGACAAAATAGTTTCCTGGCTGGTCAATCTTGACATCTGCTATCAGGCGGCCATCCTTCAGCTCAGGATAAATCTGGATAATGGTTCCCGTACCAACTGATTTTTCATCAGGGTCAAGACCGCGCGCACCAACAACCACCTTGTCACCAAGCTTGATGAAACGGGCATGGCGTTCTGGCAATTGCAGCCTGAGGATATAGTTGTTGGCAGCTATGCTGACCAGGCTTTCACCAGGCATCACAACACTGCCCTTGGTGACAGAAACCTTTAGGACACGTCCGTCTGAAGGTGCTAGGACATCACCCTGCTTCATCTGTTCAACAAGTACAGCACGTTCAGCCTGTGCTGATTTCAGGTTGTCCAGGTTGACGTTATAGGTCGTCTTGAGTTCGTCAAGCCGTGAAGTGGTGATGACACCGCTTCTCTTGAGCTTGCGTCCCCGTCCCAAATCTTTCTTGGATTTCTGCATCAAGGCTTTTCTGGCTCGGATCTTGGCATCCAAAGAGGCCATTTTCAGCCTGATTTTTTTGTCAACAATACGAGCAACCAGGTCGCCTCGCTTGACCCGTGAGCCCTCATCAACATTCAGGCTGACAAGTGTGCCTGAAATTCTGGCGCGTGCCTCATTCTTGTCAGAGCTGCGAGCCGTGGCAAAGACGGCCTTGCTGTCAGTGATGGTCTGCCTGACAACAGGAAGTCCCGTAAGCTGGATGGATTCCTGAACCTGTTCTGTCTTGACGGGCGCTGCAACGGAAGTGTTGGCGGAAAAGGCAGCGAGTCCTGTAAAGACTGCGAGAGAGCTTTTTTGTAGCCAATGTCCTGAACGGTTTACCATCATAACAATGTCCTTATATTCTGCTTATTTGCCTTGATGTGATTACCGAGGGCAGGGCAGACGAGATAATATATGAATATTACGTATTAATATATTCGACTTGTTGAATATGCATGATCTTTACGCTCTTGACAAGTTTACTAGGTATTCTTCGCTTATGACTGGTTAAGAAGTTGTGAAAGGTTAGCACTATACTTTAAATTGTAGCCTTAAAAAGGCAGCTATGTCCTGGCGGGCGGCGCGGTGTGCTTTACGCAAAAGTCGGCCCATGCCCATAAAGCCGTGGATAGTACCTTCATAGTCGAGATATTCAACAGGTACGCCAGACTGTTCCATTTTTTTGCCATAGGACAGAGCCTCGTCCTTCAGGGGGTCAAGGCCAGCAGTCATGATCAGGGTAGGGATTTGGGCATAGTTGTCATATTTCATGGGATGGGCACGTTTGTCATGAAGCGGCCAAGTTTCCCCAAAGTAATGGTTAAAGAACCATTCCAGGGTGTCAGCGGGAACAGGGAACATGTCGGACAAGCTTTTGCGGGAGAGGCTGCTTCCTGTGACATCTATTGCCGGATAGATCAGGAGTTGGGCACAGGGCATGGTCTTGACCTTGCCAAGGCATTCTTGAACAGTTGCAGTCATGATCCCAGCCCCAGCACTGTCTCCAGTCACTGCAATACGGGCAGGGTCAATCCCCAGTTCCTCTGTGTTTTCGATAAGCCAGCGAAAGGCAGAGATACCGTCCTCAATCGGAGCCGGGAAGGTATGTTCGGGGGCAAGGCGGTAGCCTACAGAAATAACAATGGCCTGTGTGTCTGCGCAAAGCGCGGCGCAAAGCGGTTCGTGGGTGTCCAGATCGCCAAAAACGCAGCCGCCGCCGTGACAAAACAATATTGCAGGGTATTTTAGACCCTTCTGTTGATCCTGGGGGCGGTAAATGCGAAGGGGCAGCTCGCCACCCTGTCCCCTTATGGTAATATTCTCTATTGAGGCAACCTCTGGCGCGGGAATATCTGTTTTGGCAAGAGATTTCTTGTAGTTTTCGCGGGCTGTCTGGGGGGTGAGTGAGGAGACAGGCTGGCTTTTGGCCGCAGAGAACCAGTGCAGCAAGGCTTTTGTCTCCCCGTCCGTAAAGGCTGCCGGCAGGGGCGTTTTTGAAGTTTTTTGAGTTTCGGTGTCAATGTTTTCCATAATGTAAGTCAATATAAGGTATGTCCTGATGAAAACAAGCCTAAATAATTTGGGTTTTTGTTGCAGCCATGCCGAATGGCAAGGCTTTATCTTGACACTTGGGAAAGTAGGCTTATAAGCTTTAGCGATGTTTTCATAAGGATCGGCAGGGGATTGGTTATGACAGGGCAGGGTAAAAAAGAGACTGGTCAGGACGAAAGGTCTCTTAAGGATATAGAAAGCCGTCTTGGTCAGTTGGGTGAAAAGCTGGACAAGGTGCGTGACGAAAATAGCCTGAGTGAAAATGCAACGAGGTCAATTGCGAGAAGCCATAACCAGATGGGGACAGCTTTCCGAATTACATCGGAGCTTGTGGGTCCTGTTCTGGTCAGTACCTTTATTGGGTATTGGCTGGACCAGTATTTTGCCACCAAGCCTGTGCTGATGATATTGTTCTTTGTCCTTGGGGTCGTGACTGGTTTTGTCAATGTTGTGCGCGCCGCCAAGAAAATGCAGCAGGAAACGATTGATTCAGGAGCCTATAAAGAGGCAAAGGATATGCCTTTTGATGACGATGATGATTAATCTGTAAATTAGCATTAATGGCTGTTGATATTTGCTTTTTGTTAAGGTAAACACAGCCTTGAAATTTAACGCAACGGGGAAAATCCATGGCAGCGGAAACGCAGATTGAGCAGGCAGGTGGTTCTGGGCCTAACCCAATGGCACAATTTGAGGTCAAACGTATCTTTGACATTGACCTCATGGGGTATGATGCGTCCTTTACCAATTCTTCCCTGTTTATGATTCTGGGGGTCGTTCTTACGAGTACCTTCTTGATTTTTGCCATGCGCAAAAAGTCTATGATTCCTGGCCGGCTTCAGTCGATTGCGGAGTTAAGCTATAACTTTATCTATGATATGGTGCTGAGTGCGATTGGGCCGAAGGGTATTAAATACTTTCCTTTTGTATTTACCCTGTTTTTGTTCATCCTCGCCATGAACATGCTTGGCATGTTTACGCTGCCGCTTGGGCATTTGTCCTTTACAGTGACCAGTCACATCATTGTCACCTTTGCCATTGCCATGGCAATCTTTCTGGGTGTCACTGTGATTGGTTTTAAAAATCATGGTTTCGGATTTTTGAAACTGTTTGTGCCGTCCGGTGTGCCTGCCTTGCTGTTGCCCCTGATTATTGTGATTGAGATCATTTCCTACTTGTCCCGGCCAATCAGCTTGTCTGTCCGCCTGTTTGCCAATATGATGGTCGGGCATACACTTCTGAAGGTGCTTGGCAGTTTTGTTGCTGCTTTGGGGGTTGCTGGCATTGGCCCTCTTTTACTTATGATTCCGTTCACGGGACTGGAAATCTTGGTTGCCTTTTTGCAGGCTTTTGTTTTTGCTGTCCTGACCTGTATTTATTTGAATGATGCTATTAACTTGCATCACTAAACGGATTAACCCCTGGATGCCCTGTTTTTAAATATAAAGGGTTTGCAGTGAATTGAAACTAATTTTAAAACGTCTAAATGGAGAAGAATATGGATGTTGAAGCTGCTAAAATGATTGGTGCCGGATTGGCTTCAATCGCGCTTGTCGGTGCCGGTATTGGTATTGGTAATATTTTTGGATCTTACCTTTCTGGTGCATTGCGCAATCCTTCAGCTGCAAAAGCCCAGTTTTCCAACCTTTTGCTCGGTTTTGCCCTTGCAGAAGCAACTGGGTTGTTTGGTCTGGGTGTCGCATTCCTTATCCTATATTCATAGGGTCTTGATGGGGCGAAAATCCAGTTTGGATGCGCGCCTAATGTTCGCTGAAACATAACAATGAGCCTGGGCAGGTCTGTCCAGGTTTTGGAACTGTTTTGTTAGTTTTCTTTTGGAAAGCATAGTCTTATGCCACAGCTCAATCCCGAATTTTTTGCGCCCCAGTTGATCTGGCTGGCTCTGACCTTTATTGTGTTCTATTTCATAATGTCTCGTAAGATTGTGCCTCTCATTGGCAATGTCATTGAAAAGCGTGAGGAACGGATCAGTTCAGATCTTAAGAAGGCTGAAACGCTGAAGAAGGATTTGAGTGAAGCAATTGCCAGTTATGAACAGGCGATTGCGGAGGCCAGAAGCAAGGCGTATGATATTGTTCAGGCAAACCAAAAGAAGCTTTCTGCTGAAGTGGAGGCCGAACAAAAGCTTGTTGAGGATCAGATAGACCAAAAGACCAAAGATTCAGAGCAGCGGATTGCTGCTGCCAGGGATACAGCACTGGCACAGATTAATGATATTGCGGTTGGTACGACCGAAGAAATATTACAGTCTCTGACAGGGTCAAAGCCTTCTGGAGATAAGGTTTTGGATGCGATTTCTTCGGTATCTTCATCTTAGTGCATAGTGCGAGCAAATCGTTACGATTTGCGGGTTATATGCGCCATCATAGGGGCTAGGCAAGGTCAACTGACCGAACCTGCTTGCAGGTTGCTCTAGGTTTGCGGGTCTCTCATAGTTATTTTATAGTGTAGGGACGATAGTTTCTATAAAATGGTAGGAAATGTTTTCATGACGCTTGCTCTTCATATGTTTGATGGCTGGTCTGACCCTGCAACTTGGGCGGCTATTTCCTTTGTGGGATTTTTGGCGGTTCTGTTCTGGAAAAAAGTGCCAGCTGCCATTAACACGTCATTGGATCAGCGTGGCCAGTTGATTGAAAAAGAGCTTGAGGAAGCGCGTAAGTTGCGTGTTGAGGCACAGGATATTCTGGCCGACTATCAGGACCGGCAGAAAAATGCTGCAAATGAGGTTGCCGGTATTGTTGAGCAGGCTCAGCGTGAGGCTGAGAGTGTTGCCGCAGAAACCCGTGAAAATATGAAAGAGATGTTGGCGCGACGGTTGCAAGCTGCTGAAGACCGGATTGTTCAGGCGGAGCACCAGGCTGCCAATGAAATTCGTTCGATTGCAGCAGACCTGTCAGTGGCAGCAGCTGAAAAGATGATGTCCCAGGAGTTGGCTGGCAGTGTCAATGATACCCTTTTTAAGGATACATTGACTGACCTGAAAAGCAGGTTTAACTAAAGTTTTTCTTTGGGGTGATGTTCTCAGCCAGGATGATGAAATTTAGATTGATTGGGGCTGGGTTTCAATATTTTTGGTTTTGGAAGATTTAGGCTATCGACAAATAATTAGTTTTGTTGTAAGAGCTTTAGAGAATCTTCTTAAAAATTTATTTTTTAAAAATGTGCAGGCGCACATGCAACTGTTGTTGGTATCATTAAGGTTTTCCGTTTGGATGGGAAAACTGTGCAGCCGCCGAATTGATGAAAGCATGAGAGATGAATATTATACAGCAGCTTGAAAAAGAACAGGCTGACAGGCTTGAAGCCATTAGGCCAATCCCAGAATTTTCCCCAGGTGATACATTACGTGTGATTGTGAAGATCCATGAGGTGAAGGCTGCCAAAAAAGGGAAGAAGCCGGATGCTAAAGCGAAGGCCTATAGAACCCAGGCTTATGAAGGGGTCTGTATTGCCCGTAGTGGTGGCGGCATCAATGAAAGTTTTACAGTGCGTAAAATTTCTTATGGTGAAGGCGTTGAACGTGTCTTCCCAGTCTATTCTCCAAATATTGAAGAAATTGAAGTGTTGCGCCGTGGCCGTGTCCGGCGTGCAAAACTCTATTATCTTCGTGGCTTGCGTGGTAAGGCTGCCCGTATTGCAGAGAAAAAAGATCATACCAGAAATAAGTAAAAGACGATTTGGTTTTGCTCTTTATTGATTTTGAATGCGTCAGCTAAGCCTGTTTTGGCCTGGCTGGCGCATTTTTTTTGAACAGTTTTTGGATACAAGGTGAGGTAGTCATGGCAAGAACACTCTATGATAAAATTTGGGATGACCATGTTGTTCATGAGCAGGAAGATGGTACGTGCCTGCTTTATATAGACCGTCACCTGGTTCATGAAGTGACAAGCCCACAGGCATTTGAGGGCTTGCGGATGACAGGGCGGGCAATGCGGTGTCCCCAAAGGACGCTGGCTGTCCCTGACCATAATGTGCCAACCAGGGGGCGCGAACACGGCATTGAAGATGACGAGTCGCGGTTGCAGGTTGAGACCCTGGTCAGCAACTGTAAAGAGTTTGGCATTGAGCTGTTTGACATGGATGACAAGCGGCAGGGCATTGTCCATATTATCGGTCCGGAGCAGGGCTTTACCTTGCCCGGCACCACCATTGTCTGCGGCGACAGCCACACCTCTACCCACGGGGCGTTTGGTTCGCTGGCGCATGGCATTGGGACATCTGAGGTTGAGCATGTCTTAGCAACGCAGACCCTGATCCAGAAAAAGGCCAAAAACATGCGTGTTGTGGTCAACGGCAAAATCCCTGAGTATATTTCTGCCAAGGATATCGTACTGGCCATTATTGGCGAGATCGGGACAGCTGGCGGCACAGGCCATGTGATAGAGTTTGCAGGCGAAGCGATTGAGGCCTTGTCGATGGAAGGTCGCATGACCGTCTGTAACATGACGATTGAGGGCGGGGCGCGGGCTGGCCTGATTGCCCCTGACCAGACAACAATAGATTATTTTAAAGACCGTCCTATGTCCCCTAGCGGGGAGCAGTGGGACGAGGCTGTTGCTTATTGGCAAAGCCTGTTTACTGATGACGGCGCGCATTTTGACAAGGAAATTGTGCTTGAGGCAGATGAGTTGCCGCCTGTCCTGACCTGGGGTACTAGCCCAGAAGATGTCAGCGTCATTAGCGGGGTTGTCCCCGATCCTGCTGACTTTGAGGGAGATGCCAGGCAACAGTCTGTACAACGCGCTTTGGACTATATGGGGCTGACGGCAGGCACTAAAATGACTGACATTAGCATTGACCGCATGTTTATCGGTTCATGTACCAATGGCCGCATTGAGGATATGCGCGAGGCGGCAGCTATCATCAAGGGTCGTCATGTCCATGAAAATGTCCAGGCCATGATTGTGCCAGGTTCTGGCCTGGTCAAGGAGCAGGCCGAGGCGGAGGGGCTGGACAAGATTTTTACCCAGGCCGGCTTTGACTGGCGTGATCCAGGCTGTTCAATGTGCCTGGCCATGAATGCTGATAAACTTGAGCCTGGCGAACGCTGCGCCTCAACCTCAAACCGTAATTTTGAAGGCCGTCAGGGCAGGGGAGGCCGCACCCACCTGGTATCCCCCGCCATGGCCGCCGCCGCCGCCATTGCCGGCCACTTCGTAGACATCCGCGTGTTTTAAGGCAGGGTTGGCCTTTGGTATCTCTCTTTCATTCCCAAGCTCTGGCTTGGGAACGGGGAAATGTTGGTCAACAGTTGTACTGTTGACCAGAACGTTACAGATAAATGCTGGCTTAATGTTGTAATGTTCCGTTGAAGAGTTCAACTCTTCACCGACAAGTAATAAAAATCCTCACTTTACCCATAAACTAAATCACCCTGGTAGAATGGCCATCAGCGAGGGGACAATTTTGAGATCCCTGCGCCCAGAGCCTTGGTTGAGGTTTGTCGGTCTTGGTGATAAGGTGGGGTGGTAAGTGTGGGTAGGTTGCTTTGGGAAAGCAGGGCTTCCCTTCGGGGGCATTGTCTAAGCAGTGTTTTGTAACAAGAGAGAAGAAACGAAAGTAAAGTATGGAAATAGCATCAAGAAAACCAAAAGTATTTATAGCTTCTTCATTAGAGGGAAGAAGTATTGTTGATGCTATTCACGTTAACATAGAACATGAATGTGAAGTCACTCCTTGGTATCATAGCTTTACACCTTCTAGTAATACCTTAGATGATTTGATTATATCATCTAGTGCTTCTGATTTTGCTTTGTTTGTGTTTCAACCCGATGATCTCACACTTATAAGGAGTAAAGCAGAGCCAATGGTTAGAGATAATGTTCTATTTGAAATGGGAATATTTATCGGGACTCTTGGTCGGGAAAGGGTGTTTCTTCTGAAGCCGTCTCATGAAACATTATGCTTGCCAACTGACTTAGCTGGTTTGATTTATTTGGGATATGAAGCAAATAGAACTGATCAAAATTTAGAAGCAGCCACTAATCCCGCCTGCTCTAAAATAAAGAAATGTATAAAAGAAAGAGGGGCTTTGAATTTTGGAAATTTTTCAAAAACCAACAAGCAAAGTGTCAATTTTCCTGAATATGAACTTGATGAAATAGATTATATTTTCTTGCAGAAATGTTCTGCTAGCCATACTTCCCATCCTGAAGGGTTAACCTTTGAAAGTCTTTCTTTTTCTATTAATAATAGGAAGAAAGAAGACGCAATAAGAAAATCAGCTCTTAAACTTCACAGAATGAAATGTATTGATCTTAGTATAGAAGTAGAAGACTTCGATATAAATGATCCGCCAAGACAAGAGTATTACTATACCATCACAGAAATAGGGATTGATCTATTGTTAAAACACGATTTTTCAAAAAAGACTTTTGACGATGAGATTCCATTCTGATGATGTTGGTCAGGGGCTCTGTCCTATGGGGAATCTCATTCACACAACTATTAAAAAGTGAGTACGGATTCTGTAGGGGGGCATCCGTGTATGCCCCTTCTAACGTAACGGGTCTTGGGTGATGTTGGGACGGAATTTGAAGCAACCAGCTGTTTTGACAGGTTATTTTATGAGCCTTTAGCCAGCAGGGCGGATACATGGATTCGCCCCTACATTGTGTGCCTGTATCCTTATTGGTCGCATACTTTAACCAGACAAGCCGCAGGCGACTTGTCTTCATGATGCTCTAACGCCTACAGGCAATAAAACAAGAAAGCCCCTCAAATGTCGATCACGCCTATAGCCCGCCGCCTTACCGCGCCTGATATTGCAAGCCGCAAGAACGGGCAGCCGATTGTCTCGCTGACAGCCTATCATGCCCATACGGCGGCGATGATTGACCCCTATGTGGACTTTATGCTGGTCGGGGATAGCCTGGGGATGGTGATGCACGGCTTTGAAAGCACTGTGCCTGTGCCGCTGGAACTGATGATTATGCACGGCGCGGCGGTGGTGCGCGGCTCTTCCCACGCGTTGGTGGTGGTCGACATGCCGTTTGGCTCCTATGAGGAAAGCCCGAACATTGCCTTTCGCAATGCGGCAAGGGTGATGAAGGAAACGGGATGCGGCGCGGTCAAGCTGGAGGGCGGGGCGCGGATGGCACAGACCATTGACTATCTCACCCAGCGCGGCATTCCGGTGATGGCGCATATCGGCCTGACCCCGCAATCTGTCCATGTCATGGGCGGTTTCAAGACCCAGGGACGCGAGCAAAGCCAGTGGGCGGCAATTGAGGACGATGCCAGGACGGTGGCAGAGGCTGGCGCGTTTGCTGTTGTGGTTGAGGGGGTGGCGGAAAAGCTGGCCGACCGACTTACCAAAATGATAGAGATTCCCACCATTGGCATTGGGGCCTCTGCCCAATGTGACGGCCAAATTTTGGTGCTGGAGGATATGCTTGGCCTCAGCCCGCGTGTGCCTAAATTTGTCAAGGAATTTGCCAGCCTGGGCGCGGCGATAGGGGGCGCGGTTAGTGCCTATTGTGATGAGGTGCGGGGACGGACATTTCCTGGGAAGGAGCATGTTTACGCAATGAAAAAACAGGCTGGTGCTGTCAGCGGGGATACGAAAGACAGCAAAAAGACTAACAAACCGGACAGTTAGTTTTTTTCAGTTTGTGTTTTTGCCCCTACTCTTGCTATAACATGTAAAAATCCCTATATGGGCAGGAAGAAAACTGCCACCCCATGCCTGACGTGATGTCAAAAATGTGGGACTAAATACAGAAGAAAGCAATAAGATCATGAGTGATGATGATGGCCTGTTCCGTGAGATTGCTGAGGATGTACGCCGTGACCAGATGCAGGAAATTTGGAGAAAATATGGTGTTCTTATCCTGGGGGTTGTTGCTGCTGTCATTATTGGGGCGAGTGCCTACCAGCTCAATGGTTATTGGTCAAAACAGGCAGCTGAAAAGGCTGCTGATCATCTTTATAAGGCTGAATCCCTGGCTGACGAGAAGAAAAAAGAGGATGCACTGAAGCTTTACAGCAAACTTGCCAAGTCAGGTCCGGCTGGCTACGCTGCCATATCCAAGTTGCGGATTGCATCACTCCAGGCTGCCAAGGGCAATAAGGAAGATGCGATAAACCAGTTTATCAGTGTGGCCAATAATGGCAGGATTGACCCTATTTTTTCTGACTTTGCGGTTATCCAGACAGCCATGCTGACGCTTGACAAGGAACTTCCTGCCGATGTTAAGAAAAAGCTTGTTGTCATGAGTGCTGGGGCAGGGAGCTGGCGGCACAATGCCAGGGAAATACTGGCTCTGTCAGACTATAAGGCCAAGAAATATAAGGAAGCGAGCGCGACATATGCCATGATCCTGGCAGACATCAAGTCACCAGCAAGCCTGAAGAAACGCGCAGAAATGATGGTGCGTATGATCAGTAATACATTGGCAGAACAGGAAAGCGCGGCCTCTGCCAAGACTGTGCCAGCTAAGACACCAGAAAAAAAGAAGTAGGCTGCACATCCTAACACCCTACCATTGTCATACCGTAGAAATGCGGTATCCATGCCGTGAAATTTGCGTTGAAATCGCAAATGTTTGTTTTGGTATTGTGAGCCGCTGGATCGTAAAAAATGTTGGTCTTTTTCATGTTGACAGTGCAGGGCATGGATACCGCGTCGTAGCGCGGCATGACAGTGGGTGTGTACTTTACACTTAAAAGAGTGTCGAGGTCTGAAGGAATTGATAAAAGTGCTTGTTTTGCGGGTGTTCTTATCGCAGCCGTTTGGGCAGGAAGCCATCATTTCTGTCCCTGCGGTAACGGCCAGAACCGTTATCATCCTTTTTATCGCTGTCAGGACTGTCAAACATGGCATTGAGTTGCCGTGTCCTGGCGAGGTAATGCCCTCTGACGCACCTGGTATTCCAGCGGCAGGCATGGCGCGAAACAAGCCAGCCATCCTGTTCAGCGCGTAACATACGCTTGAGATAGGCGGGAGCCTGTTCCATCAGTTCCTCAAAGACTGCAACCATCCGTTCATCAAGCTGGCTCAGCTCAGGGTCGCTACAGATCAGCTTTTCATCAGCCTTCTTGCCATAGCGGCAATTAAAGCTTTGGCTTGAGGCTGTTACGGAAAACAGCACCAGCAATACAGGTATTATTAGGATGCGCAACATTAGACAACTCTCAACAGGCATGACACCAAGCCCCAGTCCGAACTGTCCATTGGCCTGGGCGTAATGGCAGGGTGGGCTTTGGGGGTGTGACGATCCATTTCATAATTTTAAAAAATTATGAGGACGAAAATGGTTTAGAACGGTTTGTTAAAGTATAATATCGGGACAAGGCTAGAGCCGTGATGTGTCATTAATATTATGATGATGCGTTTATATTTAGTATTATTTTTGTCATCAATACTTATCATTACCTTATTTTGACTGTTTTAGTCAAATTTTTATCAAGATGGACTTGGTATGATTTGGCCGTTGTTAATGCCATTTGATGGTATTGCCAGCAATACGCATAATCTTGTCCTGTGGGACATCTATTGAGGGTATTTTTTTGGGTTCCAGGCCTTCAAGGAAGCCGCGCAGGCAGCGGTTTATGCCGCCATGTCCCGCCACGATAGTATCTTGGCGAATTTCGGAAAGCCAGTCCAAGGTTCTTGACGAGAGCTGGGCATAGTTTTCCCCTTCTGGGGCAAGGGTATTCCATGGGTCTGTAAAGCGGGCATGAACTTGGTCAGGAGCCTTTTCCCTGAGTTCGTCCCAGGTGTTGCCTTGCCATTCGCCATAATTAATTTCCATCAGGCGTTCATCAGTGCGGTAGCCCCTGGAGCGTATACCGAGTTCGTAACGGACTATTTCCATTGTCTCGCGGGCGCGGCAAAGCGGACTGGATACGAAATCATAACAGGAAGGGTCTTTGGGCAAGATATTCTTGAGTTCATTGCCGTTACGCCTGGCCTGCTTTCGCCCAATATCATTCAGGGGGACATTGGTTTGCCCCTGCTTACGCTTGATCACGTTCCAGTCAGTCTGGCCGTGGCGTATAAAATATATATCATGTGATTTTACATATTTCATCAGGCCACACTCAATAGATTGTATTTAGACTATAATATTTTCCTATGCCTTGTATAGCAGAATAAGGCGAACAAAATTCGGGGCATTTTGTCCTGCCTTGCTTCCCCAGTATAGACCCCGATGTATTAGCCTACCTGGGTTATACGACAGATATGTCCGGGGCATCTTCAGCCTTCATGCCCACAACATGATAACCGCAATCGACATGAATATTTTCACCTGTTACACCGCGCCCCATATCAGAAAGCAGGAAGACTGCACTGTCGCCAACTTCATCAATTGTGACTGTGCGGCGCAGGGGCGAATTATATTCGTTCCATTTTAGGATATAGCGAAAATCCGAAATGCCGTTGGCGGCAAGAGTCTTGATAGGGCCGGCTGAAATGGTATTGACCCGAATATTCTGTTTTCCCAGGTCTTCTGCCATATAGCGGACGCTGGCTTCCAGTGCTGCCTTGGCGACACCCATCACATTATAGTGGGGCATGACCTTCTCTGCACCATAATAGGTCAACGATAGCATAGATCCGCCATCCGGCATCATTTTTTCTGCACGTTGCGCAATCGCGGTAAAGGAATAGGCAGAAACCAGCATGGTCTGGGTGAAGTTTTCCTGGCTGGTGTCGACATAACGGCCATTCAACTCAGCCTTGTCAGAAAAGGCGATGGCATGGACAACAAAGTCCAGTTTGCCCCACTCCTTTTCAAGGGTGGCAAACAGGGCATCAACGCTGTCTGTATCAGTGACATCACAGGGCAAGATCAAACGAGACCCTGTTGATTCGGCCAAAGGAACAACCCTTTTTTTCAGGGCATCGCCCTGATAGGTATAGGCGATTTCAGCCCCCTGTTTATGAGCCGCATTTGCAATGCCCCATGCAATGGAGTTCTTGTTTGCAACGCCCATAATCAAGCCGCGCTTACCGGCCATAAGCCCAGCAGAATTTGTCATTTCTTGTCTCCGAAAATGTCACAACCCTTATTGTCCAAAAGATCATGTCATTTGGTTAGTCCTGGCAGGATAACCTTCATTTTAACGGGACTATACAATAAACTGGCAAGGTAAGTAAATGACACTTTTTAGCCGTAATGTATTTTTTTGATATTTCGGGGCTGAAGTCCTGTTTCAGGCTGTATCAACTTTTGAGCGTCCATTGTCCGTTTTTATTGCGGCATGCCAGAGCCTGGCTGTTTTTATGGGCAGTGATATAGGATAGGGAAATATAGATATGGCGGCAAAGCTGCCCTGATGTGTTGAAATATGTTGATGTTGGCCTTATGCGTCCTGTCAGTCTTGATCTTTTATGATGCCAGCGATAGCTTGACCCGTCTGCAACCTGTCTGAGGGCATGGCGTATTGCGCTCAGGGTAATACTTTTTCGCGCTGAAAGTTTGTTGGCATGGAGCTTGTGTGTATTTTGCGTCCTGACGGTCTTTACTGTTTTGACGATGCCGCCACCAAGCACGGGAAAATGAGCCGCATTGGCCTTGGGGATGAGCAGGGAAGAGCTAAAGGCGATGATGAGGGTAAGGAAACTCAGCCTGGCTGATGCGCTGGCGAGTTTTAGCAGTAAATTGATATTGGGCACTTTACACCTGACTTGACTGGAGACTAAAAGGGAGGAACTACTATCCCTACTGTGCGACATTATGGTTAATTAAGGGATAATGAATTTAGGAAGAGGTAAGAAAAATGGCTGACAGTCCTGATGCGCCAGGTGATTTTTATAACGGTACTGAAGCTGGTGACTTTACGGGTGAGAGCGAGCCCATGGCTTTGTTCCATAACTGGATGAAGGATGCTGAAGGCTCAGAGATCAATGATCCGACTGCGATGTCAGTGGCAACCGTGGATGCTGACGGGATGCCTGATATCCGCATGATCCTGCTGAAGGGCGCGGATGACAAGGGGTTTGTGTTCTACACGAATTATGACAGTGTCAAGGGGCGGCAATTGTTGGGACAGCCCAAGGCCGCCCTTTGTTTTCACTGGAAAAGCCTGCGTCGCCAGGTGCGGGTTCGGGGAAATGTGGTGCAGGTCAGTGACCAGGAGGCGGACGATTATTATAACAGCCGCGCACGGGGTAGCCGTATTGGCGCGTGGGCCTCGCAGCAGTCGCGCCCGTTGGAAAGCCGTTTTGCACTTGAAAAGGCTGTCGCTAAATATGGCGCGAAATATGCGGTTGGTGCTGTGCCGCGCCCAAAATACTGGTCCGGATTCCGTATTGTCCCAAGCCAGATAGAGTTCTGGCATGACCGCCCGTTCCGTCTTCATGACCGCGTGGTGTTTCGCCGTGGAAATGAGGGAGAGGCGTGGAGCAGCGAGCGGCTTTATCCGTAAGAGAGGCAAACTTGTGTTCATACATAAGAAAGCCCTTCTGCGAGCAGAAGGGCTTTCTTTGGAACGTATTGTAATCTGGCAAACCTATTTGGCATCTGAAAGTGTCTTGAGATAGGCAAGCAGGCGGTTACGCTTCTTGTCTTTCTTTATTCCAGAAAAAGACATTTTTGTACCCTTGACCAGTTTGGCAGGTTTCTTCAAATATTCGCTGAGAGTGGCCTCATCCCATACCTTGTCGCCTTCACCAAATTTTTTCATGGCTGTGGAATATTTATAGCCTTCAGTTGTTGCAATCTTTTTACCCATAATACCGAACAGGTTAGGGCCAACCTTGGCCTTGCCGCCTTTATCCATTGTATGGCAGGCTGTGCATTTTTTCTTGAACATCTTGGCACCTTTTTTGATGTCTTTTGCTTCATCAGCAAAGGCACCGCCAGAAAAGGCAACCATTGAAACGGCAATAAGGCCAGCTTTTAGAATTTTGTTCATATCTCTTTGTTCCTTCATTTCTCTATAGTGTGTCACCAGATGCAAAATCTAGTTCCTGCATCATAATAAACCTTCCCCAAACAAAAAGTACGTAGAAATACCCTAGTGCATAGTGCGAGCAAATCGTTACGATTTGCGGGTTAAGATATGCGCCATATAAGGGCTAGAGCAAGGTCGGATGACCGCAATTGCTTGCAATTTGCTCTAGACCTCCACGAACATTTGATTTTCCTGAATTATCGACAACAAATCAGATAGAATTAAGGCCATTCAGCGCGACGAATCGTAGCGTGGAAAACAGCAATAATACGCAAGTCTTTATCATCTCATGTATTTTTCAGGTTTTACTTCTTGTCTGGACGCTAACTAGCCGATTATACTGGAAAGATAAAGGGAGAAGATTATGCTTGGGAAAACCTTGGTTGTTCTTATGACAGGCCTGTTATGCGCGAAAGCTGCTGTTGCAGGGGAGATGGGGGCTGCTGACACAGTGACAGGGCGGCAGTTTGATGCACCCTCAAACCGTTTGCCAACAGACAAGAAATTCTGGTGGTCTGATGACTGGTATGACAGGGGCATTTTACCTGTTCCTGTCAATGAGCAGGTGATTGAACGCAAGACCAGCTATACCAACACGGCAGACGGGACGGATGTGCCTGCGATCATCTACCGTCCGAAAAGGGCTGGCAAGTTTCCGGCCATCTTCTTTCAGCACGGGCGGCGCGGCCTGGACAAATATGTGCAGCGGCTGGCGCGGCGCATGGCAGCGCGGGGGTTTGTTGTGCTTGCGCCAGATGTTTATGAGGCACGTTTTATCAATGTCATGCCTTTGGAACATAAGCGGGAGACAGAAGGGGATGTCAATGCTGGGATTGATGTCTTGCTTGCCCTGCCAGATGTCTCAACCTCAAAGGCTTGCATCTATTCGCATACACGCGGCGGCTATTATTCCTTGCGGGTGGCTGTTCATTTCAAGCGGCAACAGGATGCACTGGCCTGTTATGTGTCGTTTTATCCGCATTGGCAAAACCCCAATGCCACCGAACCAGAGCAGGTTTATCGTTATGCTCCCGAGCTGGACAGGTTGACATTGCCGACCCGTATTTTTATCGGGGAATATGAGCAATACCAACGCCGACGTTCTATAGAGACAGCCGTAAAGCAGATGAAAATCATGGGACGAGATGTCAGGCTGATTATTTACCCAGGTGTGGGACGGGGTTTTGATTTTCGCCCACCGCATGTCCGTACATTCGCTGATGACCTGGCCACAAAGGACAGTAACCTGCGGGCAGCAGCTTTTTTCAGGAAACAGCTGGCGAAATGGAAAAAGTGAGGTCTTTCATACCCAGCGAAAAGCCTTTTTCAGCCGTTGAACAGTATTCTCTGTAATGATTTTGCCATGTGCCATGATGATGGTCTGGGGATGCCAGCCCATAATGGTATCCAGAGCCTTTTGCATTTGCTGGTGATGCCCCCAATAGGTCAGACGCAGGTCTTTAGGGGTTGAGCCATTTGGGGAGAGTACCTCGCCTATCTTGGCAAGGGGGCGAATCCAGTAAGGCAGCTTGCTGCTTTCAAAATTCTCAATCATATCTGCCAGAATGAGTGTCTTGCTGGTTTTGTGAAAAAAGATAACCTCTTCCATAAAACGCCCACCGCGTGCAATAACCTGGTCAATATCGGTCGCCCAGGCGGGGGCAGGGCTATCTGTCAGGTCATGGTCAAAACCAAAGCCCTGCTTTTGTGCCGATGGGCGTACCTTTGGCGAGGCCCATTTGGTCGCATTCGGGTAGGTCTTGCGTAACTCCCCAGCTTCTTTTTTCACGTAAATACGCGGTTTCAAGCGGAATACAGTCTAAAAATCCTGTTTTTTAATGGAAAAATGATCATATTTTAGTGGTTTTAAAAATAACGATTTATTTTTATCGTTATTTATCAA
>JAJRRF010000088.1 GCA_024279735.1 Alphaproteobacteria bacterium
GATTTTCATCTGGCTCTTTTGCACTCTGGAGTCGTTCCGTCCTTCTCCCAATGCTAAGGCATTGCAGCGAAGAACGCGCCTATCCAGATCACAAAATTTCTCACCTGAAAAAAACTGGGTTTTCACGTCGTGTGAGTATACACAAGCATATTTTAAACAGACAATTTTTGAATTTTTGAGGGTGTCCTTTTATAGAGGTCTGTCAGGGATGATGCCGCCCTTTAGGGTAGTGCCTGGCACAAGAACGGTCTCGGAAGGGATAAGCAGTCGCCAGTCATGGCTGACGGCTATAATGCGCAACAGGTAATTTTTGCCATAGGTGCGCGCCCCGATCACCTTGGCACTGGCATGGACACGCAGCAGGGCTGTGAAAATTTCTGCGCTGCTGGCTGTATCTTTCCCAACAATGAGCCTGATTTTTGCAAAGTTGAAACGCTGGGGAGGTTTTGGGATGTCCAGCATGGCCTGGTTGCCGTTGCCTTTTAGGATGATGGCTTGCGTTATCGCTCCTGTGAACCAGGCCGCAACGCGCAACATATATTTCAGGTTTCCGCCCCTGTTATGCCGTAGGTCAATTTCTAATATTTTTGCTGTGGTCTTGTGAACGGTTTTGTAATGGCTGGTTGCTGCTAACAGCTCAGTGTTGGCCTTGCGTCCAAAACGCTCAAGCCTAATCCGCAATACGTTGTTTTTGGGAGAGTGTTGCCGAGTGATGGAAGGCAGGCTCTCTACACGCCTGATGGAGTTGGTTGTGGGGTGGGTGACCTTTTCGAGCCGTGCCTGTTTTCCCTGGCTGGCGAGAATGAGGCGGGCAGCGCATAACGCATCTTGCCCACATGCCTGCCTGACTTGCCTGTAGGGTGGGACAGGTTGCCGAGAAAAGGAGGATGCCAGGGTAACAATACGCTTCACAGCGACAGCCGAAGAGGCCGACCCCGCCCAAAGGGGCAGGGCAGACAGCAGTGTGAAGGCCAGGGGAAGTATTCCCCTAGTGACAATAGTTAAGTGCGCCAACCATATGCGCCCCCCAGGGTTCCTTGCCGACATTCTTGATCTTTCTCAACAGTTTGCCATGGCGGGTATCAATCACAGCCAGTTCATTGGTGCCGCTGAGGGCGACATAAAGTTTGCTGCCGTCTGGTGTGACAACCGCTGTTTCAGGCGAGCCGTTTTTCAGCCTGATCTCCCCGATGTTTTTCATATTGATGAGGTCAAGTATCACAACCTTATTGTCACCACGGCTGATGACAAAGGCTTTTGTCTCAAACCAGCCAGTATTGACCCCCGTCATGTCTGCTGCGCCTTTCAGGCGGGCAACTTCTTTGTATGGCGCAGTTGTTGAGAAAATGGAAACTGTTTCATCCCCATTATTTGGTACAATCATGAAGCGGCCATCCTTGGTGGTATAGGCGCGCCACGGCGCATCACCCAGTTGCAGGGTGGCCAGTTTTTTCTGGGTACGCAGGTCAATGACAGCCATCACATCACCGTCGCCATAGGCGGCAAAGCCAAGTCGGCCATCGGGGGTCTTGGTGACATTGATAATGCCCTGGTGCTCCTCATTTGTACCGGGCAGGGCAGCAACGGCTGTGTTTTTGCCAACGCCAATCTCATTGATGACCTTGCCTTTTTCCACATCAATCACAGAAACAAAGTTTGCTCCAAGGTTGCCGACATAAAGCAGTTTTCCATCAGGGCTGAATGTCATGTTATGGGGTTCATGCAGGCCTGTGATGCGTTTGGTTTCTGCGTCACTGACCAGTGAGACCAGGGAGACAGTGCCTTCCCCTATATTGCCGACAGCCACAATCTTGCCGGAACGGCCAATGGCCATATGTTCAGGTTCATGTCCTAGCCTGACAGTACGTGTGGCTTTCAGGGTTTTCAGGTCAATGATGGAGATTGTGTTGTCTTGGGTGTTGGAGGCCACCATTTTGCCTGTGGTATCGGAGACTGAGACCTGGTGGGGAATGTTGCCAACCTTGACATTGGCGACAACCTTGTCGGTATTGGCATCAATAATGGCAATGTCAGCAGAGTTCTTGTTCGGGACAAAGACATAGTGGTCATATGGGGCCTCAAGCGCAAGCGCGGCTGAACCCAGTAAGCTGCCAACTACAGCAGTTGCGGTGAAAATCTTGAATAGTCTCAATACCATGGCTATGGTACTCCTTGAATGGTGTTACAACAATATTCACGAGACCGTATGGGAAGGCAGAAAATGCAGCATTAGGCTGTTTTCCCGATGGGCAGGGAAGCCTGGATCACTGTATCATCAACCTGGATACACCCCGTTCCGGTTAATCGCTTTGCGATAGGGACTGGCAGGTCTCCTGGCTTACGTATCAACATTTTTGTCCACCTTCCCGACAAACCTGCCAGTGGTATTGTTGACAAAAACTCCGCGTCTACAGTTGCGGGGGCAGCTTTGGAATAAGGTCTTGCCAGACCTGCACCAAATTCCCTTTTCATCCCTATAAGGCCTCTCCTGTATGAGAGGAAAAACACTGTCCAGGGAACCAATCGTTCCCTATCTTTATAAGGTATAAAAAAAGCTGTCAAGCAATCACCATAAAGTTTAGGCATGTGTAGGGTAGGGGTAAGGTGGGGCAATTTTTGATATTCAGGATAATTGGCAGGACAATCGGGACGTAAAACATGTTTAGAAAAGCAGGCAAGACAGCGCAGGATCTGATGGAGCAGTCTACCGATGCAGTGCTCCAGAGCAACCAGTATCAGGGCGGGCGGTTTGCGGCACTGGCTTCAGGGTTTGCCATCCTGTTTTCAGCGGTCAGCCTGTATCAAACGGTGCTGAAACAGGCCAGCCTGCATATCTATATCCCAGACACTCTTTCCTATACCCGCGATCCTTACGGAGCATTTGAAGTTTTTATTGTGCCTGTCTCTATCGTCAATAGCGGGGCTCAGGACGGCATTGTGACCTCTCTTCGGCTTGAGGTGACAAACAGGCAGACGCAGGTGAAACGGGTGTTTTTCAGTAACTATTCTGTCGATGGCACTTATTTTTCCATCAAGTCTGACTATTCCAAAAAGTTGAAACGCCCGAAAAAGCCTTTTGCTCCTTTGCCTGTTACGGGAAGGGGGAACTTTAGCGGGACATTGTTGTTTTATCCAAAGGCCTTTTCAGCCAAAAGGGTTCTTGGCGGGGCTGGCAAGTATGATATGAAGGTGACAATGGAAACCACGCCGTTGGAAGACCTTGGGGTGTTGGACCGGGTCATGCGGCCTCGGCTCTCTCCCGTCTCTTTCCAGGCTGACCTTCCAAAAATTTCCCGTTATTTTGAGGGGCAGATGTTGAGCGGAGGCACGGTCAGGCTGTTTCGGACAAGCCTGTCCAAGGCCAAAAAACCTCGGTACGGCAAGCCACAGGCAAAGCCTGTTCCTGAAAACGGCAAGACTGAAAGCAAGGGAGATAATGCCCTAAAGAGCCAGGACGCTGAATAGTGCCAGGTTATATACTGGGTTTCCAAATATGTAATGGGGATGGGGTGATGGCGAAATCTGGAAACGTCCAGGAAAAAACAGACAAAAAATGCTCCAGATAAAAAAATACCGGAGTCTCACACGGTTAGTGAGAAGCTCCGGCAGTTAAAAACAATAATCAAGCCCATAAAAACCGTTAGGCCTGACCTGTTCTGTCTTGATACGAGTCCACCTGAGGTAAGAGGGAGGAAATAACTCGGGTTCATCTCAAGTATCAAAACGTCATAAATCATTTATATTCGAATATTGCGATGTTTGCAAGAGGAAAAAGAGCGAAATGTTAAAAAAGGATTAATTTTTTTGCAACCTTTTGATCTACATCATTATATTTTCTGAAGTTCTACGTTGAACAGCAGTTTTGATTATGGTGGCAGTTTACTGAATGTACTGAACTATCTCCTTTTGAGGGAATGGGGATGTTCCCCGTTCCCCACGTTCATGCCAATGATAGCCACATGAAGATGCTGGATATTCCGTGCAGATTTTTGCATAAACGTTGCAAACGGGTGAGAGACTCGTTTGCTCAAGGGTCTTGGATCACAAAGATTTTGAACCTTAAAAAATCTTGACCAAAACACCAATTGCGCCAACGGCAATCACCAGCATAGAACCAAACCGTATTGTCAGGGTGTCAGCCAGCTTGTCTAAGTCCTGCCTCGTGGCTTGGTCATCCATAACAATTTGTTTTAATGCCCGTGCCTGTGCTTCCGCCTGTTTACGGTCAACGCCGCTTTTTGTCAGTTCATCCACATAGGCTAAAGTATCAAAGCTCACATTATTCTCCTTTTTAGAGAGTCAATAGTTCGGACAGTTTTCACCCAACAAAAAAATAAGTGAGCCCTCAATTTGTGGGAAGATGGTGTTGTAAACGACATCAATCCTTCAAAACGGAGGAACTCATGGACATTGTAACAACTGTTCTGGATCAAATGCCA
>JAJRRF010000089.1 GCA_024279735.1 Alphaproteobacteria bacterium
GAACAGATGTTGCGTTTCGGAATTGAAACGGCGTAACAAAAGATTTGCCAACAAGCCTACTCAGCCTTAGCAGGTTCTTTTTTCTTTTCTTCAGTCTTGGCTTTCACTTCATCCTTTTTAGGATCTGCCTTAACCTTTTCAGCCTTAACTTTAGTGGCTTTTTCCCCTGCCTTGGTTTCCATCTCTTCCTTTTTCTTAGGCTTCAAAGTACCGCGCAAGAAATCCAGGGCATATTTCAACTGGACATCCTTGCTCTTGTCCCTTGGTACAAAACCAGAACTGCCAGACTCTTCCTTGCCATCACCTTCACTCTTCAGGTGGCCACGTAGACTAGCCTCTCCCCTGAACTTTATTTTCTTGTCCTTCAGTTCATCAGGCAAAGGCTGAATAACCTTGATATCAGGAATAATACCCTTGGCCTGGATTGATTTACCTGAAGGTGTATAGTACCGCGCTGTCGTCAGACGGATAGCACCCTTGGAACTGAGCGGTATAATAGTCTGTACAGAACCCTTGCCAAATGTCCGTGTCCCAACAATCGTTGCCCGCTTATGATCCTGCAAGGCACCCGCTACAATTTCAGAAGCTGAAGCTGAGGCACCGTTGACCAGTACCACAATCTTCTTGTGGTTCGTCAGGTCACCAACCTTGGCATTGGAACGTTGAGTTTCCTGGACGTTACGTCCCCTCGTCATGACAATCGCACCCTTGTCAAGAAAGGCATCCGATACAAGAATTGCCTGGTCAAGCAGGCCGCCTGGATTGTTACGCAAATCAATAACATATCCCTTGATCTTGTCACCAAGCTTTTCATTCAGTGTCTTGATACCTTTTTCAAGACCTGGATATGTCTGTTCATTGAAGGATGTAATCCTCAGATAGGCAATATCATCGCCCTCTGCATTATATTTCACGGCCTTGATACGGATAACATCCCTAATAACCTTAATATCAATGGGCTCATCCTTGCCTTTTCTTTTGATGGTCAGCTTAATAGGGGAATTGATCGGCCCGCGCATCTTCTTGACTGCATCATTGAGTGTCAAGCCAACAATGGACTCCCCGTCAAGATGGGTAATCAGGTCACCTGGCTGAACACCTGCCTTATAGGCGGGTGTATCCTCGATAGGTGTCACAACCTTGACAACACCCTTTTCCATTGTCACCTCAATGCCAAGACCACCAAATTCACCCTTGGTCGTTGTCTGCATATCAGAAAAACTTTTAGCATTCATATAGGAAGAATGGGGATCAAGCGATGTCAGCATCCCATTAATGGCAGTCTCAATCAGCTTTTCATCCACAGGTTTTTCAACATAGTCTGAACGCACCCGTTCAAGCACATCACCAAAAAGGTCGAGATGTTGATAAATAGAGGTATTCGCCGCTCTGGCTATATCCCTATAATTAAATATAGACGAAATACTCACACCAATAAAGATGCCAAGTATTGTAAAAGTCCAGAATGAGTGTTCTGTCTTTTTCATTATCCCTAAACCTTTTCTTTTTCCGATGCCCACCAGGGGGCAGAATTTATTGATGTGCCATTTTTACGGAACTCAACATACAGGGAGGACCCACTGGACAACGTCTGGATTGCTCCTAACTTTGCAGCCTCCCCCATCTGAGCAATTGGCTCACCAGCAAGGACAAACTGTCCCAGTACAACATCAAAATTTTTCATACCAGCAAGAATAATATGATAGCCCCCACCAACATTTAAAATCAAGAGCTTTCCATAACTTCTAAACTTACCTGCATATACTATCCAACCATCGAAAGGTGATAGAATTTGGGCTGAATACCTTGTCTCTATCACAATTCCTTTTGACGGCGCACCATAATCATCCTTTTCTGAAAAATTACGGATTTTTCGTCCTGCAACTGGAAACACCAGTTTTCCCCTGGCCTGTATGAATGGCAGCCTTGGTTTCAGGCGTGCTGGATTAACAAATGCGTATTTTTTACGCTTGACCAATTCCTTCTTACTCAGCAGTTTACCATTTTTGGCCCTTTTACCATTATCCGACTTGGCCAGCTCCTTTTCATATTTACCCAATGCAGTCTTTTGCTGGACAACAGCCACGCTTTTTGACAGCAAGTCCGACAGGCTGCCAACATTTTTATTAAACTGGTTGATCTGGCGATGCATACTGACAAGCTGGCTCTTCCTGGCCTTAAGGCGAGACCTTTTTTCAGCAAGCAGCGACTTGATCCGTATCCTGTTACCGGCCAGTCTTGCGCCTTCCAGCCTAAGCTTGTCGCGCTGCGCAATTATTTCCGTAGAAAGCCGCACAAGTGTCGTCAATTTATCTGTGAGATAGTCTGCCTGATTTTTCAGTTCTGGAAAAACACTGCCAAGCAACATCGCACTGCGTACCATTTTCAGCACATCATCGCGGCGCGTCACGATAACGGGCGGTGGCTGGCGACCAATTTTTTGCATTGTACCCAGCAGGACTGCAATTTTTTCATGACTTTGTTGCAAAGAACCACGAACAAGGTTTTCCTGTTCCTTCAGTTCACCCAGACGGTTCTCTGCCTTTATCAGGGCATTTTCACTAAGCTTGATTTTGGCACCTGTCTCAATCAGGAGTTTATTGAGATGAAAGCGTTCCCGTTCCAGGGAAGACACATCTCTATTCAGCCCCTTTTCCTTCGACCGTGCCCGGTCAAGCCCCATTTTTTCCAGTTCCAGCTTCTTCTTTAGTTTTTGCTTGTCCTGAAATTTATCTGCAAATGCGATTGGGAAAGGACTGGCAGAAAAACAGGCTGTTGCAACAACAAGCCCAGCACAAAACCTGTAAAAATATTTCTTAAAGAATAGGCTTTGCATAAATAAAATACGACCAGACCCAAAATTAGACCAACAGCAATCATCAACAGTATTGCCGCCAGTATAAATTTAATAAAAGGTCTCCCCCCTAAAACGATAGTAAGAACTTAAAAATATCTTGATTTATCTCAACCCTATATTACCATTGCGTAAAAAAAATGGCTGCCCTACGGGAGTTATAATAGATATTCAGGCTCTGTGATAGGGATGCCCCGACCAAAGTGTCATAATTCTGTAAAGCTGTTCCAGCAATACCACTCTCGCCAGTCCATGAGGCATTGTCATGCCCCCAAGACTGACAAGCCCATTACTTTTTCCCAGAATGTTACTGGAAAGACCGTCTGCACCGCCAAGAACAAATGAAATATCCCGTATCCCATCATCCCTCAGACGCATAATCTTTTTGGAAAAGTCTGTGGTGGTAAAATTTTTACCCTTTTCATCAAGACAAAAAAACTGCCCCTTGTCAGGTAGTTTGGCCAGAAGCATCTGCGCCTCATCATCCTTACGCGCTACCACAGAACCTTTTTTGCTTTCACCAAGCTCCCTGATAACCAGTGCATCAAAAGAAACCTGCTTTCCAGCACTGTTCAAACGTTTCTGGTAACGCTCACAAAGTTCCTGTTCAGCACCTTTCAGGCGACCAATACAGGCCACAGTCACACGCATGATTGTCTCCAAAAACAGATATATACCGAGAAAAATTTCTGGATATATGGTCAGTGCCTGGCACTGACCATATTTTTTGCCAGACTGTCAAGACGCTGTCTGATCCTGCGGCTCTTCATGAACCCATATTTTTTCAAGATTATAAAAATCCCGCACTTCGGGACGGAAAATATGGATAATGACATCAGAGGCATCAATCAAAACCCAGTCTGCATTTTTCAGACCTTCGACTCGGCTGCTACCATAACCCTTTTCCTTCAGCCTGATAACCAATTTTTCTGAGATTGAGGAGACATGCCGTGAGGATGTCCCTGAAGCTATAACCATATAGTCACCAAGGGATGATTTCCCCGCAAGGTCAACAGTTACCAGCTCTTCAGCCTTCGACGCTTCAAGCGTATCGACCACAATTTTAAGGAGCTCCGTACCATCAGGGGCTTCTGTTGAACCCCCTGGATTACTAGTTTTCGTTTGCTCTGCAATACTGCCCATTGGGTAAGGCATCCTTTCTTGAAAGATGAAAAAATATTACCTGTAACCAGGAATATACTCTTTGTCGTTACCCCCATGATACACCCTTTTTAGCATTATTTACAACAAAATAGATCATGCGGTCGAAAACCAGGTTAATTTCACGTCTCAGCCCCCTTCATCCCAATGGCATTGCTGTTCCGGATACCCGTTGATGAATGTTCACTTAATGGCAATGTCATGAAAGCCCATGATGGCAAGCTGTGACCTGGCAGCGTTCCCAAGCGGCCAAACCCAACCTGATATTCTCGATAGAAATAGCGTGCCTGCGCCGAAAAGGCTGCAAACCTGTAACCAGGCCTGTCCATCACTAGCACTGGCATCATCGAAAAAATATCATGCCAGCGATACCAATGGTGTATAGATTTAAGGTTGTCAGCCCCCATAATCCAGACAAAATCAGTATTCCCAAACCGCCTTTTCAGAAACTTCAGGCTATCAACTGTATAGAAACTGTCCCTGCCACATTCAAAGCCCGTCACCCTGATCCTGGGATGCGCGGCCTTGCGTTCACATTGCCTGATACGTTTTTGCAGTGGCCAGGGCTTTATCGCTTTCAGCGGATTTGTCGGGCTGACCAGCCACCAAACCTGGTCAAGACCCAATGCTTTAAGCGCAGCCAGTGAAATATTTCGGTGTCCCTCATGGGGCGGATCAAAAGAGCCCCCAAGAAGCCCGACCCGCATATTTCTGCCAGCTATTGGCAATGCAGTATCACAGTCTTTTTGGTCAGTCATTAGATGTCTCATTCATGGCCTAAACTGGACGCACCTGGCCATTGCCCCGTACCCTATATTTAAAACTGGTAAGCTGCTCCACCCCGACAGGGCCACGGGCGTGCATTTTACCTGTCGAAATTCCAATCTCCGCCCCCATACCAAACTCACCACCATCAGCAAACTGGGTAGAGGCATTATGCATGACAATCGCACTGTCAACCTCGTTAAGAAACTGCATGGCATGGGCATCATTATCGGTAATGATCGATTCTGTATGGTGGGAACTATACTGCTTGATATGCTCAATCGCCCCCCCTACCCCATTCACGGTTCTGGCGGAAATAATGGCATCAAGATATTCTGTTGACCAGTCCTTTTCATTGGCAGGCTTCACCGCGCCATTGATCTGCTGTAGCTCGCTGTCGCCCCTGACCTCGCAACCTGCCCCTTGCAAAGTCTCAATAATATCCCTGGCAATATCCTGTTCCAAACTTTCATCCAGCAACAAGGTTTCAGCCGCCCCGCAAACGCCCGTCCTGCGCATCTTGGCGTTAAGTACGACCGTTTTGGCCATTTCCCTGTCAGCATTGGCATCAATATAAATATGGCAAATTCCATCCAGATGCGAGAACACCGGAACCTTCGCCTCTTCCTGAACCCGCTGAACCAGGCTCTTGCCTCCGCGTGGTATGATCACATCAATATTACCCTCAAGCCCACGTAACATCATACCCACTGCGGCGCGGTCAGTCTCAGGCACAATCTGGATTGCGTCTTTAGGTAATCCCGCCTCATCCAGTCCTTCACGTAACAACTGTGAAATAATTTTGCTCGAGTGATAACTATCACTGCCACCGCGTAAAATAACAGAATTACCAGACTTCAGGCATAATGCCCCTGCATCTGCTGTCACATTGGGACGACTTTCATAAATGATACCGATAACACCAAGCGGGACACGCACCCGTTCAATATCAAGGCCATTCGGCCTGTCCCATTTGGCTATAATTTCCCCAACAGGATCCTTCAATGCAGCAATAGCCTCAATCCCGGCAGCAATTACCTCAACCCTTTTTTTATCCAGAGCCAGTCTGTCGATAAAGGACTCTGGATAATCTTGTGCTCTTGCACTGTCTATATCCCTGTTGTTTTCAGCCAAAATAGCTGCCGTGCCAGTCTGGATTTTAGCAGCCATTGATATCAGGGCCGCATTTTTTTGGTCTGTCGGGGAATTGGCCAGTATAGTGGCTGCCAGGCGGGCGTGTTGTCCAATATTCTGCATCGCCTGCATTAATTCTGAATGTTCAACATTAGGGTTGTTCACATCTACAGCCTTTCACAGATCATTTTCATAGGATTTAGGCCTTGAGAATTAAGGCGACATAAATGGATGGAGACACCATCCAAAATAGAAATACTGGATTATCCCGTAAAATACAAAATAAAAAACGCCCTGGCCGTTAGGACAGGACGTTTTCGTTATTCATCTCATTAGACAATATCAAAATGATATTATTTAACGCGTGTGAATGTACCAGAAGCAGTTGCGCCTGAAGCAGATGTACCAGTCATTACAACTTTGTCAGCACCGTCCATTTTCAGAACAGTTTTGTATGTTTCACCTGTTTTAGGATGACATACATCGCCATGACCCTGGTTTGGGTTGTCTTTGACCATTTTAGACTTGATCATAGTACCGCCACATTTACTGTCACCAGCAACAACTTTAGCACAAAGGCTAGTTGCATCGCATTCAGAAACTTCAACAGTTACGTTTTCCCATTTCCATTTACCAACCATTTTAGCCATATCTGGATCACCAGCAAGAGCTGTAGTTGTTGTGATAGCAAGTGCTGCAAGACCAAGTACTGCGGATTTAAGAAAAGTCATGTAGGTTTCCTCCCGGAAAATATATTATTTAAAGACCTGCCTGAATTATACAAACAGATCACTTTACAGTTTAGTAAAGATCGACGCAAAAAACTTGGCAAGTATAATTACTCAAGGTTGAGTGGCTAAAACCTCCCTTGCCGATCTGTCACCAGGTATAAATAAGTTTTCAATTATTATCAAGCTTGTTAACCATATATTTATTTATTACAATTGAATACTTGACACAATCAGGACATATTTACTTTAGTTTCAGGTCGAAATAAGATGTTCTGTATTCTTCATATTCACACTTAAACATTTTTAAATATTTAGTAATATCAATCAGTTAGACCGTGCATATCTTCCCAAAAGAGGTGTGGTCGGCTTATTTTAAATTAAGGCAGGAGAGAGACAGTCATGTGGATAACAAACAAAAAACCCTTATCTATGAAGGGCTTGGCGGCATTTATTGCTTTGAGCCTGTCTATGGGCATTGCCCAGGCAAAGGATGATTTTTCTGATCTGTATGGGGTCTGGCAATGGAAGGAAACAGGAATTGAGGTCAATGTCGGTGTCTGTGGCTATAACCCTGACAAGATATGCGCCATCATTGTCAAGGGGGACAATAAGGGGAATTATGTGCTGCGCTCTATATATAAGGAAGACAACAAGGTCATCGGAAAAATGATCCATCCGATTGATGGCCGTTCCTATGATGCCGTAATCAAAATGACAAAAGATAATACAGTCAACATTTCTGGCTGTGCTGCTGGCAAGACAAATTGCCAGGATTCAGTATGGAACCGTATCAAAAAATAAGGCTGGATCTTTCCCCAGACCAATGATTCATTTAGCCGCCTTGATATGCCACCAACAAAAAGGCCTGCCAACTCTCTGGACACCCAGAAGAATCGGCAGGCCTTTTTTTGTAAAAAGTCCTGTTGGTCATGTCAAAAAACAGGTGCTGTTACCTTATTTTTTTATGCTGCCTGTTGAGGATGGCTGCGAAATCTTTTTAAAACCAGCCGGAATTTCAAACAGGGACTGTTTTGGTTCAGTAAGCTTGAAATTGTGAAGCTCCTTGACCATACCGTTTGGCTGTTTTTCAACAACTGCAACCTCAAGTGCAGGTGCATAGATCATGCTCCCCTTTTGGGTCTTGCCATCAGGTGTATTAAAGGCTGTTTCCCAACGTTCAACATCAAGGTTTTCATATTTTTCTTTACCAATAAGCCTGTTGACGATCTTGACACCGTTTGGCAGGACTTGCGAAATCATCATCTTGCGTGTCTTGTCCCACAGGATACTGATCGCTTTCGGCGCGCCCTTTGGCAGCACTGTCCAACTCTCCACCTTCATCTTGTTAAAAACTTCATCACCAAGCTTCTTACATTCCAGGTTCGCTGAAGGCTGGCATGGCTGGGCAACGTGACCCACAGATGAACTGTTGACAGCAGGCATTGTGAACTCCAGATATTTCTTTTCATCAAGAAACAGGATACGGGCAATGCCCTTTGCAGGCATTTCAATCCTGGCAAACTTGCGGCCTTGCTGGCTATAGTCAAAACGGGTTCCTGACTTACCGACAAACAGAAGCCCTTTCTGAGCCTTGGCCTTGGGCATAGTCATGACAGCTTCCGCGCTGAGATGAATTTCTTTTGCCTGGGCAACGGCAGAGTAATTTAATATTAGACCCAATGTTCCAATAACAATTTTTTTCATAATTCGGTTTCCTGTGATTAAATGAGTTCTCTTTAAAATTGGACAATAACAGTCCAGGTGCAGGCATATGGTCACCCAACATCCTGAAAAAAGATTACATACTCCAAAACAGGACTGTTTCAGCCCTGCCCCGGTTCACAACAAAAAACGCGTAATACCCCTGTCTCACCCCAAAACGGGAAAGATACAGATATTACGCGTTAATGACTGTTTTACGAAACACTATGAAGCTTGAGACATTATCAGGGATTTGTTGACAATCCCCAAGAATTTTCTCACTAGAGCAAAATACATTTAATTTCGATCATTTTTGCTCCAGAGTCCTTGTTGGTCGCATAGTTTAACCAGACAAGCCGCAATCGACTTGTCTTTCTTAATGCTCTAAACATACTCCATACATGATTCGCCCAATAATACTAATTCATAAAAGGTTCAGGATGCTTAAACCAATCAGTAACCTGGAAATAACTGCCCTTTCATGAACTGACGAACTTCAGCTGGCAAAATCACAGTGATACTGGTTTACCTTTTTGGCTGAACTGGTGCCGGAGCTGGTTGTGGCTGTGGACGCATCTGCTGTTGACCATAGGGGTTTCCATATGGGCGGTAGCCGCCACCATAAGGTGCTCCATAACCATAGGGCGCATAGCCATAGCCATTATTTCCCTGGTAGCCGCCATAACCGTTATAGCCATTATAGCCATTTCCGCCGCCATAACCATTTCCGGCCAGGTTTCCGTTACCCCTGGCTCCAAAATTCATGGAAAAATTTCCGCTGCCTGTGCCAGAACCAGAACCGGAACCATTCCCCGAACCATTGCCATTGCCCCAACCATTCCCATAGCCGTTGCCGTTATTGCCCCAACCATTATTCCACGGACCGTTCCAGTTATTGTTGTTATTGTTCCAGCCACCATTATTGCCAAATGGTCCCCAGCCCCAGGCACTGGCTGCACCGCTTGCCAGCGTCACTGAAGCAAGTCCAAGAGCTGAAACCAACATCATTTTTTTAAGAGTTTTTTTCATAACATCATCTCCATCATAAATTTCTAAAGACAGGTAATTATGATACTTCTCGGCAAGACACCCGACATCTTTAAAACTGACCAAAAAGGAAAACCCTGACAGCTAGCCAAATATATCTGCTAAAAACAACAGGATCTTGCCCAAAAACAATGATCAGTAGCATAAACTGATATGCGGCTGAAACACATTTATAAAAGGAATATTCCCAGGAATGACAACAAAACAAGCCCAAGAACTTTTTATAAATACTGGTTAGTGTGCCAGTAAGTATCCCTATACTTATAACTATAACACCATTTTTATAATTATCATTTAGTATCATTACATCATAGTACACGACTAATTTGCATAAGACATTGAAAAAGCGTTAAGATTTTCTGATTTGTTTCACGACATAATGAGGAAACCTTATGAAACACTTGATCAATGCCCTGCAAGGAAGCCTAAAAGAATATATTCCA
>JAJRRF010000004.1 GCA_024279735.1 Alphaproteobacteria bacterium
CTAATTGATAAATAACGATAAAAATAAATCGTTATTTTTAAAACCACTAAAATATGATCATTTTTCCATTAAAAAACAGGATTTTTAGACTGTATTCCGCTTGAAACCGCGTATTTACGTGAAAAAAGAAGCTGGGGAGTTGCAAAAATATCAATATTTGGAATTTTATAAACCTTCAGGATTTTTTAAATGAGACAATACCCCATAAGAATAGCTGTTTTTACCCTGTCTTTACTGGCTGTCCTTATGATGGGAAACCCGTCCGCAATATCAAGCAAGGGCAGTGTGGGGAAGAGCCAGGTCAGGCTGGTTATGGTGGAAGAACATGGCTGTCCCTATTGCCGGGCATGGATACGGGATGTAGGAAATTATTATCACAAGACATCTGAAGGAAAATTTGCGCCGCTGGTTCGGGTTGACAGGAAGGCTGCAAGAAAGCGTTTCAGTCTGGTCATTAATTTTACACCGACCTTTGTTGTGCTTAAGGATGGCAAGGAAGTCGGGCGGCTGATAGGTTATATAGATGACAGTTTCTTTTGGCCAAAGCTTGATGAAATTCTGAGTAGGCATGGCTATAAGGCTGACGAAGAGCCTTCCTGAAGGAACAGCTTGGTTGGTTCGCCCCCTTAAGAAAGATATTTTTCAGAATTTTCATGGCTCAAAAACTGTGCTGATAAGGGTACAATCATTTGAGAAAGTGATAATATTTCCAGTTTTCATTTTTTGTCTTCAATTTGTCATAATCTTGACCTTAATTCGCGCTTAAGTTTCATTATTGTAAAAGACACTATAGTTTTTGTGAATTCTTGAAAACAGTCTTTAACGAAACTTATAATTTGCCTCCATGTATCTCGTTCAGGGGCTTGGGTACAAACATATGCCATAATTCGCAGGTTTTTTTGATTGGAAAACCTGAGGAATTTCAATGCGTTGCAGTCTTGGGCTCTCGTCTGGCTGGGCAAACTGGTTTGTTATTGGGTATTTTAGGGGATGTCATGTCAGGGGTTAGCAGGAGACAATTTAATCAGGGCCTTGCCGCTGTTACAGGCGGGATGCTGGCAACCACACTTCCTGCGACCAAAGCCTGGGCTCAGAAAAGGGCAGGAAAAGGGGGGCGGGTTGTTGTGATTGGCGGCGGCGTTGGCGGTGTTTCTGTTGCCAAGATTATCCGACAAAAAGCTCCTAAAATTAATGTGACCCTGGTCGAACCACGCAAGAGCTATACGTCCTGTTTCTTTTCCAATCATTATGTTGGGGGGTTTCGTTCCATCGAATCCCTAAAGCATTCCTATTCAGCGATAAAGTCTGCCGGAATAATAATGGTTCATGATTATGCTGTTAGCATTGACCATGATAAAAAACAGGTTCTGCTTCATGGCGGGGAACGGTTGCCTTATGACAGGCTGGTGCTGAGTCCAGGTGTGTCACTAGACTATGACCAGATAGAGGGTTATTCCAGGGAGGCTGCTATGGTTATGCCCCATGCCTGGCAATTTGGAGAGCAGTCCAGGCTGTTACGCGACAGTCTGCTGGATATGGAAGATGGTGGCCTGGTTTCTCTTGTTATTGCCAAAGGGGCAGAAAATGGGCGCAGTCCTTATGCGGCCTATGAAAGGGCATCCCTAATTGCCCATTACCTGAAAAGTTATAAGCCTGCATCGAAACTGATCATTTTCGATGCCAAGCCAAAGTTCAGGTTGCAGTCCCTTTACCAGGAAAGCTGGAAAAAATATTACCCTGGCCTGTTGGAGTGGGTCAGCAGTGATACCACAAATGGGGGGATCATGCGGGTTGACCATAACACCAAAACACTGGTTGATGGGAATGGCCAGGAGATCAAGTCTGCTGTCACAACAATTATTCCGAAACAAAAGGCAGGGCAGATTGCGCTCACTGCTGGTGTGACTGAAGGGGATTGGTGTCCTGTAAAGCCGGGTAGTTTTCGTTCTGCGCTTCATAAGGACATTTATGTTTTGGGGGACTCAGCCCAAAATGGCAACATGCCGCGCACGGCCTCAGCAGCGCACAGCCAGGCCAGGGTTGTTGGTAACAGTATTATCGCAGACTTGGCAAACAAGAAGCGTTTTCCTGCCCGTTTTACCAATACTTGCTGGTCCTTGCTGTCTACAAATGATGCCATCAAGTTTGGCAGCAGCTTTAGGGCAGGAAAGACTGAGGTGAAGCTGACAGGCTCCTTCGCGTCAACACCAGGCGAGGACAGGGCTGTCCGCCAAAAGACCTATAAAGAGGCGCAGGACTGGTATAAAACCATATCTTCAGACATTTTTTCCAAAAGTAATGCTTGAATTAGACAACACCATGCAAAAAAGGGCTGTCAGAAACAGCCCCTCCCTTGGTCTTGGGTTGCCGAAAATTACTTGATACGTTTCCACATATAGGTTTCGCATGGGAAGCCCATAGACAGGCAGCCCTGAACCTTCAGGATATTTCCTGAAATTTGTGTGACATAGCCCTTAAAGGTTCCGCCCTTTTCTGGGTCGTAGACCTTGCCTTGCCATGTGCCATTCCCTGTCTTGCGCATTGAGACAAAGAGTGGCAGTCCCAGTATCGGGCGGCTTTTCAGGCGGGGATTTGGGTTGTTGCCATCATGCAAAGGTTTGCCATTCTTGTCATTGGGTTTCTTGAGTGAGATAATGTTGGCACAAATCCCTGAACCGCATTTTGCAACCTTGACATTGGCTTTGCCGTTCCTGGCAAGCCATATCCCAAACGGGTCAGCGGCACTGGCTGGCAAAAGGCTTGCAACTATATAGATCGCGGCTGAAAATAATATTCTCATAACACCTATGACTCCTGAAACTAAAAACACTTTAAGTGTAGTCATGCTGACCCGCACTTCAAATTACAAATTTTTACATCACTAAATTGTCAAAGATAGAAAGGACATAGCTTTAGCTTTCTTGTTTTATGACAATATTGTTTGGTCATGCATATTTAACTGATATTATAATTAAGGCTAAAATACTACATTCACGTCTTTTCAATTATGGCTGCGACCCCCATGCCGCCTGCTGTGCAGATCGAGACCAGCCCACGCTGCTTGTTTCCGTCCTGTAACTGCTTGGCAAGGGAGGCAATAATACGCCCTCCTGTGGCTGCAAAGGGGTGGCCGAAGGCCAGGCTTGATCCCTTGACATTGAGCTTGCTGCGGTCAATTGTCCCAAGTGCCTTTGCAGTGCCAAGTATATTCTTACAATAATTCTCGTCTTCCCACGATTTCAGGGTGCAAAGCACCTGGGCGGCAAAGGCTTCATGGATTTCATACAGGTCAAAATCCTGCAAGGCGATGCCATTTCGCTCCAGCAGTCTGGCGACAGCAACGGTGGGGGCCATCAGCAGGCCGTCTCCCTTTACAAAATCTACTGCGCTGGTCTGGACATCACTGAGCCAGGCCATAATCGGCAGGTTGTGCCGTTTTGCCCAGTCTTCGGAGGCCAGCAGGACGGCGGAAGCCCCGTCTGTCAGTGGTGTTGAGTTGCCAGCTGTAAGAGTCCCTGTGCCTGACTTGTCGAAAGCAGGCTTGAGCTGTGACAGCTTTTCTAGTGAACTGTCAGGGCGCAAATTATTGTCTTGGAAAATTCCTGCGCAGGGTGTCAGCAGGTCAATCATGAAGCCTTCCCGATAGGCCTTGTCGCCATTCTGGTGACTGGCCAAGGCAAGTTTGTCTTGGTCTTCACGGCTTATCTTCCACTCTTTAGCCATCAGCTCGCAATGGTCTCCCATGGAAAGGTTGGTGCGTGGCTCCTTGGAAGACGGGGGCTGGGGCGTAAGTTCCTTTAGGCTGAAGCCCTTAAAGGCCTTTCTTTTGTCGCCAAAATTACGTGCCCTTGAAAATTGCAACAGCCGGGAGGTGAATTTCTTGCCAAAGGTGATGGAGGGATCGCTTACACTGTCAGAACCAAGGGCAATGCCACATTCAATCTGGCCGCTGGCAATTTTGGCTCCAATGCCCATGGCGGCCTGAAGTCCTGTGCCGCAGGCCTGCATCAGGGTTATGCCTGGTGTACTGGGAGCAAGATTGCTGCCGATGACGGCCTCTCGCGTCAGATTCCAGTCCTTGGCATGGGTATTGACTGCGCCGCCTGTCACTTCGTCAATATGGACATTTTCCAGCTGATGTTTTTCAGCAAGGCCGTTCAGGACGGTAATCATCAGGTCAAGGTTGGTCAGCTCATTATAGGCGGTGAAAGAACGGCAAAAGGGTGTCCTTGTCCCACCAATAATGGCAATGCGTTTCAGTTCTTTTGGGGCCATGGTCATCATTCACCTTTGGGAAAATAATTTTTATTGTTTTAAAAAATGATGGTGCTTTCCCCTGTTACGCCTTGGCTGCGGGGTTTGCTGTTCTTTGGTATCAGCTAGCCGGAATGCTTTTTCGGGCCAGCACGTCCTGGTCGAGTGTTTTGCGGTAATGCAGCGGCCCGCCCCTGAAGGGGGCAAAGCCAGTGCCAAAAATAATGCCTGCATCAACAAGGTCTTCAGAGGCGACAATACCTTCCTCTACGCAACGCTTGCTCTCAGACAAGAGGGGGTGTATCAGGGTGTTGGCAAGATCCTGCCTGGCTGTCTTTCCCATCGTGCCAAAATTCTTTTTGGGTTTTCCTTTGACCCAGCTGTAAAAGCCTTGTCCAGATTTTTGCCCAAGATGGCCAGCCTCGATCAGGCGTTCGAGTTTACTGCCTGGAGGGGTGGCAATGCCAAGTGTCTCGGCAACAGAAACGATAATGTCCAGCCCGACAACATCGACCAGTTCAATCGGCCCCATTGGCATCCCGAAATCCAGGGCGGCGTTGTCAATATCTTCTGCCTTGACCCCCTTTTCATGCTGGCTGATGGCCTCCATCATATAAGGCGCAAGCACACGGTTGACCAGGAAGCCGGGATGGCTCTTGACGATAACAGGAAACTTCTTGATGGCGGCGACAAAGGCACAGCCCTTGTCTATCTCTTTTTGGCTGCTGGCCTTGCCCCTGATGACCTCAACCAGCGGCATTTTCGCCACCGGATTAAAAAAGTGTAGCCCTATAAGCTTTTTTGGGTCTTTCAGGCTCTTGGCGATGTCCTCAAGCGGCAATGAGGAGGTATTGGTTGCCAGCACTGCGCCAGCTTTCATTTTGGATTCCAGGCCAGAGAGAACCTTTTGCTTGATGTCGAGCCTTTCCACCACAGCCTCAATAATGACATCTGCATGGGAAATGTAGGTTCCCTCCACATCTGTAATCAGGCGGGTCATGGCAGCATCTATAGCCAGTTTCTTTTTCAGCCGTTTTTTGAACAGGGTTTTTGCACGCTTGCGGGCAACCTCAATCTGATCCACGCTCAGGTCTTGGATACTGGCCTGCATTCCGCAAACCACGCACCAGGCTGCGATATCGCCTCCCATAGTGCCTGCCCCGACAATATGGACACGTAACGGTCTGAACTGTTTTTTTGCCTCGGCAGAAACCTGCTTTTTCAGCTGTTCAGACAGGGTAAAGACGCGGCGCAGGTTGCGGGATGTCTCGCTGACCAGAAGGGGGGCAAAGAAGCGGGTTTCGGCAATGCGCATCCGTTCTTCACTGTCGCCAAACTCTTCAAACAGGTTGATCAGGTTGAAAGGAGCTGGATAATGACGGATATTAACCTTTTTGGCTGTTTCCTTGCGCATTTTGCGGGCAACCAGTTTTCTGGCCGGTCCGGTGAGCATTAATTTCTGACTGAAGGACAGTTTTCTTGATTTCCGTTCCTGCAACACAGCCTTTCTGGCAGCCCAGTGCAGGGAATGCCTGGTTGGCACAAGCTGGTCGACAAAACCCAGGCGGCGGGCGAGGGGACTTCGCAGCATCCTGCCTGTCAGCATGGTTGGCATCGCCCCCATAACCCCGGCTCTGAACAGAGACCTGGCAGTCCCGTGCAGTCCAGGAATAATGCCAAGACGCACTTCGGGAAAGCCAAAGCGCGTACCGTCCTCACGGTCGGCAATGATATAGTCACAGGTCAGGGCAAATTCGAGGCCGCCGCCAAGACAATAGCCATGGACTGCGCAAACGACAGGTATTCTGAGATTTTCGACGCGGTCAAACAGGGCGGTAACATTGCGGACAAGCTCTTCAGCCTGGTGGATTTCCTTGAACTGGCTAAATTCGCGGATATCTGCCCCGGCAATAAAATTGTCCTTCTTGCCTGACATGAAGACCAGTCCCCTGATTTCAGCCTTGTCGGAAAGTTCCTCTACAGCAGAAATAATCTCCTCAAGTTCCTGAAGCGGCCTTCGCCCAAGAGAGTTCATACTTTCATTTTGGCGGTCAAAGGTTGCCCAGGCTATCTTGTCAACATCAATGGCAAACTGCCAGTCTTTGAGGGGCAGGGTTTTTGAAGTGTCTTGAGGGGCAGCCATCTGGTTTTTGTCCTGTTTTTTAGGCAAGTAGGGCGTTGTGGAGGGAGGAGAAGCCATACAATGATTTGTGTTATTTTAATTGGTGTGGGCGTTGGCAAAAAGGGTGAAGGCACTCCTAACGGGGAGGAGGCTTCAGGTCAATAAGAAGTCTTCCCGTGTGTAAATGCCTGTTTCGGGTTCAGGCAGCAACTATCGGTGAGGCGGTATCACTGGCATAATGGGGAGTGACAGCTCCGACATCAAAGTCATCAACAGAAATGACTTTATGAACAAGGGTTTCAAGTTCCCTAAGCTGCTTGGCCTCATTGGGGTTCAGGACACCTTTGCTGACAGCTTCCCCAAACCAGTCATTGGTATGGTTGCGGGAAATGATGCCGTCGCGCACTGCCCTTTCTATTTTTTTCGTCATTTCTTCTGTCGCAATCACTTTGCACATGGTGTGTTCCAAAATGCCGGTGGGGTCGTTAATATCGTCACTGAGGAACATGTGGCGTGTGAGCCTGTCCCTGGCTTCTCCTGGCAGTGAGGCTGCCCTGACAATTTTATGGCCGTCATGGTCGCTCGCCGGAATGCGCCTTGCCCCCAAGGGAAAAACGGTAAGGCGTAAAAGGATGCGGGCAGGGCGCACTGGGAAGTTGTCAATCACCCCGCGCAGGGCTTCCTGGAAACGGTATAGGCAGTTTTGGGCACAATAATTGACAAACACCAGGTCCTCTTTGGGCTGTCCATCATCCTCAAAACGCTTCAGGATCGCCGAGAGGAAATAGAGTTCGCTCAGGGCATCGGCCAGTCGGCCACTTATCTTTTGCTTGCGCTTCAGGTTGCCCGCAAGAATCCCGACAGTCAGGTCTGTAACAAGGGCAAAGCTCTTGGAGGAGCGGTCAAGTTGCCTGTACCACTTGGCGGTATGCTCTTGTTTGGGAGGGGCATAGGCAAGCCAGCCTCCAGTCAGATTGTGGAACAGCGCGCCAAAAAAGTTGGACAAGCCGTAAGCCAGATGGCCGCCAAGGGCTTCCTCAAACTGCTTGATGCCCTGAATCCGGCTTTTATGCTGCAAGGCGCGGGTTTCTTTCAAAAGCCAGGGATGGCAGCGCAAGGCACCTTGGGAAAAGGTAATCAGGGTGCGGGTCAGGATATTCGCCCCCTCGACCGTAATGCCGACAGGAACGGCCTGATAGGCAGACTGGAGGTAGTTGGAGGGGCCATCAATAATGGCCTTGCCGCCATGAATATCCATCGCATCAGAAATGGACTGGCGCATTTTTTCGGTTGACTGATATTTCAGCAGGGCTGAGATGACTGCGGGCTTTTCTCCGCTATTGACCAGTGAGGCTGTCATGGCGCGGGCAGCCTCTACCAGATAGGCATTTTCAGTCATGCGCGCCAATGGTTCCTCAATGCCCTCCATCTTGCCAATGGATAGGCCAAACTGCTTGCGGATGGTGGCATAGGCTGTGCTGTGGCGCAGGGTGGTCTTGACAGCTGCGGTACTGGTGGCGGGCAGGGAGATGGCGCGTCCTGTAGAGAGGCATTCCATCAGCATCAGCCAACCTTTTCCAAGCTGCTGCTGGCCGCCAATAATCCAGCTCATGGGAATAAACACCTTGTCACCAGAAGTCGGGCCATTGGGGAAGGCTGTGCCTGAAGGCAGGTGACGGCGGCCAATCTCAACGCCCTTATGGTCGGTGGGAACGAGGGCAAGGGAAATGCCAATATCTTCCTCTGTGCCAAGCAGGTGGTTAGGGTCATACAGGTGAAATGCCAGTCCGAGAACGGTCGCAACCGGGGCAAGGGTGATGTAGCGTTTGTCCCAGCTCAGTTCAATGCCAAGGGTTTCCTTGCCGTCCCATTGCTGTTTGCAGATAATGCCAATGTCCCGCATGGTGGCAGCATCAGACCCTGAAGTGGGGCCAGTCAGAGCAAAACAGGGTATTTCGTCCCCCTTGGCCAGGCGTGGCAGGTAATGGTTCTTTTGCTGGAGTGTGCCATATTTTTCGACCAACTCGCCTGGGCCAAGGGAGTTGGGTACCATCACAACGATTGCAATGTCAGGGTTGCGGGAAGAGATCTTGCCAATAATCAGGGACTGTGCCTGGGCTGAAAACCCAAGGCCGCCATGCTCCCTGGCAATCAGCATACCCAAAAAACCCTGTTGCTTGATAAATTCCCAGACAGAGGCAGGTATATCGTGCTGGGTATGGCGAATGTCCCAATCATCAATAAGTTTGCAAAGCTGCTCTGTCGGCCCATCAAGAAAGGCCTGTTCTTCCTGTGTCAGCTCAATTGGGGGGATGTTCTTTAGCTTTTGCCAGTCAGGACTTCCTGAAAACAGCTCTGCATCCCAGCTGACAGTTCCGGCTGATAGGGCAGCTTCCTCTGTCTCCGAAATTTTTGGAAAATTTTTGCGGATTGCAGAGTAAATTGGTTTTATAACAATATTGCGCCTGAAGGATCTGTAATGCAGCGCACCAAGCATGATGCTGGCCATGACGGAAAGCAGCGTGACAAGCCCTGCGAGCAGGCTGCCGTCAGTGATAAGCTGCGCCAGAAGGATAAGGGATAATGCTGTAGAAGCGATCGTCCAATAGAGAAGTGGAGATTTTCGCATTGCCAAAATAAAGACGGTGATGGTTGTCAGGATAAGTAGTGTAATATTAAGCATGATATTAGACCTCCTTCGTTTGGCAAATTCCTTTGGGAATTCCTCAGTAGGACACTGTTTAGAGTCTGATTGACTATTCCCTATAAATATAGTTGTTCTTTTGGTCACAGGCAAGAACACAGCTGTTTTATTATTTCCTTTTAAGGTTTATTTTTTCGTATTTGGGTTGTACACGCAAGGGGGTTTTACAATGATGTGAAGAAATGTTACTGACAATGTTTTATACTTCGCCTGCTGGTTCTATTAGGGACGGCCTGTTGGGTTATTCTTTGATTAATATATTTTAATTATTCTATGTAACTCTTATGGGGGGTATGTTAGGATAGATCTTGAGGATAGCTGGCGTGCAGATTGTCTAGGGGAGCAGTTTTTTATTTGACTGGCCTTTAAAATATCATCAGTTTCCCGTTTTTTTGTCTTCTTTACCTTATAGTGTCAAGGGACTGGACGGGCGAATGCGCCCACGGTTATTATTATCTGTGTTATTATAACAAGCAAAATACTCATTGGTACTTAAGATATATTGGTTTCTGGTTTTCTAAAAATTAGGCAGTCATATTTTTGTAGTTCAGGCATGACGTTTTTTGTATAGTATTCGGGAGATCATATTAGGTCAATGGATAGCAAAGAAAAAAAAGCAGACGCTACGGTTGAGGACAGTTCCCACGTTTTTGAAGGGATGCAATGTGCTGTAGATGATGCGGCTGAATTGCTGAGATCACTTGGAAGTCCCTATCGTCTGCTTATCCTCTGCATGTTGATGGAAGAGGAAAAGACCGTTTCTGATATTTGCGCAGGTATTGGGGCCAGGCAGAGCCTGACATCCCAGCATCTGACACGCCTCAGGCTTGACGGCCTGGTTCAGGCCGAGAGACGGGGACATTTCGTCTATTATACAATTGGTGATACGGTCGCAAAAGATATTGTTGCTACACTGTATAATCACTATTGTGCCTTGGGTCAGACCACCAAAAGCAAAGGCTAGGGCAACCTGCAAGCAGGTTCGGTCAGCTGGCCTCTTAATGGGGGCATATCGCTGACTCGCAAATCCGTTTGCTTGTATCATGAACGCCCCTCTCATTTTTCTTGTTTGGCCTCCCATTATCCCTGTTAGGAATGAGGCGAACCTGTCGTGGTCTATAGGAAAGACTTGTCATGCAGGATGGGTTCGTAAACGTATTTTACCTGATTGCCAAATAGATTTACCAGATTAATCATTGTAATGATTATCTTTATGCACACGATATGAAATTTACTGGATTTGCATAATTTCTTCCCTTAAACCTTGTCTTTAGTTTCTTATGCAACCTGATTCAAGGGGGCAGGGAATTGCCAATATAATTCTATGTTTGCGGGGATATAGAATTGATTGGGGAAGGTCGTTTTTTTTTAAAACGGCCTTCATTTTTACCAGTTTTGATGGTTGGGAGATGGCATTTTTCTTTGCCATTGCTCATAGGCGATTATTCCCCAAATAATACTGAGCAGGACAAAGAAGTGCCGCCAGTGATTTGAATCAATAATCAAGCCCTCCAGGGCATTTCCGAGAAAGGCACTATAAGCCACCAGGAAATATGCCTTGGTCTCATTTCTCCTGAAAATATGTCGAAACCCGCTCACCACAGTGCCAACAATGATAAAAAGGTAGGCGATCCCGCCAAGCCAGCCAGCATCAAGGAACAGGTTCAGATAGACATTATGGACATCTTCCTTGTGATAGTTTCCGCCAAACTGGTTGGGGCCAATACCAAAGGGGTGAGAAGGGATCAAGCCGCGTGCTATCGCATGACCATAAAACCGTCCCCCACCATCTGCTGAATCGTAGGATTGGGTCAGTTTTGCCCGTTCGCTGAGCAAGGAGGAGATCTTGTCAACCTGTAGGGCGGCAAAGAAAGCAGCCATCATGACTACAATACTCAAAATGGCAAGACCCATCACCTTGACGCGGTACATATTTGTCCGTGATGTGATATAGCTGAAATAGACAAACAGCAGAACGCTGATGGTAAAATTGAGCCAGGCTCCCCTGGAAAAACTCAGGAGTATGCCAAGGGCAAGAATGCCAAGGATAGCGAGGGGCAGGACTACCTTTCTGAGTGGAAAGTGGGTGATCTGGTAAATGGCATAAATGGCAGGCGGGATAATGAAGGAGCCAAACACATTTGGGTCCTTGAAAAGACCTTTTGCCCGCTGGAACCTGGTAAACAGCTCTTCGCTGCCCAAAACATTAAAATACCCCGTCACGCCAGTGATAACGGCAAATATCGCGGCTATTGTCCAGCCATTCATGATGAGGCGGACACTTTGCTTTGGGTTTTTGGCAATATAGCCAGCCAGTACAAAGGTAAACAGGCTGAGGTAAAAAGTAATGACGGTATGGGTCAGTGCCTTGCCAAAGGTAAAGGCAAACATGACACCAAATAAAGCACCCGCAGATATAACCATCATCATGGCAAGGTAAAAATACATTTCCCTGGAAAAGCGGGTCATGCCAGCCATTGGCAACATTAGGACAAGGCCAATCATGATGCCGTCAACAGGTGCAGGGTTAAACAGCACAAAGGAACTGATGACAAAACAGAGCCAAACAGTCAGGTGCAGCAACCGTGTCAGTGAATGGGACGCGGTGCTTCCTGTAGGCGAAAAGCCGTTTGTCATAGGTGCTGAAGGGTACATAAGCAGGACTTCCTTGCGTGGGGCAATGACTAATAGGCATTCTTGGTATTCAGGAGCGAAAGGGGGGTGGCTGCAAGGATATAGAGGTCAAGCCAAAGCGACCAGTTCTCAATATAGTGCAGGTCACAGTCAACACGCTTCTGTATTTTTTCATCTGTATCAGTCTCGCCGCGCCAGCCATTGATCTGCGCCCAGCCAGTTATGCCTGGCTTGACCCTGTGCCTGGCAAAATAGCCATCAACAACTTCATTATAGAGTTTGTCAACAGCCTTGGCCTGGACAGCGTGGGGGCGCGGGCCAACGAGGGACAGGTCACCTTTCAGAACATTAAACAGTTGCGGCAGTTCATCCAGGCTGGTTTTCCTGATAAACCTGCCGACCTTGGTAACGCGGGGATCTCCCTTAGTTACAAGGGTAGAGGCCTGCGCATCTGACATGTCTGTGTACATGGATCGAAATTTATAGACCTCGACCAGTTCATTGTTAAAGCCATAGCGTTTTTGCTTGAAAAAGGCAGGGCCCTTGCTCTCCAGCCTGACAGCAATGGCAGTCAGAACCATGACAGGAGAAAGCAGGATAAATGCTGCCAGGGCAATAACCTTGTCAAATATCAACTTCATCACGGCATCCCAGTCAGAGATTGGTTTATCATACACCTCAATCAGGGGGGTATTTCCAATATAGGAAAAGGAAGGTGATCTGAAGTTAAGGATATCACTCTTGGCCGAGAGGCGGATGTCTATTGGCAGAACCCAGAGGGTTTCAAAAATTTTCTGTAAGCGGTGTTCGGCCTTCAGGGGCAGGGTGACAATCAGCAGGTCAACCCTGTTGGTTCTGGCAAACCCAAGCAGTTCTGCCACGGTTCCTAGCACAGGATAGCCCTCAATCTTTGAGCCGATGCGTTTTTCACTACGGTCATCAAACACACCGCAAATGTTAATGTTATAGTCATTGGAGCTTTCAATAGACCTGATCAGTTCCTGTCCGGCCTTGCCTCCCCCTACAATGATAACATTTTTGGTGAGGCGGCCATTACGGATGCTGGCTCTGACCATAAAGGCTAAGATTGACCTGTAGACCATCAGTCCGGCAAAACCGCCCAGATAATAGAACAGAAACCAAAAATTGGAGATTTCAGGGTAATAGCCAGTGAGATAAGTGGCCGTAACCATTATCAGGAAGGCAATTGTCCAGCTCGCCCAAAGTTTGGTAAACTGTTTTCTTGCTGAAGAAAGGGCGTAGATTGAATAGCTGTGAAAAGACTGGAAGATCACTGCGCAAAGTGGAGCCATCAGAATAATGACAGAGGTGTAAAGAGCTGTACTCATATGAGCCTGTGGTGTGTCATACAGGATGTAGGCAGCATAACCCACAAGAAGTATCAGCAGGACATCCAGCGCGCGCGCCATTCCGGTCACCAGTACTGGTGAGAGAGGTTTTTTGTTATTGATATGGGGAGTTGCGTTCGCCTCTTCCTTGGCCTGGCCTGTGGCCTTGCTTTTTGGGGCAGATTTTTCAGGTTCTTTATATTGCTGTCTCATCTCTTCACGGAAGCTGGTGATATCAAAACTCATTACGCCACTCTTTTAACTATGGGTTATCAAAATTGTTATTTATTTTACTGACAGTCCTGAAAAATATCTGCCCTTGCCTTAGGAAAATCTCCTGAATTCCTTGGCAGGACATGCCTTCCAAAATAATAATTATAATATCCCACAAAATACTGATGTATTATTTAATATTAACAAAATCACTACTTATAATTATCTTTATAGTTTAAAATATATTAAGGACTGGTCTTTGGGGTATAAGCCTAACAAGGCCAGGCTATATTTCTATAGCCCAGCCTTGTTACATAAATCTGAATTTTGGGAATGCTCTTAAGAATCCTTCTTGATGACACTGTCAGCCACATCTTTTACGGCCTTGATGATCTTGTCTTGAACCTCTGTGCCCTGAACCTCTGTAATTGGGATGATATCATCCGTCATGGCCTGGGTACTGCCAGCTAATGTTGTTGTGTCGGCGACTTCACTTGTTACAGCCTCAGTGGGCTGGCCTTTTGGTGTTTCTTCTGTCTTGGCCTCTTGCGGGCTGTCTTCCTTTATTTCCTGGACTGTCGCTTGGGTGTCCGGAGCGGGAGTGCTTTCTGTCAGTGTTGCATCTGGCTGGGCAATGTCCAGTTTACTGTCGTCAAGGGCTGGCATTTGATTTTCCGGTGTTACGGCAGCCTTTACATCAGACAGGACATCTTTTACGTCGGGTATTTCTGGTATTTTATCCTTGATAGTTTCTACCAGAGCCTGACCATCATCCTTGAGTGTCGTTGCGATTGTAGCGGCAGCGGCTGCCACAGCCCCAACTGCGGGGACTGTTATTTTTGAAGAAATTTTTTGGCCGCTGTCCAAAGCTTTGTCAGCCATCGGTATTGTCACTTTTGGCTTGACCGTTTTTTGAATCTCGCTGTCTGTTACTTTTGTCTCTGTTGAATGGGCGAGGCCATCTGTTTTTTCAGAACGGTTGCCAAACCACTTGTTCCAGAAGCCTTTCTTCTTGGGTGTCTTTGTCTGGTCTGCCTTGGTACTGGCGAGCTTGTTGACTGTGGCAGTCTTCATATCAGTTGTCTTAAGGTCAGCCATGCCTTTTGTGGCCGTTTGTGTTTTGGCTGTGACTGGTGCAATGGTCTCTTTTGCCGAATTATCACTGACAGTTGGTGTCGGTGATGATGCCGTCTTGGTCTCAATTTTCGGGTCATCCTGACTCTGAACGGCTGTTGCGATTGCGGCAGCCGCTGCTGTAACAGCGGCAACGGTTGGGACATTTACCTTGGCTGCAATTTTTTTGCCATTGTCCAGGATGTCATCAACAGGAAGCCCTGTTGGCACTTTGGTCTGTTTGGTGATGATCTTTTCTGTTGGGCCGCCAAACCATCTGCCCCAAAAACCCCGTTTTTTAAGAGCCTTGCTGTCATGGGTTTGGAGCTGTTCGACTGTTTCTTGATGTACGGTCTTTGTATGGGAGGTCGTGGGAATCCCTTGTGTCTGGACTGCGTCTGATGGGAGAGAAGCCCCAAGCTTTTGTCCAGGAACATGGCTTTGCTCCTCAATCGTTCTGGCAACCTTGGCATTTTTGCCATCTGTAAACAGTTTCAGGTCTCTACTGGAAACTCCCGCTGCCCCTGCAATTGCCATATTGTCATTAGAACCAAACAGCATATTGAAAAATTTATGTAGCAGGCAACCTATAAAGGTCCCGATAAAATATATGCCAAAAAAGAGGGCGGTTGTTTGCAGGATAAGGTAGAGCATTGCCAAATTCCTTCACGGTCAGATTCCAGGATTGGAGATCTGGGAAAATAGGTTGTTAGGACACCCTCAGAAATAAACGGTTCGGTTAATTTTGCGGGTGTCCTTAGGTGAGCAGTATTAGACAGGCAGGGATTGACTGTCGGTTATGTGTGTTGCCTGAAAGTATTGCGCAGAAGACTGTCGGTCTTTAATTTTTTTCTTCAAATAACCAGGACATAATACTTTATTGTCTAGGTTGTCCTGGTTGCAGACCAGATATGGTCTATTGTCCAAAAAACGAAAAAGACTATAAACGAAAAAGGCTATGTTTTTCTGCGGCATGTACCCCAGCCAATAATGATGCCGATTAGGCCAGCAACAGCAAGGTATGGCCATAAGGTGTATGCAAGATATGCCATTGGAGTGTTTCCCTTTTTCTGTCCTTCCTGTTAGCCTTGAACAGCTTTTTTTCAGGAAGGAAATGATAAGATATTGAGTGTTTATTTTGTGCGTAGTTTAAATTCAATACGTCTGTTCTTGGCTCTGTTGGTAGGGGTGTTGTTCGGGGCGATCGGAGTGCTTTGTCCCAGGCCTTGGCTTGACAGCCTGGATTTATCAATACCGTTCGCTATCAGGCGGTTATAGACTGCCTCAGCCCTTTGGGCGCTCAGCAACTTGTTGCCTGCTTTCGTACCTGTTGAATCTGTATGTCCCTGAATATCCACAAGGTTGTCGGGACACCTTTTGATGATATTTGCCAGGTTATCCAGTAGCCCATAGCTCTTGGCTGAGATCACTGCGTTGCCAGACTTGAAATTGATTTTATCTTTTTTCAGGAAACTCTTGATGACGTTTTCGCAGATCTTGGCACTATCAGCACCGGTAATGTCTTCTGTAGGAACAACGGCTTCAACAACTGGCTCAACTTTTGGTGCTGGCTTGGGCTTGGGTGTTGTGATGTTGAGGGTTGAGGCATAGCCAGTATTTTTGGCAACAGGTTTGACCTTTGCCTTGATGGCTTCACTTTTTGCAAAACCTGTCAGGCTAAAGTTAGTATCATCTAGGCTGCTTGTTCCATAGTCAAGCTTGGCAAGTTGTGCCAGGCCATGTTTGCTTGTCTTGAGCCAGCCTTTGGGCGCGCCTTTGGCAATGACCATTTGGTCAGAAACGGTTTTGCCAGGAAAACGTGATTTCGCTGTCTTCAAGAGGGCGGCACGTTGGTTCTCGTTGGGGACAAATCCACGCAAGATGAGGTTGTCCCCCTTGCTTTCAGCCATCCAGGTAAAAGGGGATGCTGTAGGAATACGTGGTTTGAGTGAAGTCAGTTTAGAGCTATGTGTATAGCCAGGCAATGCAGCTTTTTTATAACTGGCTGTGATCTGGTCATGAACTTTATAATTTGGAACAGCGCCAGAAATTTCTGCATTCTTATCACTGAGGCTTGCCTTACCGCCTTGAAGCTTTGCGGCATGTCCAGAAGCACGGATAACGCTCTTGAGCCAGCCATCAGGCGCGCCTTTGGCGACCTTCATATTATCGACAATTGTGCTGCCTGGATATTGTTTCTGTATCCTGGCAAGTAGGGTTTTTCGGGCAGGTTCGCTGGGGACATAGCCATCAAGGGTAACAGTCTTGTTGCTGTGTACCAAATCCAATGTATAGGGTGAAACTGTTGGGGTGCGAGGTTTTAGCGAGGTCAGCTTGGCTGTATGTGTATAACCTGGCAATGTCGCTTTTTTATAACTGGCTGTGATCCGGTCATGAGCTTTATAATTTGGAACAGTGCCAGAAATTTCTGCATTTTTATCGCTGAGGCTGGCTTTGCCGCCCTGAAGTTCTGCGGCATGTCCAGAGGCACGGGTAACGCTCTTGAGCCAGCCATCAGGTGCACCTTTGGCGACCTTCATATTATCGACAATTGTGCTGCCTGGGTATTGTTTCTGTATCCTGGCAAGTAGGGTTTTTCGGGCAGGTTCGCTGGGGACATAGCCATCAAGGGTAACAGTCTTGTTGCTGTGTACCAAATCCATTGTATAGGGTGAAACTGTTGGGGTGCGAGGTTTTAGCGAGGTCAACTTTGCAGAATGGGTGTAGCTATCCAATGCAGTCTTTTCATAATTGGCTGTAATCTGGTCGTATGTCTTATAGTCAGGAACAGTACCTGAAATCTCTGCATTTTTGTCAGTAAGGTTGGCCTTGCCGCCTTGGAGTTTTGCAGCATGTTCTGAAGCCAGTGAAGCGGTTTCCAGCCAGTTTTCAGGGGCACCATCTGCAATTTGTGTGTTGTCAACAATTTTGCTGTCAGGATATTGGTCCTTGATCCTCGCCAACAGGGCTTTACGGTCGGCTTCACTTGGGACATAGCCATCAAGTGTTACTGTATCTCCTGAATGTACCAGATCCCATTTATATGGACTTATGACAGGAGGAAGAACCTTGTCTTCCTTAAGGGTAAGGCCACTGGTCAGTTTATTATGAATATTTTCTTTCACAAATTTATAGGACTGGGAAGAGTTGGCTCGTCCCTGGATCGAAAAGTCAGCATCGCTAAGGCTGGCCTGTCCCTGTTTCAGGTTTTTAAGCTGGGTCATGGCGAAATTTGTCTGGTGTGTCCAGCTTTGCTCGTCAGCCCCCCTAGCCAGTTTGGTATCATCAACAATGCTGTATCCGGGAAAAAGGGTTTTTGCATTTTTCTTGATTGATGCAGCAGTCCCTGTTGAAGGGACATATCCTTTAAGATGAAGGGTCTTGTCTTTTGTCGTTGCGTTCCATACATAAGGGCGGATAGCTGGGGTCAGGCTGGTCTTGTCATCAAGGATACGCACACCATATAGATCGTTGACAGAACCTGCTGCCTCAACACGCTTACTTTCTTGAAGGGTGAGCCCTTTAAGGGTTCCGTCACGGCCTTCAAAGGAAGGCTTTGCCCACCCAAGACCCTGAGCATCAAGTTTGCTTTGCATACGTCCAGTGAGGTCAGACTCTATATTTGTTTTTTCGCTATATAGGGTGTATCCGATAAGCGCAAGAATGGGAAGAAGTCCCCATAGAAGCCAGGCAAAAGGTCTGCATTTCATGTGATTTTCCCCCCAGGAAAATTATCATATTCAAGTATATTGACTATCTTTTAACAAGATATTCAAGCTTTACTGTGTCCTGACTGTGACAGTAATAAATTATTTCAAGACAGAAGCCAGGACAGTTTCAGTTCCAATATCTATGCCATTTGTTATTATTTTTTGTCGAATTAGATTACCTTATATGATTATTATTATTGGATAAAATGACGAATTTCACCATATATTAGGCTGAGAAATGACCTGTTTTGTCAAGTGAAAAAACAGGTCGTGGGAATAGTCAGAATAGTTTTCGTCATCTTTTTTTATGAGGATCTGTGGTCAGAGTTTCTAATGCTTAGTTGTCGACAAGGTTTTGTGTGAGATGCCGTAGCCTGTCTTGGGCAGGGAACACAGTTCATCATCAAGGTAAAGGTGATGCCAGAGCTGTGTTGCCAGAACGCTGACCAGCCCCATACTGGTGAAGAATTTATAGCGTGACAATTTGCCCGTCCTGGCTCTTTCAAATTGGGTGGTGACTTCCTTTACATTAAAATAACCAGTTGTTTCCAAAGCCTCTTTGCTGAGCAGTTCAACAACATAATCTGGCGGGTTAATCAGGAAGCTTTCTGCCATAGGGGCGCGGAACATCTGCTTGCGCCTCAAGGCAATTTCAGCGGGAAGGTATTTGCTGGCTGCCTGGCGTAAAATATATTTGTCCTGATAACCCTTGCGGAGCTTCCAGCGTGGATGAATTTTGGAGATAAACCTGATGACATCCTCATCCAGGAACGGGTAGCGGGTCTCGACACTGTTGGCCATGGCCACCCTGTCCCCTTTATGGTTGAGCAACAGGCCAGACAGCATGGTCTTATAGCCAACATAAAGCGACTGGTTCATGGGATGCCATTTCTTCATCTTCTCACGGTCAAGCGGCAGTTCCTCATGGGGAAGGTAATCACCCAACTCTTCCTTCAGGGCATCACTGTAAAATTTATGGCGGGCTGCGGAGATGAAATTGTACTTTTCGGCCTGGGCATGGACGCCGCCCATTGCCTTGTCAATACGGCGTAAACTCTTAAAGCTTTGTCCTTTGACGGAAAAACGCCGGAACATCCGGCTGTTAAAGTGGCTCAGGTTGAAATTGCCAAACTGAAGCCATTTGTCAAAGGCATGGATCTTGAACCACAGATAACCTGCTAGAGCCTCGTCCGACCCTTCACCTGTCAGCACAACCTTAAAGCCTTTTTTATGCACTTCGCCAGATAGGGCACGGAGGGCGGCGCAGGAGGTATCAATCACTGGGCAGTCTGCGGACTGCACCAGGTCAGGATAGGTATCGGAGATCAGGGCAGCGTCAGCTGTAATGTAATTGGGTTTTGTGCCAATATGGCGGGAAATGAGGCTGGCTGCATCTGTCTCATCCATTGCAGGGTCGTCAACCCCAATGGTAAAGCTGTCAAGTTGCCTGTCAGCAATGCGTGTGGCATGAGCCAAGACAAAGGCTGAGTCAACGCCGCCGCTCAGATAGCCAACAACAGGCACGTCAGCCCTTATCCTCTTTTCGACAGACTGGTGAAAAAGGTTGTCAAACTGCTTGATAATTTCTGCCGGGTCAGAGGGGTTGGTTTCTTCCCCCATATCAGGGAACTCGAAATCCCAGTAACGTTTGTCAACAATGTCAGCTGGCTTGCCGTCCTGGCGAAAAGAGATGCGCATGTAATGGCCAGGCAGGATGGTCTGGATATTTTTGAACATTGTCCTGTGGGTGGGCATGGCAAAAAAGGTGAATATCTGGTCGAGTCCCTTGGGATCAATAGCGCGCGGAACTTCGCCTGAAGCCAGGATAGCCTTGATCTCGGAGCCGAAATAAAGTTTGTCCTTGTGGATTGACCAGTGCAGGGGACAAATGCCGACACGGTCCCGTCCCAACAGGATTTTGCGTTGCTTGAGGTCTATCAGGCAAATGGCATATTGCCCCTTGAGATGAAGGAACAGGTCTTCGCCGTATTCCTCATAGAGATGGACAACGATTTCAGAATCTGACGAGGTGCTGAAGTTATGGCCTTTTGCCTTCAGTTCTTCCCTTTGCTCAACATAGTCAAAAAATTCGCCGTTCATCATGACTGCAATGCTGCGGTCTTCATTATAGATGGGCTGGCCGCCGTCTTCAAGGCCAACAATTGACAGTCTTCTGTGGCAAATGCCAATGCCAGGGGCAAAAAGCGCACCATTTTCATCAGGACCGCGGTGCAGGATGGCATCGGCCATGCGCTCAACGGTTGCCCTGTCAGGTTCGTTACGTCCAGTCAGTTCCAATATACCTGCGATACCACACATCTACTTGATTATCCTATAAGAAAAGAGCTATCCCTGCTTATCCCTGCATTGGGCGAAAATATCCAGCTTTTTCTTATAGACCGACGTTTCAACATCCATCACACCAAGGATGGAGTGGAATAAATTGTCATGGGAGGCGGGTGTTTTCTCGCTGGCTCTGATGCAGCTGATGTCAAGACGGTTATCTTTTGAGAACTCATCTGAGAACCAGGCAATGAAAGGCACCCTGGTCTGGGTCTCAGGCGCAATCATGTAAGGGAATCCATGCAGGTAGAGGCCATTTTCGCCAAGAGATTCGCCGTGATCCGACATATAGAGCAGGGAGGTCGACAGGGTGTCACTATGCTCTTTGAGCATATCAATCATGCTGGCAACCACATGGTCAGTAAACAGGATGGTGTTGTCATAGGAACGGACAATCTGTTCATAGCTGCAATGGGCAAATTCGGCTGTGCGGCAAGCTGGCTTGAACTTTTCAAATTCCTTGGGGTAGCGCAGATAATAGGTTGGGCCGTGGCTTCCGATTTGGTGCATGATAATCACGGTATCCCCTTTTATTTTGGGGATATAGGCTTTCAGGTGTTTGAGGAAAATGCTGTCGCGGCATTCCCCGCCCTGGCAATGTTTGGGGTCGTCCTCATGGGAAATATTAATGCTTTTGATGCGTTTACCGATGCCTTTGTCACCTGTATTGTTATCCCACCATTCAACAGTGAGACCGGCATGTTTCATCACGTCTGCGACATTTTCAGTTGAAAGTCCTTTATAATGCGAGTAACTGCTGCGGGTATATTGGGAAAACATACAGGGCAGGGAAACCGCAGTAGCGGTGCCGCAGCTGGTGACGTTCTTGAAACTGATGACATTGCGGGCTTTCATTTCAGGGTTGGTGTTGACCTTATAGCCATTGAGGCTAAAATTCTGGGTGCGGGCTGTTTCCCCTGCAATGATGATGGTGAGGCGGTTTTTCTTCAGGCCAGCACTGAGGGAACCTTTCTTGGCATCAAGGCCAATGGGCTGGACAACAATATTACGGTTCTTGAAGAGACTTTTGACATATTTAAAGGTGCTGACCACAGGCGCGCTGGGATTCAGGCTTCCCATAAAATCTTTTTTCTCACGGAAGGTTGAGGAATAGCTGGCATAATGCAGTATGACCAAGACGGCTGTGAGGACAAGGCTGCTAACCGCAAGCAGGCTATCCTTTTTGAGCTTGACCCAGAAAGGGGCGTAAGTCACCTTGGTCCAGAGCAGGAGCGCGGCCGGCAGAAAGCCAAACAAGACCATATTGGTGAAATATTTGAGGGTAAACAGGTGTTTGGCCTCATTGCCTGTTGTGGTGGCGGCATTGCGGATCATGTCGGTATTGATCAGCGTGCCATAGGTGTCTGTAAAATGGGATGCGGCGGCAGCGGTAATGATCAGGAAGATATAGAAAGGCTTGAGAATGTATTTGGCAGAAAATAGCAGCATGAGGGTGATGTGAAGCGCAAACAGGGCTATCCCCAAAAGATAGAGCTGGTATTCATGGCCTGCAAAATAGCCATAGCCCTTTTTCCAAAAGGTGAAATTGGTAAAAGCCAGGATGTAGAGGGCTGTGATGACTGTTACAAGCTTGCTGTCCAGGACGGGACGGTGCTTTTTGAGAAAGTCGCGTATGGAAAGGAAGACGGGTCTGGCTTTTTGGGTATATAACGAGGCGATATTTTTTTGTGTTTGACTGTGATCCATTTTTATTTTTCCTAACAATGGTACTTTACTGGGTTGCCTGATGCCTGAATATTTGTTCACAATATTCAGCCTGTAGTCTTATAGTTCTAAAACTGATACAAATCATGTTTTAATGCTCTTTTTTGACAGGCTGGCCTGTTCTTCATGAAGCCGTGCTTTCTTTGCACCAGTCTTTTTGGAGTATTTTAAGCGACTACATGTACCGATACATGCAGGGCGGCGGCTTCCGCGCGGTTTCTGACATCCAGTTTGGAGTAGAGGTTACGCAAGTGAAATTTGACAGTGTTGGTTGTGACCCCGAGCTCGGCGGCAATCTCATTATTGGTCAGGCCAATCGCCAGTTTGCCAAGCAGTTCCTTCTCACGGCGGGTGAGGCTGTCCAGAGGGCCTACTGCAAGTTTACTGATGTCCATATAGGGGAATATCATCGCCCCCCTGGCAACGGCATCCAGCACCTGGAGCAACTTTTCAGGGGGTTCGTCCTTTGCGCAAAAGCCAGCTGCCCCAAGCCGCATGGCCTCACGGGCAACATTGCTGTTGGTTGAGCCTGTATAGATAATGATACGCGGCGCCCTGTCAATCTTGCGCAGTTTTTCCAACAGTTCCCGGCCTGAGCAATATGGCATCACCCAGCTGGAAATCACAACATCAAAGGGAATCCGTCCAACCGCATCGAGAAACCGTTCCCCGTCTGTTGCTGAGGCGACCATTTTAAAACGGCCATCTTCCTGGAACAGGGACTTGATTGCCCTGACAACAAGGGGATTCTTGTCAACCACAGCAACATCTATAGGGTATGATATGGTTTCGGGCTGGTTCATGGCTTCAGGCTGGCTTGGTTATGGGCTTGGTTATGATGTTGGGGGGGTAAGTAAAACCCTACCCACCTAAATGGACATATGAGTTTTGTAATGTCAACTTTATATGGTGAGGCTGTCGATTGGTTTGTCTGGGGGCATAGCCATAGGTAAAATCACTAATATTGGACGCTTTTCTTTTGTTTAAGGCAGGGAAAGGCTTGCTTTTTTGGGTTAAATACATTTTGTTAGGGGAAAATTCGGCCTGCTGGTTTTATGAAACTGGTTTGTCAGGTCTGGCGAAAATTTCAATTCTTAAAAATGCAGGACACAAGGAAAATAATTCATGTCAAAGAAACATCCTGTCGTAGTCGTTACTGGGTCTTCTGGTGCAGGCACATCAACAGTCAAGACTGCCTTTGAGCATATCTTCAACCGTGAAAATGTTGTTGCTGCCATTGTTGAAGGGGACAGTTTTCACTCCCTGGACCGGGCTGCGATGAAGGCCGAAATGTCAAGGCAAGAAGATGCCGGCAATAAAGAGTTTTCTCATTTTGGTCCTGGTGCCAACGAGTTTAAGAAAATTGGCGAATTGTTTGAGACATACGGCAAGACAGGCGGCGGCAAAAAACGCTATTATCTCCATAATGAGGAAGAGGCGGCGTTTCATTCTGATCGTCTTGGCGAAACCTATGGCAATGGAGAGTTTACGCAGTGGGAAGACATGGATGGCGAGTCCGACCTGATGTTTTATGAGGGTCTTCATGGTCTTGTGGCTGACAAGGAGCAGGGTGTTGATGTTTCCGAGCATGTTGACCTGGGAATTGGTGTCGTACCAAGTGTGAACCTGGAATGGATTCAGAAAATTCACCGGGACAATGCACAGCGCGGCTATAGTGAAGAAGTGATCGTCGACACCATTTTGCGCCGTATGCATGATTATGTCCATTACATTACACCGCAATTCTCCAAGACAGACATTAACTTTCAACGTGTCGCGACCGTTGATACCTCAAATCCTTTTATTGCCCGTGAGATCCCGACACCGGATGAGAGTTTTGTGGTCATCCGCTTTAAGGATCCTGAAAAGTTTAATGTGGATTTCCCAGATCTCCAGGCCATGATCCCTGGAAGTTTCATGTCTCGCAGGAACACAATTGTTGTTCCGGGGGGCAAGATGACATTGTCTATGGAAGTCATTTTGACACCAATTATTCACAAGATGATTGAAGAGAAAAGTGCCTAGTTTCTTGTAGGCAGGTTCTGAAAAAGTAAAGGGCTGCTTCTGATCTCCAGGGGCAGCTTTTTTGTTGGGCAGGGTTTTGAAGCCTTGAAGAATAATGGAAAATACAGGAATAGTCGCAGCACTGTCATCAATTGGGCAAAAAGTGACCTTCAAACAGATAAAACTATTAATATGGGTGGTTCTTTTCCTGCCCCAAAGATAGCTCGATGCCGTCAGGAGGAATGTTTTTTTAACCTTAATTCTTTGTTACTATGCCGTTCAATTGAGGAAAGGCAGCGTTGTTTTTCAGGGGTTGGTTTGGCGAGAGCATAATGAAGACAAGTCATCTGGTTTGCTGGCTCAAAACCCAAGAATGAAAGTGACAAAACCTAAGAAATGGTCATCTCTAAAAAAGTGGACAGGCCTGTTATATTGGGTGTTGTAGGTGATAGCGCAACGGGAAAGACGACTCTTTCCGCTGGGGTTGCGCGTATTTTGGGGGAAGACAGGTGTACAGTTATCTGCACAGATGACTATCATAGCCTTGACCGGGTGCAGCGGCAGGAGATGGATCTTTCTGCCCTAAACCCAAAGGCAAACCATATAGATATTTTAAAGCAGCATTTGAACCTGTTGCGCCAGGGAAAACCCGTTTTAAAGCCAGTCTATGATCATGCAAAAGGTATTTTTAGACCAGCTGAATATGTCAGGCCGAAGGACTACCTGATTTTGGAAGGCTTGCTAGGGTATCACACCCGTGACATGCGGGACTGTTACGATGTCAAAATTTTTTTGAATCCGTCAGATGAGTTGCGGTTTAACTGGAAAGAGCATAGGGACATATCCCAGCGTGGTTATAGCAAGCAGGATCTGGTTCAGTCATTGGGGCGCAGGGAAAAGGACAGTCTGGAATTTATTGACCCCCAGCGTGTCTTTGCAGATATGGTTATTAGTTTTGAAAAGCCAGAGAAGGGCGGCGACAACACTGAGGTAGAGGATAATGCCCATCTGGATGTACGTCATATTTTGAGGCCAACCCTGCCGCACCCTGACTTTTCCCCGCTTTTTGAGGGGGGTAGCAGTGTAGGGGATGATATTTTTATCCAGCTGGCACGGGATGCAGATGGTAAGCCTGTGGATGTCCTGGAGATCAGCGGCGGTATTTCGGATGAACGCGCCGAAAGAATGGAAAATTTTATGTGGGATCATATCCCCGAGGCCGGGCATATGAGGGAACAGGTTGGCCGTATTGATGATGTTGGCGGGCCGCAAATCAGCCATCCGCTGGCATTGACGCAGCTTCTGGTTGCCTATCACATGATCAAGGCCGGCATGGATGTCCATGCAGTTTAGCAGGGCATGGTTTTGAAAGTGTCCTGGACACTTGAATAAGGTGTGGATAGGACTGTCGGGTTTTGGCTGTTTGCCACATGTTTTGCCGAAGATTTGACCAAATGAATTGTTTTTCCTGAAAATCTTTGGTTTTTAGGGGCAGGTTTGATAGTTAGGCTCATTGTGGGTCTGGTTTTTAGTGATTGTTTATTGTTCAAAGGAGAACACCAAGAATGTCAGCAACAGATAAAGAAATGGCAAACGCCATCCGCGCCCTCTCTATGGATGCGGTGCAAGCAGCAAATTCAGGTCATCCAGGTATGCCTATGGGGATGGCAGATGTTGCTACCGTCCTTTGGACACGTTTTTTGAAATATGATGCTGGTAATCCAAACTGGTTCGACCGTGACCGTTTAGTCCTCTCTGCTGGCCATTGTTCTATGTTGCAATATTCTTTGCTTTATCTTGCTGGTTTTCCAGGCATTACCCTTGATGACATTAAAAACTTCCGCCAGGTTGGTTCCATAACAGCAGGTCACCCTGAATATGACCATATCCCGGGCATTGAAATGACTACTGGGCCGCTTGGCCAGGGTATCACTTCTGCTGTTGGTATGGCGATTGCAGAACGCATGATTAATGCACGTCACGGCGATGACATTTGTAACCATTTTACCTATGCCATTCATGGTGATGGCTGCCTGATGGAGGGTATTTCACACGAGGCCATTGATATGGCTGGCCGTATGAAGCTCAACAAGCTGATCTTCCTTTGGGATGATAATGACATCACGATTGATGGCGATGTGGGTATGTCCTCTACCTGTGACCAGCTGAAACGTTTTGAGGCTTGTGGCTGGGACGCGGTTCGCGTTGATGGTCATGATCCTGAGGCTGTTGCTAAAGCAATTGAAGCCGCTCAGAAAACTGACACCCCTTCAATGATTGCCTGTAAAACCGAAATTGGTCATGGCTCTCCAAATAAAGCCAATACAGCTGGTGCGCATGGTGCGCCTCTTGGACCCGATGAAATTCTTCTAACCCGCAAGGCTCTTGGCTGGGATTATGGTGATTTTGAAATTCCAGACAATATCAAGTCGGCTTGGGAAGATGCTGGCAAAAGCGGTGCTGCTGACAGCAAGGCATGGGAAGGCCGTGCTTCCAAATTGAGCGCGGCTGAAATGTCTGCTCTTGGTGACCCGATCAATGCAGACGTGATGAAAGACATCAAGGCGGCTGTTCTTTCGCTGAAAAAGGAAATGTCTGCTGAAAAACCTGGCCTGGCAACTCGTCAGTCAAACGCCAAAGTGCTTGAGGCTCTTGTGCCAATCGTGCCTGGTATTGTTGGTGGTTCTGCTGACTTGACAGGCTCTAACGGCTGTATCACAAGCCAGTATAAAGCAGTGACACCAGAAGATTTCGACGGCAACTACATTCATTATGGTGTCCGTGAATTTGGTATGGCTGCGATGATGAATGGTATGGCCTTGCATGGCGGTATCGTGCCTTACTCAGGCACATTCCTTGTGTTTGCGGATTACTCCCGTGGTGCTATCCGTCTTGGTGCTTTGATGGAACAGCGTGTTATCCATGTCATGACCCATGACAGTATCGGCGTTGGTGAAGATGGCCCGACCCATCAGCCTGTTGAGACTGTGCCTGGTTTGCGTGCCATTCATAACCTGAATGTGTTCCGTCCCTGTGATACTGTCGAGACTGCTGAATGTTGGGAAATTGCGCTTGAAAGTGCCAAGACCCCATCTGTCATGTCCATGACACGTCAGGGTCTGGCAACACTTCGCGTTGACCACACAGACGAGAATCTTTGTGCCAAAGGGGCTTATGTCCTGCGTGATGTAGACGGCGACCGTGATGTCACCTTGCTGGCAACAGGTTCGGAAGTTGAAATCATTGTCGAGGCGGCTGAAGCCCTCGCCAAAGAAGGCATTAAGGCTGCTGTTGTCTCTATGCCTTGCTGGGAAATCTTCGCAGCCCAAGATCATAAATATCGTCACAGTGTCCTTGGTGATGCGCCGCGTGTTGGCTGTGAGGCTGCCCTGCGCTTTGGCTGGGATCGCTGGCTTGGTGATCACGGCGGCTTTGTTGGTATGGAAGGCTTTGGTGCTTCCGGCCCTGGCGCAGAACTCTATGAACATTTTGGCATTACCGCGAAAAATGTTGCTGAAAGAGCCAAAAAGCTTATTGCTGCAAAAGCTTAGTGGCTTCAGGTTTGACACATAACAGGCAGGGGAGCTGGCAGAGGGTGTGTCAGCTTCTTGCTAAATTTTTATAATTTTGTCACAGGCATGGATTGCGGCTTTATTTAGCACGCAATAGCTTTGTGAAAGTTCCCAGAAATCGGGGACTGTAAGGAGATTTGATGAGCAATAATATTAGGTCGATTGATGAGGTCAATGTGGCCGGGAAACGTGTCCTGGTAAGGGCTGACCTGAATGTACCGATGAATGCTGCGGGTGAAGTCACTGATGCGACCCGTATTGAACGTTTTTTACCAACCGTCAAGGATTTGGTGGAACGTAAGGCCAAGGTTGTTATCCTGACCCATTTTGGCCGCCCGAAGGGGAGGGCTGTGCCTGAAATGACCTGTCTGCCAGTGGCAAAGAAACTGGCACTGATGCTGAAAGAGGCTGGCCTACTTAATGCGAAGGTCAAGTTTGCAGAAAACGTGGTTGGCCCTGCTGCCATCCGCGCTGTTGACGGTCTGGAAGAGGGCGAGGTTGCCCTGATGGAAAATTTACGTTTCCATGAAGGCGAAGAAGGTAATGACGAGGGCTTTGCCCAGGAGCTTGCCAAGCTTGGTGATATTTATGTCAATGATGCGTTCTCCTGTTCGCACCGTGCCCATGCCTCAACTCATGCGATTGCCTGGCTGTTGCCTGCCTATGCCGGCCCGTCTATGAAAAAAGAGCTGGATGCCTTGCAGAAGGTGACAACAAACCCCGATAAGCCTGTGGCGGCTGTTGTTGGCGGCGCGAAAGTGTCCACCAAAATTACTGTCTTGAAAGCCTTGTCCGCAAAAATGGATTTGCTGATTATTGGCGGCGGTATGGCCAATACTTTCCTTTATGCCCACGGCATCAAGATTGGCAAGTCTCTCTGCGAACCTGATTTTGCAGATATGGCAAAAGAAATTATGGCTGAGGCAGAGAAGAATGGCTGCAAGATCATGATTCCCCATGACGTGGTTGTTGCCAATGAATTCAAGGCACATGCTGACAATGTGGCTGTTGATGTGCATAATGTCCCTGATGACAGCATGATTTTGGATGCAGGCCCTGAATCGGTTGAGGCCTTGAAAGTTGAGATTCAAAAATGTAAAACATTGTTATGGAATGGCCCGATGGGGGCATTTGAAATGGAACCATTCGGCATCGGGACTTTTGAACTTGCCCGTGAAGCAGGCCGTTTGACACGTGAAGGCAAGCTGGAAACAGTGGCAGGCGGCGGTGATACCGTTGCAGCCCTGAATATGGCAGGTGTGTCTGACCAGTTCACATACATCTCCACTGCTGGCGGGGCTTTTCTTGAGCTTCTTGAGGGACGCGAACTGCCGGGCGTGGTGGCACTTGAAATCGGAAACAAATCATAAATTTTCGTAATAAAATTTAGACTAGACTATAAGGAACAAAAAAATGGCTCGTATTTCTCTTAGACAACTACTCGATGATGCTGCTGAACATGGTTATGGTATGCCAGCATTTAACATTAACAACATGGAGCAGATTTTTGCGATTATGGATGCTGCCCAGGCTGTTGACAGTCCAGTTATCCTTCAGGCTTCTCGTGGTGCCCGTGCCTATGCAAACGATATTATGCTGGAAGCTATGGTGTCAGCTGCTGAAAAAATCTATCCAGAAATTCCAATCTGCCTGCATCAGGATCACGGTAATGATGAGCGTACCTGCCTTTCTGCCATGCAGGCCAGTTTTGCCTCTGTGATGATGGATGGCTCTTTGGAAGCTGATGCGAAAACACCTGCTTCATATGAGTATAATGTTAATGTCACTCGCAATGTCACCAACATGGCGCATATGATCGGCGTGAGTGTTGAGGGTGAGCTTGGTTGTCTTGGTTCTTTGGAAACAGGTATGGGCGAAGCTGAAGATGGTCACGGTTTTGAAGGCAAGCTTGACATGGACCAGCTTCTGACTGATCCAGACGAGGCTGTTGACTTCATGCAGAAAACCCAGTGTGATGCTTTGGCTATTGCGATGGGCACATCTCATGGTGCTTACAAGTTTACCAAGAAGCCGACTGGCGATGTGCTGGATATGAAGGTTGTTGAAAACATTCATGCCAAAATGCCTAATGTCCATCTGGTTATGCATGGCTCATCTTCAGTGCCTGAAGAGCTTCTTGAGATCATCAATAAAAATGGCGGCGCAATGCCTGAAACATATGGTGTCCCTGTTGAAGAAATCCTCAAAGGCATCAAGCACGGCGTGCGCAAGGTGAATATTGATACTGACCTTCGCCTCGCAGCGACTGGCCAGGTGCGTAAATACCTTGCAGAAAACCAGGACGGCTTTGATCCACGCGGTTTCCTCAAGCCTGCAACAGCAGCGATGAAAGACCTTTGCCAAGAGCGTTTTGAGCAATTTATGTCAGCTGGTAAAGCCTCTAAAATCAAGGTTATCCCACTGTCAGAAATGGCAAACCGCTATGCTTCTGGCGAATTGGCTCAAAAAGTTGCTGCCAACGCTTAAAGATTTTGCTGAATTATCAAGAATAAAGGCCTCTCTTTACCCCTGGGGAAGGGGGGCTTTTTCTTTACAAAAAAGGAAAAAATATGTCTAATGAAATTTTGATTTCACCCTCCATCCTGTCTGCTGACTTTGCCAAGCTTGGTGAAGAGGTGCGCGCCATTGATGAACAGGGCTGTGACTGGATTCATGTGGATGTGATGGACGGCAACTATGTGCCAAATATTACCATTGGCCCTGATGTTGTTGCGGCTTTGCGTCCACACACCAAAAAGGTGATGGATGTGCATTTGATGATTGAGAATGCTGACCAGTATATCCCGGCCTTTGCTGAGGCTGGCGCGGACAATATTATTGTGCATGAAGAGGCGTGTGTGCATTTGGATCGTTCTTTGCAGCTTATTCGCGACCTGGGCAAAAAGGCGGGCGTTTCACTCAACCCGCATACACCAGAAGAAGTCATCAAATATGTCATGGATCGCATCGACCTGGTGCTTGTGATGTCGGTCAACCCTGGTTTTGGCGGCCAGTCCTTTGTGACCAGCCAGCTTGAGAAAATCAAGCGTATCCGTGAAATGATTGGCGACCGCCCGATTGATATTGAGGTTGATGGCGGTGTGTCCCCTGAAACAGCAGGCGCAGTGGCCGCAGCAGGCGCAAATGTGCTGGTTGCAGGTTCTGCCACCTTTAAAGGTGGCCCATCCCAGTATGGCACAAACATGAAAAACATCCGCGCCGCCGCGATGGAAGGCCTAAAGAATGCCTAGGGGCGAAACGCCTTTTTGTACCGAAATTGTAGAGACAGGGTACGCCCTGTCTTGCTTGCCACATGATAAAACGGTTGTTTTAGGTTGGTTTCAAGACAAGGCATGCCTTGTCTCTACGTTTTGGTTCTGTTTAAAATCTCTAATATCTATGAATTGAATTGCCTTGGCAAAACAACAGGGTGATTCAATTCATGTTTTCCAGCATCACTACGCCCCCTTTTCGTCATAGTAAGACTTGTTCTTACTATCCATGCTGAAGGTTTTGGTCTTGATAAAATGCGTGTTTTAGTGGTTTACAGTTCACAGAATGGATCATTGGAATATCAACTCAGTTAAAATATTTTTGTTTTATACTTTCAAAGTGATATTATCATCTTTTCTCCTTTTAAAAGTGTCGCATTCCTGGCCATCACGTCAA
>JAJRRF010000090.1 GCA_024279735.1 Alphaproteobacteria bacterium
CCGGTTCGATTTCTGCCAACCCATACCTTGCCTTCAATGCCAAGGTTGACAAGGCAGGTGAGTTTGAGTTCGTCTGGACAGAAGACGGTGGCAAGACCTGGGTCGCCAAAAAGAAAATAGCGATGGCTTAAGGACACCCACAAAAATAATCGAATCATTTAGCTTGTCCTTATTGCCTGTCTGTGTCGTTTCAAAAATGCTTGTATAGCTCGCTATACGCTCATTTTGGCCTAACCGACAAACAAAATTACTGCGCTATCTTGATCCTTTATTTCTGCGTGTATCCTAAGACCCCTGACCCAATGTAAGCGTTGATATTTATCAACGCTTACTGTTTTGGAGATGCTGAAAAAAAACTGCCCTATTTCCTTTTCCTGTATATTTCATGATATGATGACCTATATTATTTCAGCGGCAGTAGCAGGACATTAGCAGTGATTCTTTTTCGCACTTTTGTGTATTTTGTAATTATAGGCATCTGTGCTTCCAATCAAGCTCAGGCTCAGGCAGAAAGTCAAGACATTAAAGAAATCAAGATAGGTGTCCTTGCCTTTCGGGGTGTTCAGGAATGTGAGAACAGGTGGTTTCAAACCGCAAAATATCTGACAGACCATATCCCAGGTTATAAATTTCGTATTATCCCTATGACTCATGGGTTTTTCTCTCAAGCCATTGAGCGTAATCTGGTTGATTTTATTCTGACAAATACAGGTCATTATATTCAGCTTCAAGTTCAATTTGGCATTAGTCGTCTCGTCACTTTACGAACGTCTGGCAGCTCCCTGACAGGTAATAAATATGGTGCCGTTATTTTTGTACGTAGGGATAGGAAAGATATTCAAAACTTGTCTGATTTGCGTGGAAAGCGACTTATGGCTGTAAGCCAGAAAGGGTTTGGAGGTTTTCAGATGGCATGGCAACGTTTTAAGGAAAAAGGAATTAACCCTTTTAAGGATTTATCGGGTTTGACCTATAGCGGGTTTTCACAAGATAAAATTGCCTTTGCTGTACGTGATGGCCTTGTTGATGCAGGTACATTTAGAACAGGGTCTCTTGAAATTCTGGCACGGGAAAGAAAAATTAACCTAAAGGATTTTCGTGTTCTCGAACCGATAAAAATTCCTCATTACAAATACCAAAGAAGTACCAGGCTCTACCCTGAATGGCCTTTTGCCAAACATCAGGATACATCTGCTGTACTGGCTCAAACAGTGGCAGTAACATTGATGCAAATGGATAAATATTCCCCAGCAGCCATAGCAGGCCGATATACTGGCTGGACAGTGCCGCTAGATTACCAGTCTGCTCATCAATTGCTGAAGGAATTAGGTGTCCCTCCCTATAAAAGATCTCCGAAAGTGACTTTTATGTTGATCTGGGAGCGTTATCAAATTTGGATTACGGTCTTTATCACCACATTATGTCTGTCCCTGCTTTGGTCCTTATGGGCACGTAGACTGGTTGCCTACCGTACCAAAGAACTTCGGGTCACAAATACTAATTTGCAGCAGCAGATAACTGTACGTCAACAACTGGAAAAACAAGTATCAGAACGTCAAAGGGAGCTTTCGCATATTGCCCGCCAAAATTCCCTTGGCGAGATGGCATCAAGCCTGGCGCACGAACTCAATCACCCATTGGCTACCATTATCAATTATGTCAATGGCTGCACCCGTCGTCTTGGTGCAAATACATGTACTTATCAAGACATTCAAACTGTTCTGGGTATGGTTTTAAAGCAAGCCCAGCATTCAGCAAATGTGATCAAGGTTATGAAAGACTTTGTCAGTGCATCTCCCCGTGAAAAAGAGTGTGTCGATATAAACCAATTAATCAGCAGGATAATGAGTCTTATCATTTTTGAAATAGAAAACAAGAATATTGACCTAAAGCTATATACCGAATTGGATCAACTGCCTGTGTTTGTGGACCGTGTCCAGATTGAACAGGTTATCCTAAATTTAGTACGCAATGCTATTGAAGCGGTTCTGAACGTACATTCTTCAATGGGGCATATTATCATTGAAACATCAGTTGATGATCTGGGCAATGCAAAGATCAAAATCAATGATAATGGCGGCGGCATTCCTGAGAATATACAGCTTACTGTTTTTGATCCATTTATTTCAAAAAAACATGATGGCCTCGGCCTTGGCCTGTCTATTTGCCGCTCCATCATTGAGATTCATAAAGGCAAGATAACAATTGAAAAAACATCCGCAGAAGGTACTACAATCCTGTTTATGCTACCTATGGTGAAGCCATGATAAATCATAAAATTGATGACTGTATTATATATATTATTGATAATGATATTGAATTACTCAAATCCATGAAATGGCTGCTTCAGAGTGTGCCATTCAATGTGAAGACCTATGATACAGCAGACGCATTTCTAAATGATATTGATCATAACAGTTTGGGCTGTATTATAACGGATTTACGGATGCCGGGTATGAATGGACTTGAATTGCAACAAATTTTGAAAAACCGGGGGATCGACCTGCCTGTTATTCTCATGACAGCCTATGGCCAAGTAGGTTTGGCTGTAGGTGCGATGAAACAGGGTATTGTTGATTTTATAGAAAAGCCCTTCAATGACCAATATTTGATAGATGCCATTAACAGCGGGTTGCGCCGGGCTCTTCAAAATGCAGATGACCGAGATAAAATTGCAGATATTTGTCAAAAATTTGAGCGGTTAACTGACCGTGAATCCCAAATTTGTCAATTGGTGGTGGATGGTCATACCAATAAAGACATTTCCGTTTTGTTGAATATTTCTATCAAAACAGTGGAAACCCATAGGGGGCAAATGATGAACAAGCTGGGGACAGACTCTCTTGCAAGCCTCATTCATATGGTTCTTTTTATCAAAAATACGAAGGATAATGGCTTGGCTAAGGGATAAATCGTAAGGGACTGTATGGTTATAGGCATTTTGGGAGTTATGCGTTATTCAGTTGAAGCCCCCCAAAAAAACTGGCAACAACAAAGACCTGAATTTTAACAAGACTGTCTATAAACAACAGAGACCCGATAGCTTTGGGTGTCCGAAGGCGCAGGGGCGGTGTCTCCTGATCCTGTTATTTTTGTTCGGAATAACTTAAGACAAGATCACGTAGGTTGACAAAGCCCATAAGGCCATCACCCTCTGAGACCAGGGCGCGGCCAAGGTTAAGCCTGGCCAAGAGCCGGGTGGCATATTTGACATTCATTTTTGGGTCGAGGGTCAGGGCCGGTTTGGTCATGATCTCATAAACACTTGTACGCTGGGTGGAACGGTTCAGGGCAACAACCTTGTCAGCTATATCCTGGATGGTAATAACGCCATATTCGTCATTTTCATCACGTCGTTCAATCACCAGGGAGCTGATCTTGTGTTGACCCATCTTTTCGATAGCCTCCTGTACGGATGCCAGCCCTTCCACCATATGCAGGGAAGTTTGCATGATATCGGAAACTCTTATTATCTTGTCACTCATTTATAGCTCCTCCTTACTAATGTCTTGCTGAATGGTTTCTACCTGATGGATAAGGCCAACAGCGTCCTCAATATCAACCTGGAAGGCTACGCCGTTTCCCGGCTTCTCATCAAAAGAGCAGGTTGTGGCAATGGCCTCAAGAATTTTTCGGCTATGATGCTCCTCCACGATAAAAAGGATCATGTCGCGCTGCCCAACAACAGACAGTCCCATAAATGTTTTTGAGGGTTTTAGACCCTCACCGCTGGCACTGGTAATGACAGTACTGCCTGTTGCGCCATGACTGCGGGCAACCTCAATAGCCTTGTCTGTCAGCCCGTCAGGGAGCAGGGCAATAATCAGCTTGAATTTCATGATCTCTGTTTCCTTTTGTTGCGGTACATAAGCCATTCACTGATCTGGGCATATCCCATGACAGATATAATGGGAAGCAGGCTGGCCAGTGCAATCAGGCCAAACCCGTCAAGAAGCACGCTGCGGCCTGGAACATTGGAGGCCAGGCCAAGACCCAGTGCAGCTACCAGCGGGACTGTCACCGTTGATGTAGTCACCCCGCCGCTGTCATAGGCAAGGGGTATAATCATACGCGGTGCAACCAGTGTCTGTATCACAACGATAATATAGCCCACCACCATATAGATATAGAGCGGGGTTCCTGTGACAATACGCAATGTCCCGATGGCAAGGCTGATAGCAACCCCCAGCGCAACTGCTATCCTCAGCCCCCAGGCACTGATAGAGCCGCCGGATACATCCTGCGCCTTGATGGCAACGGCCATCAGGGAGGGTTCGGCAATCGTTGTTGAAAAGCCGATGGCAAAGGCAAAAAGGTAGGTCCAGTAATAGTCCTGCCAGGCTAGGGTGGTTTGTCCGTTTGTTAAAAAGGATGGGTCAGTGAGCTGGTGTGCCATCAGTTTGCCAAGGGGAAACAGGGCGCGCTCCAGGCCAAACAGGAAGAAGGCCAGGCCAACGACCACATATGCGAGGCCAATAAGGACACGTTTCAGGTTTGGGATGGGCTGGCGTAATATAACGAGCTGGAAACCAAACAATATGGCGGCAATTGGCATCACATCAAACAGGGTTGATATGATAATATTAGTCAGATCCTGTAGTATGCCGTATATCATAGGCTGATGACCACCCCGAATATGAGGACAAATATGATGGGGAGCAGGCTGGCGAAGGCAATCAGGCCAAAGCCGTCAATCAGTGGGTTGCGTCCCTTGATGGTGCTGGCCAGGCCAACGCCAAGCGCGGCAACCAGGGGGACAGTAATTGTTGAGGTGGTGACCCCGCCGCTGTCATAGGCAATGCCGATGATCTCTTTTGGCGCAATCATCGTAAACAGGACAACCAGCAGGTAGCCAGCAATGATTAGCCATTGTACAGGCCAGCCCTTCAGGATACGCAACACGCCGATCACAATTGCGGTGCCTACCGAGACAGCCACAGTATAGCGCAACGCTTGGGCATAGCTGGCTTCACTGTCCGTGCCTCCTGTAATAAACCCAGCGCGAGCCATCACATTTGTGGCTTCCTTGCTGATGGCAATCAGGGCGGGTTCAGCTACAGTAGTGCCAAAACCAAGGGCAAAGGAAAATAGCAGCAGCAAGGGTAGCGAGCCTTTTTTGGCAAATGACTGAGCAAGGACTTCCCCCAAGGGGAACAGTGCCATTTCAAGACCTTGGATAAAGATGGCCAGTCCCAGCATGACAAAGAAAAACCCGACCAGGATGTCTGCCAAATTATCTACAGGCTGTCGCAGGACAACAAGCTGGAAGAAAGAAATGATGACAATGATCGGGGCAAGATCCTTGAGGGTATTGCCCAGCATAACGAGTGCGCTGCGAATCCCTTCCGGCATCTGTTATCTTCCCCCAAGTTTCTTGTATGGGATCAGTCATAACAGAAGTAGCTGAAACGTGATAGGTTTTAGGTTGGTTGAGCCAAAAAATTTATACCTATCTGCATAGTAGACGACTAACATTTGTTATGAGGGCTGAAACCAATGGCTCACGCCTTGAAGTCTCTTTAGGATTCTTGCAATATCCCCTGACATCACACTGTCATACCGCGTCGGGGCGCGGTATGACAGTGACTGGAGGTATTGCGTCAAGTAAAATTCAACTCATTCAAAAGATGGTCGTGTACTCTCACCTATATGGCATCCATTATAGAGGTTTTTATCTGATCAAGATCCATGCCAGCCTTACCAATGACCACAAGGTTGGTGGCGGGCTGTTCGCCTTCTTTCCAAAGGCGGTCATAATAGCTGTCAATGCGCGGGCCAACGGCCTGGATCACCAGGCGCATCGGCTTGCCTTGCACTGCTGCAAAACCCTTCAGGCGCAAGACTTTATTTTTCTCAATCACTCCAGACAGGCCAGCAACAAACTGTTTAACATCAGCTATCTCGCCCAATGAAATCTCCAGGCTGACAAAGGCATCATGGTCGTGGTGATGGTCTGCGTCATTATCATGTGCCTTGTCATGGTGTGACTTATGCCCTTTGTCTTCTGCCGCGCTATCCAGGCCTATCAAGACCTTTACTGGGACTGGCGACTTTTCAGAAGAACGGGTGAAACGCGTGCCTGTCTGGACTTCCTTTTCCAGGCGTTGTTCAATCCTGGCAAGTTCCTCTTCAGAAACAAGGTCTGACTTGTTGAGCAAAACAAGGTCTGCGCAAGACAGCTGGTCTTCAAACAGTTCCCCAAGCGGGGTGTGGTGATCCAGCATGTCATCTGCGCTGCGCTGGTCATTTACAGCCTGTTCATCCGAGGCAAAATGCCCCTGGGCGAGCGCATCACTGTCAACCACTGTGACTACCCCGTCTACAGTCACCCGCGTCTTAATTTCAGGCCAATTAAAGGCTTGAACCAGGGGCTGGGGCAGGGCAAGGCCAGAGGTCTCGATCACAATATGGTCAGGGGCAGGGTCACGCTTCAGCAGCTTTTCCATAGTCGGGATAAAATCTTCGGCAACCGTGCAACAAATGCAGCCATTGGCCAGTTCAATAATATCCTCTTCACCGCAATCTTCATTGCCGCAGGCCTTGAGCATGTCGCCGTCAATCCCAATATCACCAAATTCATTGACGATCAGTGCGATCCTGCGGCCTTCAGCATTCTTGATGATATGTTGGATAAGGGTTGTCTTGCCTGCACCTAGAAAACCTGTAATGACGGTTGCGGGGATTTTCTCAAACTGCTGCATGGCAATAGACTTTTAGGGTTGGGAGAGGGGAAATGGTGGGCCCGGTAGGATTCGAACCTACGACCGCTCGGGTATGAACCGAGAGCTCTAACCAACTGAGCTACAGGCCCCTATAAAGAACTCCATTTATATAGTCACTCTGGTTGTTTAATCAAGATAAATTATGGGCTGCCAGGTAATTTTAAAATTAATTCGGGGTGATAGAGACCAGGAGAAGCTGCAAGCAGGGTTGGTCAGCCGACCTTAGTCCCAGCCTTTTGGGGGGCGTATATCGCAGACTCGCAAATTGTAACAATTGGCTTGCACTATATATCAGGGCTAAAAAGGGTGATGACCCAAACTATATTTTTCATTTTCGTTTTGGCAAGACTTTGACCTTTGATGAGGTCAGTGACACAAGCTTACAAAACAAGAAAAATACATTGGTTCATATGTTCCTGGGGTTTCCCTTCTGTATACCCATCCTTGATTATGCCTTTATTTTCTGTTATTACAGAAATATAAATAATTAAGGAATTGTAACTGTGAAAATTTTTATCACTGGGGCAAGCGGGTTTATTGGCCGGCATTTAGTTCCCAAACTATTGGGTGCAGGCCATCAACTGACGGTTTGCCTGCGTGACCCCAGCAAGGAGAAGGCAGCGTTCGTAGGTTGCAAACTGGCCACAGGAAACTTTGCCACAGACCGCACAGCAACTGACTGGTTGCCACGACTAAAAGGCTGTGACGTGGTAATAAACCTGGTCGGCATTATCTCTGAAAGCCCAGGACAAAGCTTTGAAAACTTGCACATAAAAGCCCCGATAGCCCTGTTTCAGGCAGCGCAGCAGGCAGGCATCACCCACATTATACAGCTCTCCGCCCTTGGTGCAGACCAGGGGGCAGAGACGGCCTATCACAAAAGCAAAAGACAGGCTGATGAGTGTTTACGTAGCCTTGCGCCCCATGCCTTGGTCTTGAGACCCTCCCTGATTTACGGGGAAAATGCCCAAAGCTGGCAACTGTTTAGCGCAATATCTGCCCTTCCCGTCATAGGCCTGGTGGGAGGGGGCAAACAGCTTTTGCAGCCCATCCATATAGAGGATCTGACCGCAGCAATTGTCACGGCGATAGCTCATCCGCCACAACATACCATCACCATAGATGCAGTTGGGGCAACCCCTATAAGCTTTGCAAGGCTTATGGAACAATTGAGAAAGCCCATCACGCCCCGTCCAGCCTTCACTTTCGATATACCCGTCACCCTGGTAAAGGCTTTGCCTGGATCGCCGACCTCTCAGGTGCAAAAATGATAAATGTCGATACCATCAAAATGCTGCAACGTGGTAACTACGCTGATGTTACCCCCTTTGTCATAGTACACGACTCTCTTCAGGCTAAAGCCTTTTGGACGGGCTGTTTTTTCGTTTGTGGGGCTAGGAACTTTTTAAGCAGGCGGATTGCTTCATCTTTTTGGTGCATGAGCAATTGCCGTAATTTATCAAGCCCATAA
>JAJRRF010000091.1 GCA_024279735.1 Alphaproteobacteria bacterium
ATACTGTTCCAGAAAAGCAGTGATGCTTAACCCTTTTTGCAATTGAACCGAATTTTGAGCCATATCTATATCTCCTTGTTTTTAAAGAATAATATATTTTTGTGGCTATACAGCGGAAAGGAAGTGGTAATCAGGTAAATTTTTGGTACATATCGCATCAGAATATAAAAACAAATTTCAATATGTTGCACAAGATCAAATGGTTGATACGGTAAGGGGTGTCTTCATTGAAGGTAAGGAACTCTATGCGGGTTCAGCCCTGCATGAAAAGACACATATTCAGGTTTGTGTCTGTAACCCTGATACGATCAAGGGAGTCTTTCGGGTTGATACAAGCTGTTTTTGATCTTTTGTGAATGAGTGAACCTGCTTGCAGGTTGCTCTAGAGAAAATTGCAAGCAATTGCGGTCAAGCGACCTTGCCCTAGCCCTTATATGGCGCATATCTTAACCAGCAAATCGATTCGATTTGCTCGCACTCGCACTATGCACTAGCGGCCTACCGCATCGCGTGACTGTTCTTGGATTTTTGCGAACATGTTGATGATATGGGTGCGCCTGTCCAGGTTCAGGAGCAGACAGGCTGCCTTTTCTCGGTGCATATCCTGCCAAAGCTCTGACCATGCGGTGATGGTCTGCCTTGGAAACAGCCGTGAATGGGTCTCGTTGACCCTGCCGCTAACTGTCGTCCTGATCTGGCGCGCCATCCAGCTGCTGAGCAGGGTATGGACGGTCTGGAAATCATCCTCTGCCCCCCTCACAGTAATACGATCCGCCAGTCCATGAACCAGGGTATAGTCCATATTAGGAAGACGTGCCAACAGGGTGCCAAGCTGCTTGTCCAGTGCTAGGCCATTGCCAACACTGTATTGCAAAGCCTTACGCACACTGCCCCCTGCCTTTTGCAAGGCATAGGTCAATTGTTCCCCTTCAGGAACACTGTGCTCCAGGGAATTGTTAAAGGCATCCTGCACGGCTCGTTTCAGGTCTTCATCCAGCAGCGGAAACATCCGCAACTTCTGACACCGGGACAAAATAGTTGTTGGCAAGGTGGTTGGTGCTGAGGATATCAGGAAGAATACCGATTTTTCAGGAGGCTCCTCAAGTATTTTCAGCAGGGCATTGGCGGCATTGTTGTTCATGTCTTCTGCCAGGTCTACCACCACAAAACGCCAACCGCCGCCACCAGAAGTAAAGCCAAAAAATTTGGTCAGGCTGCGGATTTCGTCCACCCTGATGACCGTATAGAAGGCCTTGCTTTTCGGGTTGCGGATACGTTGTAATACCAGCAGGTCGGGGTGAGACAGGGAAGAGACCTGGACAAAGACAGGGTCCAGCTTGTCCAATGCCATAAGCTGGCCATCCCCGCTACATTTCTCCAGGCCGTGGGCAAAGACATTGCGGATAAAATGATAGGCCAGTGTGGCCTTGCCAATACCTTCAGGCCCGCTCAAAAGCCAGGCATGGGGGAAATGGTTACTTTTAAAGGCAGACACCAGGGTTTGCTGCGCCTCTTCATGGCCTGTCAGGCCAGGGTTTTCGCGCGGTGACAAAAAGCCCAGCAAGCCACTCAGGTCTGTCCTGTCATCCACAGGTTTTCTTGCCATTATTCAGGCCTCATACAAATTATCACCTTTAATACAACTGGAAATTATGCCCCCACCCTCTGACAGACATGCTCCCAGATCAACTGGTGAATTTCCCCAACTGGCTGCATACCATCGACCACAACGCACCGTCCAGGCTCATTCCTGGCAATATCCAGGAAACCCTCCCGCAACCTGTGGTGAAAGGCAATTTCTTCAGATTCAAAGCGGTCAGGCACTTCCTCACCCAGTTCCTTCATCCGCAACCTGGCACGCTCCATCCCCTCTTCAGGGGAAACATCCAGGATAATGGTTATTTCAGGACGGTACGGCCCCACAACCACCCGCTCAAGTGCGTTGATCAGGTCAGGGTCAATGCCGCCGCCAGCTCCCTGATAGGCACGGGTCGAGTCAATGAAACGATCACAGATCACCCAGTCACCCTTGGCCAACGCAGGGGCAATCAACTTTTCAATATGATCTTCACGGGCAAGGGAAAACAGCAGGGTTTCTGCAAATTTCCCCATGTCCCGCGCCTTGCCATCAAGCAGCAATGAGCGTATGGTCTCTGCCCGCTGGGTACCGCCTGGTTCACGGGTCAACACTGTTGTCTTTCCAGCCAGTTTCAGGCGTTGCTCCAACATCCCAACCTGGGTTGACTTCCCGCAGCCATCACCGCCCTCAAATGTTATAAAATGCCCATGCATCATTATATCCTCCCCCAGTACCTACCTAAAACAACCAACCAAAAGCCCTGAACAACAGGGTATCAAAACCCCGCCAGGCAGGACTGGCCGACTTGATTGTTTCTGTCGCATAAAGCGGGATCATGGACGCAGATGTCCCCTTGGCCTTGACCTTCAGAAAGGCAACCTGTTCACCTTGCTGGATTGGTGTCCGCAATGGCCCCTTATAGATGATAGAGACCTTGACTTTTTTCTGCTGGCTGTCCCTGGGCAACAATACCCTGACCTCATCCCAGTTCTTCGCAGCCAATGGCATATACATCTTTTCACCGCCCAGAACCCGTGCTTCTCCAACAGTCTGGTTCTGCTCAAACACCTTATAGGACCTGAAATCACTGAAACCCCAGCGCATAATGGCCTTCGCCTCCTTATTACGGGCCAGTTTCCCCGCATAATTACTGCGACGCTTTCTTTTGGATTTCACACCATGAATCACAAGAATAAGTCGCCTACGGTCACTCACTTTAGAGGCCACCAGGCCGTGGCCAAATCCCTTGTTGGAACCAGTCTTCAGGCCATCTCCCCCAAAAGCTCCATTGAGCGGATTCCTGTTATAATAGACCCGTCTGCGGTGCTTAAATTTCTTCATCGAAAAATAATGATAATATTGCGGATATTCCTTGATCAGGTGCAGCGACAGTATGGCCAGGTCACGCGCTGTCATACGCTGTCCTGGCTTGTCAAAACCTGTGGCATTGACAAAGCTTGAACGGGTCAGCCCAATCTCCTTGGCACGCTTGTTCATCCGTTCGGCAAAGGCATCCTCGGTTGGCTCAAGACCTTCTGCAATCACAATTGCTGCATCATTGGCCGAATTGATCGCCACACCCTTGATAAGATCCTCGACCTTGACGAAGGTATTGAGCGGCAACAGCATCGAAACCGCACCAGACGGGCCGCCACCAGTCCGCCAGGCATGTTCACTGACCATGAACTCATCTTCGAGGGTCACCGAACCTGCCTTCAGTGCCTGGAACAATATCTCCAGCGTCATCAGCTTACTCATAGAAGCAGGGGCAAATTTCTTGTTGGCATTTTTGGAGAGCAAAACTGAGTTTGTATCCGCATCCATCAGATAAATATATTTGGCTCTGGTCTTAATGTCTTTGGCAGAGGCCACAGAGAATTGCAACGCCATAACAGACAAGAAAACAGCAGACCCCAGGGCACATTTCCAGAAAGCCCTCCCTGTCTGGGACACAGCTCCCCATAATATTATTTCGTTTTGCATCAAGCCGCTTCACTCCATTGTCATCTCTTCCAAAGCTATACCGACCCAAAATCAAGATATAGCCCCCTTCAAGACTCTTTTCAAAACCTTGCAGACTCCCCGCCATCATTCCAGCAGGGTCTAGAAACATTATATATCATGTAAGGGGCAAGGATAGGGCAACAAAAGCCATAGTTTCCCAAGCGTCCCAGTAAACCTAGTTATGGTTAAGCCATAGATGACAAAATAAAAATAATAAACAGTTAAAAAGCCTGAACCGCCTTACCCATGCGCCCGATAAAAATGTGAAACACCAATCCCCAGATCCAGGATAATCTGGTAGGATTCCTCAATTGGCTCAATCAGTTTATGGTTGATGGTGGCATAGTCTCCCTCATCCTGGCTGATATAACTGGCCTCTTCCTCCATTTTATAGTCAGAAACCTGCGGGGCCTCAAGCGGATAGGCCTCCCGCATCAAGGTTACGGCCTGGTCAATATAAAGCGACAGGATCAGCTTCATCACATTTTTGTGAGTAATGTCATCACTGGATGAAAACTGCGGAACCTTGGCCGCCTTCAGATAGATATGCTGGATCATTGCAATCCGCAGCGCGTGGATAATGTCCAGCTGTTCCAGCCACAAGGCGCGGCTGTTGGTATGCTCCCCCTCTTCCAGTTTCAGGTCATCAAACACATTCAGCATCCGGAAGGCATCCTGCAAATGCACATCATCTTCACGCAGATAAGTCGCCAAATGCATCAGGCCATCATGACGCTCATCACCGCGCAACAGGTCAGCCAGATACAGGCATGGCCCCTTGATCTTCTCTTCCATATTGTCAATTGGGCGCGTCACCCAAAAAGCATCATCAAACAGACTGGAATAGGCCACCAATGTCTTGATGCCAGAGACCTTATAGGCATGACCAACCAACGTCATCAAGCTTCGCGCCCGTTCGGAATTGCTGCAAATATCGGAAAAACGCTCACGTTCATAGCGCACGGCCTCGCCAATACCGCTGACAATATTCACCAGATAGCCCATTTGCTGCAAGATGGCATTATGGGGAATGGCGCGCATTTCCGCGGGGGCAGTCCGGCTGTCACTGCCGCCATCAAACTGTCTCTTGGATTTACGCGACCCAGAGGGCGAAAGCAGGTTGGTGCTGAAGGCAGACAAGGCGGTGCTGTAATTACTGTTCTCAAACATGTCTATCTGGTAACGCTTGATTCGCTTGAAGAAATCCATTGAAAAATCAATATCATCATAAAACAGGTCATTTGTTTCCTTGCCGCGCTGGTCAAAATCACAAAGCAGCATTTCAGACAAGGTGGCAAAGGCCATCCTGTCCGAGCCAAACAGGATATAGCCGTCACCGCCCTGAAAACTGACCTCATGCAGCAAGGTTATGTCCTGCTTGGCAAAGGTTGCCCGCACATAAGGGGACAGTGTATAATTAAAACGCTGTGCCAAAGACCCTGGATGGGTGCCGCGACCCATCGATTCGCCGTGGGTGTCAAAAATCAGCATATCAATATGATTGAGCTTATGGTCTCCCATCACCCGTGCCAGCTTGGCCTGCAAGCGTTCAATAGACAGGGCAGCAGGGATTTGCCCGATAAACCGCCCAGCATCAGAAAACCCGGTCTGGATACAGAGCCGTTTACGCAACTCAACTTGGTTGCGGTAGCCCTCAAGCTTGAGCAGGGACTTGATGACCTCAACCCCGTTTTCCAGGGCTTCCTCTGTCTCAAATAGCGGGGAAATATCAATCTTTTCAGAAACCCCAAACAGTTTGGCAAAATAGACCGCAGACAGGACGGTAAAGGCATGTTCACATTCTGCAATCAGCATCCTGATAGGGCTGTCGCCATCAATATGCTTGAGAATTTGCGCCACAATCATAAACTGGCGGATGGCTGTAGTTCGTTCCAGCGCAACAGAGGCAAAGTTGACAGTTTGCGGCTTGCCGCTGTCCAGTTCCTGTATCATGCTGTCAAGGCGGTTCAGCAGGACATGGCTGTTCAGGTCGAGGGTTTCCCCGTCCAGGTCAACCAGGCCGCGAATAGCATTATGCAGCTGCATGGCATTGATTCGGATATGGATATGGGCGGTACTCATACCGCGCGAGGAGAAATGACTGCGCAGTTTGGCCAGGACAAAGCGGGTCTCATCATCCCTGTTCTTTTCCAGTTCCTCATTAAGCAAGGCTATCGCGTCCTTGACATAGCCCTTGGTGGTATGGGTTTTCCTCTGTGTCAGGGCATTAGCAGCCCTGGAGAGAGCGTTTGGATTTTCAAGCCTGTCAACACGCATGGCAGGTTCTAACAAAAGCTCATTGAGTTCAGCTAGTTTATTCTTGTCTTTCAGCAATACGCTAAACCTGTGAGCCTCAGCATTAGTTAAAGCTTTATGTGCTACTGCATCATCAACTTGCCCAGGTGTCTCATCAAGAATATCCTTAATTCTATCGACGATCTTTCTGTCATTATCCTCTGGAGCATCAATGTCTCTAGCCTCTTCAGAAAACAATTTACTGATTTCCAAAACCTCAGCCTGTTCCTTTTCCAGCAGCTCCGCCAGGCTGTCTATAATACAGGTCTTGCCGGACAGCTCTTGGCGCACTTCCTCCAACAATCCCTGATAAAACGAGATTTGCAGCAGTTTTTCCTTGAGACGGAAGCGAAAACTGTCAAACCAGCGAATGTCGGTACGGCCATCCAGGTCATATCCCACCCAGCTATAGACTCTGACCAAGGAAGGGTTCACTTTCCACCAGTCATCTGGATAAAGCTCCCTGGCCACTTCCAGGATGATATGGATAAATTTTAACGTCGCAGAGCGGGCATGGGAAATTGCTTCTTGTACCTGGTCATGCTCATATTGCAAACTAATATTGTCATCTGGCCTGTGGGGGATAGAGGCCAGAGCCTCAAGCAGGTCAGCATTGTCATCGCCTTGCTCAATCAAGGAGACCAACATCTTGCGCAGCTCAACAGACATCACAAACGTCGGATGGGCGGTATAGACAATGCCGTGCAGTGGCTTTTGCCAAATATCCCTGAATTCCTCAAACGGGATTGGCTGGCCATCCTTCATGCTTTGCGCCCTAAAAGCTTCCTTCAGACGCGCCTTCCTGTCTGCCGTATCCAGGCTACCCATATAGTCACGGGTCTTCTGGGCGCGGTGCAGCAGTCCCTGGTCACAGAGATGCTTGCCAATGGCAGCAACCTTGCCCCTGGACAGGCTTTTGCTTTCCAGTTCACGCGAGATAGTAAAGGCCAACTGCTTGATTGGGTTAAACTGGGGGTCTTCCTTCAGGCGTTCACGATAACCGCGCAACTTTTCGGTCCATTCCGCGACAATCTGTTTTTCATCCTGTCCCAAAGGGGCAGCCTTGTGGCTGGCTTTCTTGCGGCTTTTGGTGGCCTGTGACATGCGGTCTACTCCTGCACATATTAAAAAACGGTCAATACTACCTGTTGCCCTGTAACCTTTCCAAGGACTTAGCAGCTTTGGAGCGTTTTAGGAAGTCACAAGACTCGGTTATGCGGTCGCGCCCTTCTCCCTTTTGTGTTGTTCCTGGCCTGTCATAAAAAAGTACTGTATTTTTTTACTGACTTTTGCCGCCAAATCGCTGCATAGTCTGGATTGTTCCCCCTATCACCTTGTTGAAGGCAACAACCATGTTTACAGGCAGCACCATTATCTTTGACCTGGACGGCACGCTGGTCGATACCGCGCCAGACCTGATCAATGCCCTGAATTTTGTGATGGCGCATGAAGGCCTTGGCACTGTTCCCGAAAGCCTGATCCGCCCGCAAATTTCACTTGGGGCGCGCAACATGATCCGCACGGGGCTGGACTATCACGGACGCGCCAGTAATGACCGCGCCGACCAGCTGTTTGACATGTTTATTGAGTTTTACCGCGCCAATATTGCCAAGGACAGCAAACCTTTTGAAGGCATGACAGCCGCTCTGGAGCAGCTGAAGGATAATGGGGCAAGGCTTGGGGTCTGCACCAACAAGACGCAGGAGATGGCCGTTCAGCTGATAGATGACCTTGGCTTTTCCCGCCTGTTTGGAGCGATAGCAGGACGTGACCGTTTTGACTGCTACAAGCCAGACCCAAACCACCTTTTAAAGACCATTGCTCTGACTGGCGGCAGTGCAGATAGGGCGGTGATGGTCGGGGACAGCCCGACTGACATCAATACAGCGATAGCCGCCGCCCTGCCATCTGTCGCCGTCACCTTTGGCTATTGCGATATTCCTGTGACTGAGCTTGGCGCAACCGCCCTGATCGGACATTATGATGAACTCGTTCCTGCCCTAAACACCATTTTGGATGCTAAATGCTAGACCAACAACAGGCAGCACTATGCACTAGCCCATGACAAAGGGGGATTGGCCAGACAGGCGGGTCTTGACTGGGACATCCGGTATTTTACGCGGTGGGTAGCCTGCCACAGCCTTGGCAATAGCGGCAATATGGTCAGGGGACGACCCACAACAGCCGCCAACCAGGTTAATCAGGCCGTCTTTTGCCCACCCTTCCAGCAGGGCCGACATTTCTTCAGCCGTCTGGTCAAATTCCCCCATTTCATTGGGCAGCCCCGCATTAGGATAGGCACTGAGGCGAAAGTCTGACACAGCGGCAATTTCGGTAATCAGCGGGCGCATATCCTCTGCACCAAAGGCACAGTTCAAGCCAATGGCAAACGGCCGCAGGTGGCGCATGGAATAGAAAAAGGCTTCAGGTGTTTGCCCTGACAGGTTACGGCCAGACATGTCTGTTGCTGTGCCTGAAATGATGATTGGCAGGGTAATGCCCAGCTTTTCAAATACCTCCAGGGTGGCGAACCCAGCTGCCTTGGCGTTCAGGGTATCAAAAATGGTCTCGATCATGATGATGTCCACCCCGCCCTCTATCAGTCCCTCGACCTGCGCGCCGTAGGCTGTGACCAGCTCATCAAAGGTGACATTACGGTAGCCCGGGTCATTGACATCGGGAGAAATGGAGGCAGAACGGTTGGTCGGCCCGACTGCACCAGCTACCCAACGCGGCTTGTCAGGGGTTTTGGCGGTAAACTCATCTGCCACTTTTCTGGCCAGCTTGGCCGCCTCGACATTGATTTCATAGGCCAGTTCCTCCATGCCATAATCCGCCATCGCAATGGTGGTGCCGTTAAAGGTGTTGGTCTCGAAAATGTCAGACCCTGCCTCCAGGTAAGAAGCATGAATTTCGCTGATTACGTCAGGTTTTGTCAGCACCAGCAAGTCGTTATTGCCCTTGACATCGCTTGGCCAGTCCTTGAAACGCTCGCCGCGATAGTCCTCTTCCTGTAACTTATAACGCTGGATCATTGTGCCCATAGCACCATCCAGCAATAAAATACGCTGATCAGCAGCCTTGTGCAAGGCGGCAATACGGTCTTCCCTGGTCATGGCGTTTCCTTTCGTGTTGGTTGGCGTTGCGCCAGAAATCGGGTTGGTCTTGGCCTTGACAGAACTGACTGAAATACCCGCCTTAGGCTTGCCCGCCCCTGCCCCGCGCTGGTCACGCGGCTTCAGCCGACGGGAGTGATTTTGCTTTTTTTCTTCTTTGCCATGCCTGTTTCCTTTACGCTTACTGTTCCTTGAATAGCTCTTTAAGCCATTGTGAAAAGGTTTTTGCCAACTCATGTTTTCCATCCAAAACCTGTGCTGTGATCGCTAATCCTAATGGCATTCCTGGTTCATTTTGCCAAGCCAGATAGGTGTGTATTTCAGCCTTTGAGGTATGAACTTTTTTAAAACCTGAGAAGCCCTTTTTTTGTGACTCCTCAACACATTGCTTCGCAAAACCTAGCACTCGTTCATCAGCTATTGTGCAACAAAAATCCTCTGAACCACTGTCAAAAACATCAAATGTTTTAGGAACATTATGTTTTTGACAAAGAGCCAAAACAACATGACAATCATTATTTTCTTCAACAAGCAATAAACGCTCATGACGATCATCCTTAAAACCTGCTTTAGAAGCCATTACCGCACCTCTACACTGGTTTCAATTGAATCTGATAAAATTTCAGCTGTATATTCCTGCGCCCGTACCACGCCCTCATTATTTTCCAGACGGATAAAAGCCCCAGCTTCCTCATTGTCTGACCAAACCTTGCTGAAGGCCTGCACACAGTCGCGGCTATGGGTGGTGGCAAACACCTGGACATTGAGCTTTTCTGCCAGGTCGAACACAGCTGTCCAGACCTTTTCCTGGACAGACCAGTGAAAACCGTTTTCAAACTCATCTATCAGCAGCGTGCCATCCTTGGCATTGGCTATTGATATCAGGATGTGGAACAGTTTTGTAACGCCATCGCCAAGAGTTTTTAAGGTGATAGGTTCTTGAAACCCTTTAACTACAGCCATTGGCAACCTGTCAGTTCCTGCTCCTGTTGGAAATGTAATAAATACAATTTTTTCTAAGTCAGGCTCAGTAAACTTTAATGTATCAATCACATTACCTTGAAGGTCTGTTAGATTAACTTGTTCCCATAATACAGAAGCGACCCAATCAGGAATACCCATTGTTGGTACGAATTGAAATTTTCCTTTAAATAAATTTGCAAAAAATGTTCCACGCACTAAATTTCCAGACGGACTGATTACTTTATTTTTCTTTTTTTGATCTACTTCAAAGTCCTCTGACCAAACCACGACACCTTTTTTATTTTGGCATTTTCCTATGAGAAACGGTTTTGAATCTTCTTCCTTTTCCTTCGTTACATGAATATGTAAACTCGGACTGTTCCCTTTGTTTCCAGTTATATGTATGCCCTCCTCTCCCTCAAGAGGCATCATATGCTTATAAAAAAGATGTTTGACAGGCCTTTCAAATAGCTGATACTCCCCTACAAGAAATGAATGATCTTGCCTACAACTAACCAAATCTTGTAAAGTGAAAAAACTTGGCTCATTCAAATACAACAATAAAGCCTCAAGAAAAGAACTCTTTCCGAAATTATTTTTGCCAACCAGCAAGGTTACACGTCCCAGACGCTTGACCTCCAGGCTTTCAAACAGCCTGAAATTCTTGATCTTAATTGATGTCAGCATAACCTTGGTCCTTACCTAAAATTCCCTAGCACATCTTCACCAGACCCATAAACTGGTCATAGCTCCTGGCCTCCTGGCCTTGCTTTGCCTGGTCTGCCCGTACCTTGGCGATAAAGGGTTCATACTTAAAATAGACCTATGAGAACAGGCTGGCGGAATAGTCGCGGACAATATCCATCTCATAGACATTATGCCGTATCCCCAGGCCAATCTGTTCTATTGTGCCAAGCAGCTCCTCCACCTTCGCCTTGCTGCCCAGGCCGCCCACCGTAAACAGATATTGCAGATCCGCCTCGTCCAGCACCTGCTTGACACTGTCACGCTTCATGGAAAACTCCTCATCCAGTTCCCTGCCAAGCAGCCTGACCTTGTCCTGGACGTTGCGGCAGATATCCATTGTGACCTCTTTCCTGCGGTGCAGCCGTTCCCCCTCAAGTGAGCCATAAATCCCCTTGAGCTGCGCCAGGATAAACAGCATCCCGGAAATGCCTGCCAGAACCCCATAAGCCATCACCTTTATTGAAAGTTCCCAGGACTGGGATTCTATCACCATCACAGCCAAAACAATTAGGGCAACAATCAACAGATAGAGGCAACACACCCTTAAAAAACGAAACATCATAGTTCTCCCGCCAAGAATAAAATGGTTTCAACAAAGTAAAGTTCAACTGTACCGCGTTATAAAGCAGTTAAAAATAAAGAAAACCTCTTTTCATATCCAGCGCAAGAAAGCAAACGAGTAGAGCCTAATCTTCACAGGATGAATCCCAAGATTTTGCCTGTTGGGATGACACCATTGGAAGGCCTTTTGTCTTTTGGTTTGTGTTTCATCATGCCTAAATAACAAAAATCAGCGTGTATGGATCCTGAAATAAATTCAAGGATGACAAGAAGTAACAGAAAAATCAATGTCTTACAAAACATCCATTTTTCCTGTTACCAAACAAACCGTTATCAGCCAGCCCCTGACTTGATCCCAAGCATGGAACAGATCGCAAATACCAGGTCGGCGCGGTTCAGGGTGTAAAAGTGAAACTCATTCACGTCCTCATCCACCAGCCCCATCACCTGTTCCGCGCAGATCGCGGCTCCGACATAGCCCTGGGTCTTCAAGTCACCTTCTAGCCCGTCAAAGCGTTGTGCCAGCCAGTTTGGTACCCGCGCGCCTGTCATGGTGGCAAATTTGGCGGCCATCTTGAAGTTGACCACCGGATAGATGCCAGGGGTAACAGGCACATCAATGCCTGCGGCCTGTACCTTGTCCAGATAGCGCAAAAAATCTTCATTCTCAAAAAAGAACTGGGTAATGATACGGTCTGCCCCAGCATCCACCTTGCGCTTTAGCCAGTCAATGTCAGCGGCTTCAGACGGGCTTTCAGGATGCGTTTCGGGATAACCTGCGGTAAACACGGTAAAGTCGCCAATCTCCTTAATGCCCCTAATCAGCTCAATTGAACTTTCATAGCCTTCTGGATGCGGCTCAAATTTAGTGCCAACGCCGCCAGGAGGATCGCCGCGCAAGGCCACAATATGCTTCACGCCCACCGCCTTATAGTCCTCAATCACCTCATTGACCTCTGCCTTGGACGCACCAACACAGGTCAAATGTGCCACGGGCGGAATATCTGTCTCTTTGAGCATCCGCGTCACAACCTCATGGGTTCGCTCACGGGTTGATCCCCCTGCGCCGTAAGTCACATCCATAAACTGGGGACGCAGCGGCGCAAGGCGGCTGACAGCTTCCCACAACTTTTCTTCCATCTTTTCCGTCTTGGGCGGAAAAAACTCAAATGATACCTTAATGTCATGATCCGGCAGTTGCCTGCTTTTCCTGTTTCCCATAGCTTTTCTGTCCTGCCTCCTTCACCCTATTTAGTCTTTTGGCCCTGCCAAAGCGAGACAGTAAGCTTGTCCCCGTTCTGGCCATCATCCGGTTGCAACTTCTTATGTTCCTGCACCTCTAACCCAGCACCTGTCATCCATTCGCGCATTTTTTCATCGCCAATACCAAGACGCCTATGCGCCTGTTTTTCCCGCAGGAAATCAAGGTCATGGCGGGCAAAATCCGCCACCAATATCCGCCCTCCCGGTTTCAGGATGCGGACTGCTTCCTGCACAGCGCCTGAAGGCGCATCAAGAAAATGCAGCACCTGGTGGATGATGACCGCATCAGCAGCCCCGTCATCCAGCGCAATGTCACACAGCTCACCCTGGCGTAACTGGCAATGGGACAGGCCAGCATTGGCCAAATTATCCCTGGCATAGGACAGCATGTCCTTGTTCAGGTCGAAACCAATGCCCTGGTGAAAATGGGGCGCAAACAGTTCCAGCATCCTTCCTGTCCCTGTTCCCAGATCAACCAGTACCCCATATTTTTTTTCCCCAGCCGCGTTGCACCCCATCATCTCCAGCATGGCCTGCTCAACCTGTTCCTCAGCCACATGCAAGGAGCGTATCTTGTGCCACTGGGCGGCATTTTTCTGAAAATAATGCTGTGCCATCTCCTTGCGTTCCAACCGCACCTGACTGGCACGTAGTTTGTCCTGTGCCAAAATACCTGACTCATCATCAAGCTGGCCAAGGATCGCCCGCACTGTCCCCGCCCCAAAGCCCTGTTCGCTGTCCTTACTGTCAGCCAGCCTGTAATACACCCAGCTGCCTTCCTGATAGCGTTCCACCAGACCGCTCTTTGAAAGAAGTTTTAGGTGTCGTGAGATACGGGGCTGGCTCTGTTCCAGAACAGCCGTCATATCCTTGACGCTCTGCTCGCCCCTGGAAAGAAGCACCAGCAACCGAAGACGCGTCTCCTCTCCCGCAGCACGCAGGGAGGCCAGCATATTTTCCAGACTGGTTGTCTTGCCCAAATTCTTCAATTTCTCACCCACACCCTCCGCCACACCAAACCCGATCCAAAACATATAAAGTTTTCTTTATATCTTGTAAAGGGGTCAATGAAAATTTAGAAAAATTTCTCAAAAAATCAGAAATTGACAGAGCTATCAGGCTGGTTTATCATCATTCCCATGCAGTTCTTGCCTGCTTCCATGCCTGCGGAAAAGGGAAACCTTGCAAGATTTTAGCCCTGACACTCGCCGTTAAATGGAAGAAATTGGGCTATCAGCTATAAAACATCCTTATCATACGATTTCTAAAAACCGATAGGACAGGCACGGTATAAAAAGGGATATCGTATGTCACAAGACAAAGACAACACCACAGCTGTGCCTGCCTCCCGCTACCTCGCCAATATTCAAAAAGCCGAAAAATTGCTCGCGACGTGGCAAGCTGGAGATGCCGAGGCTCTCTGCCAATTTACAAAATTTCATCCCCAAGGAAAACAGAAGGGCTTTGTCCCCAACCTGAGTGATGCCCGGTTGGTCGTCAGTTCAGATAATGTCAGGCTAAAAGATCTCAAACTTGAACCCTTGAAAAAACAGGCAAAAAAACTCTTAAAACATATTCAGGCCAATGACCCCACGAGCCTTGAGCGTCTCAGTTCCCATTATCCCCAACTCTCCTCCCCTAGCCCAGAAACCATTAGGTTAGCAGACTGCCAATTTATCATCGCCCACGAACTTGGCCTTTCCAGCTGGGCAAAACTAAAACAACATATCAATGCAGTAAAAAACATTTCCCATGCCATTGCCAACAACACCCAACCTGACAAACAAAGACGTGATGCCCGCAGCCTTGATCCTGACACCCTCCATATCAGGTGCGGTAATGACATTAAGGACACCTTGCCTAATGCAGGGTTTTCAGGGACATTTTTTGAGATTGAGGAAGTGTTTGTGGTTGGCAGTCTTCAGGGCGGGGCTGCATCCGATCCAACCTCTTTTTTCAGAACCAGGGCGCATTTCCTTTCCTCAACCTTTGCTGATATGCCGCCTCCGCCAGGAAAACCAGACCATGATATGCGCCTTGGGCCTGTACTTGCAGGACTGGTACAGGACAGGGCAAGACTCAAAGACCTGATAAAACAGCATGACACCCTTTGTCTTTGGTTTGAGCATGACAGCCATGACCAGCTTATCTTGGCAATGTTGTTGCATCTGTTAAAAACCATGAATGTCGATAAAAAGGTAGAGATTGTATCCCCTCATAAATTCCCTGGACTAAAACGATTTGTGGGACTGGGGCAACTGAGCCAAAACCCAGAAATGATCCGCCTGCTTTGGCAGCAACGCCAGCCCGTCAGTCTGCAACATATCAATGAGGGCGCAAAAATTTGGCAAGCCCTTTGCGCCCCTGACCCTACGCCATTAAAGACGCTGGCAGACCAACAGCTCTGCCTCCCCCATATGGCGCAAGCTTTGCTCTGGCATCTTGATAATTTACCAGGCCAATATAATGGGCTGAGCAAGGTTGAAGAGAACACACTGAAAATTTTACAGCGTGATGGCCAGATGTTTTTGGGCAAACTGTTTCATTTCTACAATTACGAAACAGACCCCCTCCCAACCTTGGGTGATGTGGTCTATTGTAGCATTGTAGAAAACATGATTAATGCGAAAAGACCAGCCATCCGCTATACTTCTTATGATCCCAAAGCCCTCGTTCATAAGCGCGGAAACCTGGAACTCACGCAAACAGGTCATGCCTTGCTGAAGGAAGAAGTCAACTGGCTTAACCTCAATAAGATTTCGCGGTGGGTTGGCGGGGTTCATGTCAGGAGTGGAAAGCCTCATTGGTGGAGAGATCAATATGGCAGCTTGATTTATAAATAAAGCCCTGTAGATTTACAGGAAAATTAAATCTCATACTTATCGTGCCAATTGGGGATTGCCAACACTTTGAACGCAAGCCCCCCAATGAGAACTAACAAAGCACCTCCTCTCACAGAAAGCCTTAATGACATGACCCAAGCCCACAAAATCGTCTTCCTTGACCGTGAAACCCTTAGTCCTGACATTCATGTCCGCAAACCTTCCACAGACCATGACTGGCAAGAGTTTGGTCTGACCCAACCTGACCAGACAGCGGACAGGCTGACTGGGGCGACCATCGCCATCACCAATAAGGTTGCGCTGAATGGCAAAACACTGGAACAACTGCCAGGCCTCAAAATGATTGCTGTGGCTGCCACAGGCACCAATATGATTGACCTGGAGGCCTGCCAAAAACAGGGCATTGTTGTCAGTAACATCACGGACTATGCAGGGCATAGCGTACCGGAACATGTGTTTTCGCTGATGCTGATGCTGATGCGCAATATCAAGGGCTATGAGGCCGACTTACAGGACGGCGCATGGCAAAAATCAGGGAAATTCTGTTTTTTCAGCCGCCCCGTCCATGACCTGCATGGCAAAAGGCTTGGCATTTTTGGGCGCGGTGCATTGGGGCAGGCCGTTGGCAACATGGCACGCTGCTTTGGGATGGATGTGGTTTATGCAGGGCGCAAGGGACAGGCCAGTGCAAAACAGGGTTATCTTCCGTTTGATGAAGTGCTGGCTACGTCCCACGCCCTGACCTTCCATATGCCGCTGATGCCCGATACTGAAAACCTGATTGGCCAGGCAGAATTTAGCCTGATGGCGCAAAAACCTGTGATTATCAACACAGCGCGCGGCGGCATTGTCAACGAGCCTGCCCTGGTCCGGGCCTTGGAAAGCTGGCAAATTTCTGGCGCGGGTTTTGACGTGGTCACTGCTGAACCCCCTGCCCCGGACCATCCCTTTATGGCCTTGGCAAAACACCCCAATTTCATTCTGACCCCCCACATGGCCTGGGCAAGCCATGAGGCGATGCAGACCCTGGCTGACCAGCTGATAGACAATATTGAGGGGTTCATGGCTGGCAAGCCGCGCAACAAGGTTCTTCCATAAATTTTCCCTGCCCCTTATTGCAGTCAAGCCTAAGCCTACCCATATCTTGGACACAACAAAAAATCACGTCAAGGATATGGGAGAGTACAATGATAGAGTTTTTACCGCAGAGTGAGGGCAAGACTGTGGGTATCAAGATTAGCGGCACCCTGACCCATGAGGACTATCAACATACGATTCCAAAGCTTGAAAATCTGATAAAAGAACACCAAAAGCTAAATATGTTGGTCGAGGTTGGCAACCCGCCGTTTGACCACATGGAGTTGCGTGCCATGTATGATGATGCCCGTTTTGGTATTCCCCACCGAAATGATTTTGAAAAATTTGCCATTGTCGGCGAATTGCCTGTCTGGGCTGACCTTGGTGCCACCATAGGCTCATGGTTTACCACAGCCCAAATCAAGGAATTCACCCCTGATGAGAAGGACAAGGCCTGGGACTGGATCACACATTAGAACACACCCAAAACAAAACCCTCTGCCTTCCCAGACAGACGGTTTTCATCTTTCATCACTGTGACAATGCCTAGTGCATAGTGCGAACAAATCGAATCGATTTGCGGGTTAAGATATGCGCCATATAAGGGCTAGGGCAAGGTCGCCTGACCGCAATTGCTTGCAATTTGCTCTAGAACTTGCCATTCACAAAAACTGTGATCTTGGAATATTCCAGGTCGCCGCCGCCAGAATCCCCATAATATGTAGTCTCATTGGCGGTTGTGGTGCCACGTCCAAGATCATATTTGGTGTAGCTATAGCCCGCGCCAACAGCATAACGCTGCGTCAGGGCAAAGCTGGCCTCGCCTTCAAGCATATACATCTTGCTGTTATGCAGGTCATCATTAAACAGGATTCCCCTGAGGTGGTGAGTATCATCATGTGAGGCATCTACCCAATGACTGCCAATGGCCTTGCCCTTTAGGTTCAAGCGGCCAACATTAACATCTGCGGCTACACCAAGATAGGGTACATTATATTGCTGTCTGTAGGTAATGCCCAGCTCTCCTGAAGGAAAAACGCCTTTTAAGTCCCTGAAGCCTTCGTCAGTTTCTGGGTCAGAAGAATAGATATATTCTCCGCCATAGGCTTTCCATTCCCAATCATCGCGCTTATAGCCAGCAAGCAAGTCCAGTGTAAAGCCACGCGTTTTGATAGCACTGAACCCCAGGGCAATATCAAGGATACTACCTGACTCCAGCCGGGTATCATTATGTGTCGACCAATGTGTCCAGTCCGTTCTGCCCGCTGCCAGCCAGTCATAGTCATCCATCTTGGATGTATCATCAAGTGCCACCCAGGCCTCACCATGAAAATTAATCCGTGGCAATACTTCAAAAGTGGCCTTGCCGCCAAACATCACAACATTATCACTTTTCCAGATCAGTTCACTGACCTTGCTGTCCCTGCCCTTGCCGTAATAATTGCTCCCGTCAAACACATATTCATGTGCCTCCATGTCAACCCTGGCAAAACCGAACTGTATATTCAGGCCAATCCGTTCATCAATAATCGAGGCCCTGGATTTCAGGAGACCATCCCCAGCCTGCTCGGGAACCAGGATCACATCAGCACCCCTGCCAGCAACAACCTGGTCATCCACGATCACAGCCTGGGCATAAACAACGGATGTCAGTCCAGTAAAAACCCCAAGGGCCACTGACATAGTCTTAATTTTTTTCGGAAACCTGCTCATATGGATGTCCCTCATGGAAGTAAATGATTCTTCATTGCCAACCAGTTTCAGCCAAAATACTTAAAAAATTTATAAGATTATGTCCAAAATGATACATTTTTGATCTCACGCTATTGCCTGAAGGCAAGGCTCCGAAAGGGCGCGTAAACGCGACGGGCAGGCGACTTATTTCTCCCTCATTGATCCAAGCTACAAAGCCTCCACCGCCATGCTCCCGCACACGGTTACGCACCTTACAGCACTAAAAAACCTGCTAAAGCTGGCTCAATATCGTCTTGTCCCTAATCTTGTCATCCTCTGCCAACAAAAAAGCTTTTGACAGGACAAGCGACAGGCCGCTATCGCCCTCAAAGGGCAGGAAGGGAACAGACCTCCCCATTCCACCGCCTCTCCCCGGGACAATACACAAATATTTGTTATTCTCTTCAATCAAGATATTACTGCTGCCAAGATGAATTTTATAACTGTGCAATTTACCCTGCACAACCAGAAAATTGCCAATGATCTTCACCGCATCCCTGATCTTCAGTCTTGGCAAAATATCAGCCAAAACAGCCTTTCTGGTCTGGGCAATCTGGCCGAGATCACCAAAAGAATAGTTCTGCCAATAGTCATTATAACCTCCCTGCACCCTGCCGCCGTCCTGCCATTGCGGATCATTGCCAATCGAACTGACAGCTACAAACAGGTCGACATCACGCATAATTTCTGAAAACAGCAATGGCGGGATTTCTGTCATCCCCAGTTCTTCCCCGCCGCTTTTACGAAACCGTATTTGGTCAGATGCCAGATAAAGCGCAATGCCAGAATGTGAAAAATTCCCTGCTTCAGAGAAATAATCATCATCACCGTTATCAGGTTGATCCACCCAATATTGCGCCTCAATATCGAACGCTGGAATTTTACGCAACGCATAGCCACCGCCGCCATCGAACTGGCCGCACAGGGTGTAGTCCCAATATCGCGCCTTGGCCAAGGCATCAAACTGGTGCTGTTTTAGGATATGTCCTGCCATCCTGTTTGAATAAAGGCCTGTTGTCACCTCCGCATCTGTCACAAGATAGATTTCGCGGTGAACCTGTTTAAAGGGCTGCTGAATTTCCAGCTCTGCCAGCCGCCTGCGCCAGCCCAAAACCTCCTCGACTTTTGCAAAGATGGGATGCCAGAGCGAGATTTCGGCATCCTTTTCACACACAACAACCTTGCCCTCAACATCCTGCCAGCCCCCATCATACCACAATGCTGCCATGTCATCATCAATCAGCCAGACCAACTTTTGCGCAAGAGACCTGACAAGGCCGTGGTTCAGATAGTGTTTTTCAAATGTCTTTTTATCCCAACTTACCGTCTCAAAATACAGGCTTTCTATCCGTGCGGACTGCGCGAGCGCACTTTGGGCTATCTCCTTGGCGGTTTTTTTGGCTTCCTTTAGTTTCTTGGTCAGAGGTTTTGAACTTTTGATAAAGGCAGGGGCTGTTTTTTGAGTTTTTCCATCAGGTTTCAGCCAATGCTGCTGCACAGTGCCAGTGCCAGTGCCAGCCCCAACCAAAACCAGCACCAACTCCCAATCCTTGAATTTTATATTTTTTTGCCCATCAACCAAACCGCAATCAGAAATACTCATCTCTTCTATCTGGACGGATGACAGGCCGCGCTCTTTGGCCTGCTGATCCAAAGATTTTTGGATGGTGGCACGGCTGCTCTTATGCTTGACCCGCATTTTAAGGCGCGACAAATGGCTGATGCCATGAAGCCCTTTCGAGTTGGCAAGCGTATAGACCCCAGCATTGCCAACAACAGGTAAGGCCGGGCCAACATCAGGGATTTTTTTAAAACACTGTTCCGTCAGTGCTGCCACCACCTGTAGGGATTTTTGGTCAGAAAACTGAACCATTGACCACACCATGCCCTTGGCCAAAAATTTGTTATCTGTCTCAATCAGGGAAGGTCGGTAGTAGAGCTGACCTGCAAACTCCCCGATAACCTGTCTGTTATCATAGACATCAATCTGGATGATTTTTTCCAGCCATTTCAATATCATCTTTTGATAACGCGCCTTACCAATCGCCTCGATACTTGTTTCCAGACTGGCAAAAAATTTCTTGGGAGGCTTTGTACTGGTGCTGGCTTCCAGCTTTTTAAAACAGGCATTCCATAAGAAACGCTGTTCCAACTCCATTTTATCAAGATCCTTGCAAATAAGGTCTGAAAACGCGCCTTCCCCCAATTCATATGACATAACCTTATCAGGAATAGGCTGATTCTTTTGCGGAATTTCCATATTTTTGCCTTCCAACACATCAAAAAGAAGTGCCCTTGCCTTGTCTCTTTCTGGTTCATATGGTTTCCAAAAACAATCTTTATCAAACTGGTCCAGCATCTCCTCTTGAGCCAGAACATCCTTCAAACTGGCTTTCAAACCTTCTGACAAGCCATTTTTCTGGACATATTTCTTAATTTGTCTGGCAAAAGAAACAAGCGGCCAGTCGCTAAAAAAGAGCTGCCCCTTTTTTCTTGAGGTCAGAATAAAAAGCCAAAACACTTTGACAAGATCATCGTCCTCAAATTCAAAACGGGTGCGCATCAGCATACATGTCAGGCACACCCCAATAATGGCGGATTTTTCCAAAGCATAGCTCCCCTCCCCTAGCCTGTTTGCCTGCTCTACAGACTGTGCTGAAACCCGGTTCAGCAGAAAATACAAGAAATCGAGTTTTTCCCGTCCCTTCAGGGACTTTACCCTATCATAAGCCCCAACTTCCTTAAGGCTTAACCTGTCATACTTATAAATCCATTCTTCGTGAGCCATCACATGCGTGACAATTTCCTCCAGTAAACTGTTAAACCGTTCTTGTTGTGACACCTGTTTCCCCCTAAAGCTGGCTCAATATTGTTTTGTCGGTAATCTTGTCATCTTCGGCCAGCATGAAGGCTTTGGACAGGACAATAGACAGGCCGCTGTCGCCCTCGAAGGGCAGGAATGTCTTGGCCAGGTTCTTGTCCTTGCCGCGTCCAGGCACAATGCAGAGATATTTGTCATCTGGCGCAATCAAAATATTGCCGCTGCCAATATGGATTTTATAGCTGTGGCGTTTTCCGTCCACCACCAGGAACTTACCGTCAATATGCGCGACATCCTTGATTTTGAGACGCGGCAACAAACGCCTAAGGACGGTCTTGCGGGTTTTCGCCAGCTCATTCAGGTCACCAAAGCTGTAGGTTTGCCAATAGTCACGGTAGTCTGGACGCTCATTCGGGCCGCCGTCCTGCCAGGTCGGGTCATTGCCCACTGAAGCCACCCCGACAAACAGGTCGACATCGCGCATCACTTCGGAAAAGATCAGCTTTGGCACATCCGCCAGCGGCACAGCCTGCCCCGCCTCATTGTTAAAACGCACCTGGTCGGTGGCGATATAAAGCCAGATACCCACATCGTTAAAGCTGTCATTGTCATCCAGGATTTCATTAATCCAGAACTGGGCTTCCAGCTTGCAGGATGGCAAGGCTTTGCGGGCAATCTCGCCGTCACGGCCATCATCATATGCCCCAAGCAGGGAATATTTCCAGCCGCGCAGGGAATATTTCCAGCCGCGCAACGCCGCCAGGGAATTAAACTGGTGCTGCTTGAGGAAATGCGCCGCCATACGGTTGGAATAGACAGCAGTATTGACCTCCGCTTCCGTCAGCGGATAAATCTCGCGCCAAGCCTGCTTGAAGGGTTGCTGGATTCCGAGGGCTTCCAGCCTGTCGCGCCAGGCCAGCACCTCAACTGTCGTGTCTTCTATCGGGTGCCAGCCCCTTAACCATCTGCTGCAAGTTATAATCAATAAATTGGTAATATGACGCCCTGTGCCTTGGATCTTCTTTTTCATACTCAGCAGCCTTTTGCATAATACCCTTCAGCCAGCCAATTGCCTGCAACTTAAAAGGAGCAATACCAATATCATCAACCAGCCCCTTACAATCCCTAAGCCATTTTGCAGAAGGCTTTCCTGCTTTTGCTTTGGCAAAATGCTCCAATACTGCATTCCATTTGAGGATCTCTTTATTTGTCTTGTTCTCAAGGTCTGTCGCCATCATGATACCGATATTTCCGCTACCGAAAAAGTAAGGCTTCACCATTGTAAAACTGTCATCCCCTGCAAAGAATGAAAATAAGGTCGTTATTGAGGGTGAATGCAGACGGCGGACATATTTTAGCTTTTTATGGGACAGGATAACCTTCAGGTCATCGGACAAATCTGAGCTTAGACCATTTTTTTTAATATACTCAGATTCCAGCAAAACCCAGTGAGATGTTGACATAGTGTTCTTATTTGATTCAGAATAGGATCATGGATCATAGAGGCTACCTTACAGAAGAACAAGAAGAAACACTTGAAGCATTGTTGCGCAAACCGACGAGGCCACATGGTATCGGCCAGCGCGCCAATGCCTTGCTTTTGCTGAACAAGGGCATGAGTTATAATGAGGTTGGCGAAGTTCTTTTTTTGAAC
>JAJRRF010000092.1 GCA_024279735.1 Alphaproteobacteria bacterium
CAACAATGCTTCAAGTGTTTCTTCTTGTTCTTCTGTAAGGTAGCCTCTATGATCCATGATCCTATTCTGAATCAAATAAGAACACTATGTCAACATCTCACTGGGTTTTGGTGGAATCTGAGTATATCAAAAACAGTACTGGATAGAGCGGTTGGCACAAATCCTGCTTTCTACTGTTTACGTACATCAATGGTGTTGTTGATACTGTCCCAAACAGGGATTTTATTAACCTTTCGTTAAGGGGATAACCGTTTTGGGGCATGTCATGTCCCTAAGTGAACCCAAACCCTGAAAGAAACACCCGAATGATATTAGGCGGTAACTGGTAAAAATTATGAAACAAGTAACGAGTATCTGGCTTTATGATTATTGGAACAAGATCAGGGACAGCCGTTCAGCCCCCAAACGTGTGGATATCAATCCTGCCCAAATTGGTCCCATACTCTCCAAAACCTTTATTGTAGAGTACCGTGATGACCATCAATATTATTACCGTATTGCAGGCAGCACTGTCTGCGATTATTATGGCAAGGAGCTCCATGCCTGTTCCCTGCTTGAGCAGTGGCAAAATATTGAGGACAGATATACCGTCCTGAACATGTTTGACAGTGTCAGGAACAGACTCTGTGCCGGAATTCTGCATTTTGAGGTGATGTCAAACTATAACCAGACAGCCAAAATTGAGATGCTTATCTTACCAATCATGAATGAGCATGGCCAGGTAGAGCGTATTTTGGGCTGTATCAGCAGTAATGACTACAAGCCCTGGCTGGGTCACCTTCCCATCAAGAGCCAAAGACTGCTTTCAACCAACCTGGTCTGGCCACAGACAGACATTGAGGAAGATTTCCCAGCACCAAATATCCTGAAGTCAAGCCAGGGACGTGTTGTCTGCGTTAAAAAACGCTATTTCAGGGTCATTGAAGGCGGTAAACAGCACCAACCATAATCGAATCCTGGTATGGCTTACCACCGCCCATAACCAAGAAAGTAAATACTCATCATAAAGATGATATATTATATTTCAGGATGTAAACCTATTATTAAGTTATAAATTGTTATTTTCATAAGAACATTTTAGGATTCTTTATGATGCCCTGGCCTGACACCTTGCGTGTCACGGAGCGGCATATAACCAAACTAGGATTATTATGCACTCAACAGCACTTGAAAATAATCAGCCACTGGCTTCCTTTGAAATGCAGGCAGACTCAAACCGCAGAATTCACCAGCGTGTCCAGACACAGCTGGACGGAAGATTTATGCGTACCAGCAAAGAAGAGCATTCTTGCAAAATTCTTGATGTATCGGTTGGCGGCATTTCTATTGAATCTGCTGTACCTGTCCAACCCGGAGAAAAAATCATCTGTTACATCCAGGAAATTGGCCGGGTAGAGGGGACAGTGATCCGTAACCATGATCTGGGGTTTGCCCTACAGTTCGTGATGAGCGGACGGGCACTTGACAAACTCGCTGACCACCTGACCTGGCTTGTGAACCGCCAGCACCTTGACACCCGGGATCAAAGGAGCAGTACCCGCAGGATTCCTCAAAAGTCCCTGTCTGTCATGACATTGGCTGATGGCAGCCAGGAAATGATTTCATTACTGGATGTATCTGTTGGCGGCGCAATGATCAAGTCAGAAATCCGTCCTACACTGAACAGTAATATTCACCTGGGAACATTACGAGCCAAGGTTCTGCGCCATCACAGCGAAGGCTTCTCTGTTGTCTTTTTAGACATCCAACATCCAGGTCTCAGCAACAGGTAAAAATTTATGGGATAGGGTTTGCCACTATAGCCTAAGTAAACTTAAGATATTATAGCTTCAGTGTCTCTTGTTCATTGGAAACTACCAATATCCTTCCTTTATTATCGGAAATATTCTTGTGCAAAAACTTATCCCGTTTGACGAAGCATTGCAGCTTATAACTGACCAGGCTTCACTGCCATCATCCAATACAGTTGCCCTCTCCCTGGAACAGGCCTTAGGGGCTGTCCTGGCTCAGGACATAGTTTCTGGTCATAATGTGCCACCTGCTGACAACAGTGCCATGGATGGCTATGCCATACGACTTAAAGACCTGGCTTCCGAGGGTGAAACCACATTTCCGGTGTCACAGCGCATTCCGGCTGGCATCACAGGGAACAGGCTTGACCCCGGTACAGCAGCCCGCATTTTTACGGGTGCGCCAATTCCACCAGGCGCAGATGCTGTTGTCATGCAGGAAAAGGTAACACTCTCCAACGGCAAGGCACTCATTTCCGCCCCTGTGGGCAAGGGACAGAATATTCGCCGCGCGGGGGAAGATATTGACAGCGGCCAGACAGTCCTGCAAGCAGGCCGAAAAATCACAGCAGCAGACCTGGGACTGCTAGCCTCCATTGGAATAGCTTCCCTCCAGACCTACCAAAAAATAACAGTCGCCATTATGAGCACGGGAGATGAACTGGTTGCGCCCGGAGTGCCACTGAAAGCAGGACAGATCTATAACTCAAACCGTTTCACCATGGCTGGCCTACTGTCACAAATGGACTGTAAAGTCATTGATATGGGTATCATTCCTGATACTGCCCAGGCTACAGACCGCGCCCTGGAGAAAGCTGCCCAAACAGCTGACCTCATTATCAGTAGCGGCGGTGTCTCGGTGGGTGAGGAGGATCATGTCAAGAATTCTTTGGAACGTCTTGGCCAGCTTGAGCTTTGGAAACTTGCGATAAAACCTGGAAAACCCCTGGCATTTGGCGAGATTGACAACACACCCTTTATTGGCCTGCCAGGAAATCCAGTATCCACCTTTGCCACTTTTTGTCTGCTGGCACGTCCCTTCATCCTGAAGATGCAGGGCAATACAAAGCTGTTTCCCCAAAAAATTCCGCTCCCCCTTGGTTTTGACCGCCCCAAGGCAGGTTTCCGCAGAGAATTTATCCGTGTCAAACTGAAAACTGAAAATGGCAGTCCCATCCTGCAAACCCTGCCCCACCAGGGGTCTGGTGTCCTGAGTTCTGTGTCCTATTCAGACGGGCTTGCCATTATTATGGAGAACAGAACCTATCAGGCAGGCGACCTGGCTGACTTTATTCCTTATAGCGAAATTACGGGATAGCTAGGGCAACCTACTCATCCCTACCCCGGAAACCAGTGGCAAGAACATAGAGTTCTGACGAATCCTGACGGCTAGACTTAGGCTTGACATGACGAACCTGGGTGAAATCCTTCTTCAGGTCATTGAGCAGTTCACGTTCAGAACCGCCCTGCAAAACCTTGGCCAGAAAAAACCCCTCAGGAGCCAATATTTCACGGGCTGTATAGAGCGCGGCCTCACACAGGCCAATAATACGGAGGTGATCTGTCTGCTTATGTCCTGTAGAGGGCGCGGCCATATCCGAAATCACACAGTCAGCCTTGTAACCATTCAGGGCATCAAGTATCATTTTGTCAGAACTGGGATCCTCGAAATCGCAAAGCAAAAAATCCACATTTGGAATATCGTCCATCTCATTGATGTCCAGGGCAATCACCTGCCCCTTGCCCTGCCCTGCCCGCACCCGTTTGGCCGCATATTGCGACCAGCCGCCAGGGGCTGCGCCAAGGTCAAGCACCTTCATGCCTGGCTTGAGCAACCTGTACTTGTCATTAATCTCAACCAGCTTATACACCGCACGCGAACGATAGCCATCTCGCTGGGCAGCCAGGACATAGGGGTCATTGAGCTGGCGTTGCAGCCACAGGGTTGAGGACAGCTTGCGCCCCTTGGCCGTCTTTACCCGTACTGTCAGGTCACGGTGACCACTGCCCTTGCCCCTAGATTTTCCAGCCATGATCGTCTCCTATATTCTCTGCCAACCATGAAGAATAGGCACGATTGGTATGCGTTACAGGCTACACTCTATCATAAATTTTGTGGCAAGGCCTAATAATCTGACCGTGTATAACTTTGTTCAACGACCTGCCGTCCAAAGCGGACAATGCTGACAATTGCGCGTTTTGAAGCCTGCCTTTTTTTGCGGCGGACTTTCTTGCAGCCCTTTTTTGCCCCAGTAGCAGACCCCTTGGATTTTGACGTTACAGAGGCCTTTTCATCACTGCAACCGCGCTGGGCACTTGCAGGTACTGTCAAAAACAGCAAAGACACCAAAAAGCCTGAAAACAAACGCACCATAACACACTCCCTATACAATAAATTTTCACCTATTTATTGCAGACAGAGTAAAATATCTTCAGAACAGTTATGCTTAAAAAATCCGTAACTCCCCAGCTTGTTTTAGGTGTATTAACTAATTGATAAATAACGATAAAAATAAATCGTTATTTTTAAAACCACTAAAATATGATCATTTTTCCATTAAAAAACAGGATTTTTAGACTGTATTCCGCTTGAAA
>JAJRRF010000093.1 GCA_024279735.1 Alphaproteobacteria bacterium
CTGGCATTTGATCCAGAACAGTTGTTACAATGTCCATGAGTTCCTCCGTTTTGAAGGATTGATGTCGTTTACAACACCATCTTCCCACAAATTGAGGGCTCACTTATTTTTTTGTTGGGTGAAAACTGTCCGAACTATTGTCCAACAACAGCTCGCCCAACCTTGGCTGGGAAGAAAAAGACCAGGCAATATAGACCCCAGCCAACAGGATGACCAAAAGTCCCAGCCAGGTCAACAGGCCAATGCCCTTCCTGGTTTCCTCGCCAAAACCAGGCATTCCGAGTCCAGCCCCCATCCTGTCTTCCGTAAAATTCTCATGACGGTCTGCCCGCAATGGTTCTGGCTGAACATTCAGCGCGGATGTCGCACCATCACTGTTCCCAGTCTGCACACCATCTGAAGTGCTGGTCTTTGGTGGCACATCACCTTTTGCCGCAGAAAAAGTTGGCTCAATCCTTTGGCCACCAAACTCATGGGCAACCACTGTCTCTTCAACCAACAATCTGGTCTGTTCCTCAATCGGCAAGACTGCCTCCTTATCTATAGACAAGGGGGCAGCCTGAGTGACCTTGCTTACTTGTCTCTCTGCTACGCTTGTTTGTCTCACAGGTGCAGAGGCCGTTTCCCTTGTTTGTTGTGAAGACAAGTCAACGGGTCTATAGATAGGCTGTTTGGCGGGCATCACTGTGACTGGAGACTCGCTTTTGTCAACCGCTTCATTACTTGGTGACATGACCTGGATTTCAGTTTTTTTCTGGCTCACACCTTCGCTTCCTTGCTGCGCAACCTTCTTGTTACGGGCCTGGATGTTCAGAGCCAGCCGACGCAGGATCGGCTCAGGACTGATGCCCAATAATGTAGCATAGTTACCAATGACCTTACTGCTCTGTTCCCAGGCTGGCAGACTGTCAAGGTCTCCCTTTTCCAAGGCCTCCAATATATCAGGGCTTGTCTCCAGATGTTCAGCCAGGCTATCAATCGTCCTCCCGCTGGAACGGCGCATATCCTGGAACAGAACAGCTATCTGCTGGTCATATTCCTCTTTGACAGCATTGGCCTGCCCAATAGTTTCATCAGGAGACTGCTTGTCACCCAAACCGTCTGTCACCGTCCTGTCCCCTGCTTCTGGCTTGCCTTTTCCTGTCATTTTCCCTGTCCACCCCTGGCTGTCTGCTGATAACAGGAATAATACCCAACATCACTAGACTAGCCAACATCAATATTATTATTTTTGCACCAGTCACGAACCCTTTTCCTAATCTTCCCGCTGCCCTCTGCCTGTTCCAGGCACTCCCCAACAATTTTTTCAAGGCTTTTCAGGTCTGTTGAAATAATCGCTGACTTGACAGGGCCTATTGCAGCAGGTGCCATCGAAAGCGAACGCACCCCCAGCCCCAGCAACACAAGAGCCTCAAGCGGGTGACCAGCCATCTCGCCGCAAATTGTCAGCGGAACCTTATACTCACCTGTTATCCTAACCAAATCAGCAATAACCCTTAAAACTGATATATTCAACATATCAAAGCGGTGCGCAACACGCATATTGGAACGGTCAGCTGCAAACAGGAACTGCATCAGGTCATTCGTCCCGACAGAGACAAAGTCAGCCAACGGCAACAGCTGGTCGAGTTGCCAAACAATGGAGGGCACCTCTATCATCGCGCCAATCCTGATATCAGACGGGCAAGGCAGGCCTTTCTTTTTCAGGCTGTTATATTTGTGTTCAATCTTTTCCCGCGCCATTGCCATTTCCTTGGCATCAGCAATCATTGGCATCATGATATAGAGCACACGCCCCTGCGCAGCCTCCAACAAGGCCTCCACCTGGGTGCGGAACAGCATTGGGCGGTCAAGCGACATGCGAATGGCACGCCAGCCCATTGCCGGATTTTCCTCATGGTCATGGGTCATATAGGGCAACAGCTTGTCGCCGCCAACATCAAGGGTACGGAACACGACAGGGCGGTCTTTGGAAATCTCCAAAATTTCACGGTACAGCCTAACCTGCGACTGGCGGTCAGGAAACTCGAAGGACAGCATAAATTCCAGCTCAGTGCGGAACAGGCCAACCCCGTCCGCCCCAGATTCGTTCAGATGCGGAAAGTTCATCGCCATGCCCATATTGACCATCAGGCCAATCCGCTGTCCATCCCTGGTTCTGTTCGGCACATCCCTCAATATCTTATATTGCGCAGCCTTCTCCGCCTGAAACCTGACCTTGTTTTCATAGGCCTTGATCACCCCCTTGCCAGGCCGGATATGGACTTCCCCGCTTTCCCCGTCCACAATGACTGGGTCTCCCTGCTCGACATAGCTGACAATATCCTTGACCCCGCCCACCGCAGAAATCCCCATTGCCCTGGCAATGACAGTGATATGGCTGGAAATCCCGGCATCTTCCAGCACAATGCCGCGCAGGCTTGTCCTGTTATAGTCAAGCAGTTCAGTCGGTCCCATTGCCCTGGCTATAATAATAGCATTTTCTGGCAAATCTCCGCCAGCCGCCGTTGCCGTCCGTCCCACAAGTTCGCGTAACAACCTGTTGGACAGGTCATCAAGGTCATGCAGCCTTTCGCGAAAAAACGGGTCACTCTGACACATCAGGCGGGCGCGGGTCTCATTCTGCACCCGACCTACTGCGGCCTGGGCTGTCAGGCCACTGCTGATCGCCTCCCTAAGCCGCCTGATCCAGCCCTTGTCCTGGGCAAACATCTTATAGGCCTCAAGCACATCACGGTGTTGGCCAACACTGGACAGCCCACCATTCTCCAAAAGGGCATCTATCGAAATCGTGACCTTGTGCAAAGCCTTTTCCAGCAATTTCAATTCTGCCTCAGGATCTTTTGAAACAAGGGAGGTGAGCTTGATCCTTGGTTCATGCAAGACCACATGCCCAAGCGCAATTTTATTGTAAAGACTTTCGCCCTGCAATGCCTTTGCCCCAGACAACTTTCCGGCCTGCCCGTTACCGTCAATAATCAACTTCAGCGAATCCGAGGTCAGTAGACCAGACAGCATCATGGCAATGGTCTGCAAAAGATCCTCAATATCTGCGCCATAAGGATGAACAAACCTGTTCTGTATCGTCAGGACTCCCAGAATCCGTCCCTCCTTCAAGATGGGACAGCCCATAAAGGCATGAAAATCTTCTTCATCAACAGACGGCTGCCTTGAAAAGGCGTAATGGTTTTGGGACTCCCCTATGTTCAAGACAGCCCCCATTTCAGCTATCAGCCCGACCAGCCCCACACCTTTCTTGAGCATCACCTTATGGACACTGTCCAGGTTCAGGCCATAGGTTGCATAAAGTTCCAATGTGCCATCTGTATGCTGGAGATAGATTGAGCAGACCTCGACCTCCAGAAAGGCCGCAATCTCATCGACAATCCTGTTGAGCCGCTCCTGCACCTCCCCCTCACCAAGGCTGTGTTCGCGTAATTTTTGCAGCAGCAACCATTTTGCGCTTGATGGCATCAGGGGAAATCCACGAATGAAAGGTTTTAAAAAGTCACTCCTCTATAGCCGCGCAATACAGTAACCGTCAAATTTATGACCCCGTTTCAATTCCGAAACGCAACACTCAGTTTGCTGATGGATTATGGCCTGTGATGGCGGGCAGGAAATATTGGGTCAGGGGTCTTGGTCGCCGCAGGCGATGCGCAGCACCCTTGATGCAAGATTTTTTGGCTGCCA
>JAJRRF010000094.1 GCA_024279735.1 Alphaproteobacteria bacterium
GGCATTTGATCCAGAACAGTTGTTACAATGTCCATGAGTTCCTCCGTTTTGAAGGATTGATGTCGTTTACAACACCATCTTCCCACAAATTGAGGGCTCACTTATTTTTTTGTTGGGTGAAAACTGTCCGAACTATTGAATTAAAAAACAGGATTTTTAGACTGTATTCCGCTTGAAACCGCGTATTTACGTGAAAAAAGAAGCTGGGGAGTTACTAATTTTGTAATAATGCCAAACCACCTTCATGGCATTATCCAGATTGATACAGGCCTGTCCACGAATCCTGGCCAATACCAGGAAATACAGAACCATTTGGGCGCACACACAGGTGCGCCCCTACATCAAGTTGTGCAATGGTTCAAAACCATGACAACCACTGAATATATCAGGAATGTCAAAACGAGGGACTGGCCGCGTTTTGACAAGCGTTTATGGCAACGCAACTATTATGAGCATATCATCCGCAGTGAACAGTCCTATGCAAAAATAGCTGATTATATTGAGGGAAATCCCTCAAAATGGCAGAGTGATAAATACTTTCAGAAAAATCAATAACGTTCCAAGACCTGTAGGGGCAGACCTGTGTGTCTGCCCAAACCTGTAATTTATCACAGAAATAACTTTGGACTCTTCTCACTAGCCCCGTTTGCCAAGCGTCCGCAGCCTTAGGGCATTGAGCTTGATAAAGCCTTCCGCGTCTTTCTGGTCGTATGCGCCTTCGTCATCCTCAAAGGTGACAAGCTCTTCGGAATAGAGCGAATCTGGGGAGGAACGGCCAACCAGGTCACAATTGCCCTTATACAGTTTCAGGCGCACCGTGCCGTTGACATTTTTCTGGCTGTGGTCAATGGCGGCTTGCATCATTTCGCGCTCAGGCGAGAACCAGAAACCGTTATAGATCAGCTCGGCATAGCGCGGCATCATTTCATCCTTCAAATGCGCTGCGCCGCGGTCCAGGGTCAGCTCTTCCATGCCGCGATGCGCTACCAGCAAAATTGTGCCGCCTGGGGTCTCATAGATGCCGCGAGACTTCATACCGACATAGCGGTTTTCCACCAGGTCAAGACGGCCAATGCCATTGACACGGCCAAACTCATTCAGGGTTTCAAGAATGGTGGCAGGAGACATCGCCTTGCCATCAATGGAGACCGCATCTCCCTTCTTAAAACCAACCTCAATATAAGTTGGTTTATCAGGAGCATCCTCTGGCGAGACCGTGCGCTGATAGACATATTCAGGAGCTTCCTCATTCGGGTCTTCCAGAACCTTGCCCTCAGACGAGGTGTGCAACATGTTGGCATCGCAAGAGAATGGCGACTCGCCGCGCTTGTCTTTCGGTACTGTAATCTGGTGTTTTTCCGCAAACTCAATCAGGTCTTCACGGCTCACCAGATCCCATTCCCGCCACGGTGAAATCACCTTGATATCAGGGTTGCAGCCATAATAGCCCAGCTCAAACCGTATCTGGTCATTGCCCTTGCCTGTTGCGCCGTGGGCAACAGCATCCGCGCCTGTTTCCTTGGCAATCTCAATCTGGCGTTTGGCAATCAGCGGGCGGGCGATGGAGGTCCCGAGCAAATAGACCCCTTCATAGACTGCATTGGCACGGAACATGGGGAAAACATAATCGCGGACAAATTCCTCGCGCAGATCCTCAATATAAATCTCCTTGATGCCCAGGTCTTCCGCCTTCTTGCGCGCCGGCTCAAGCTCTTCACCCTGTCCCAGGTCGGCAGTAAAGGTCACCACCTCACAGTCATAGGTTTCTTTCAGCCATTTCAGGATGATTGAGGTGTCAAGACCGCCAGAATACGCGAGAACAACCTTCTTTATGTCTTTTTTGTCTGTCATTTTTATCCCTGTCAACATAGTATGGGTATCGTTGGCGGCACTATAGGCCACCCAGCACCAAGAGCAAGCTCTTGGCCAGATATTTTTACGGGATGAGCAGGTTTTAGACAAAAATGAAGTTTTCAGCCAAACAAAAAATTATACTCTTGATCCTTGTCATAGGTTTTCTGTCACTTTTCGCTGCGATAACGTATTTTACCCGTCCCTACTACCCCACAATCCATGAATATATCTTGAGCGAAAGAGGGGCTATCTATGTCCCGCCAGAAAAGTACAAAATCAACGGATATAAGGCCAGCTGTAAAGGTAGGCCAACCGTGCTGGACAAAAAGTTTGATAGCTGGGGCGGTGCCTATCCTGGCTATATCATCATCAACCCGATAGCAAACAAGGGACTGGCAACCACAATCAGGCTCTATATCTATTACCACGAATGCGGTCACCAATTTACGGGTATCAATGAAATGAAAGCCGATAATTTTGCGATTTTACAGGGACTGGACTCTGGCTGGCTTACAAAAGACAGCGACATGCAGAAAATCTGCCACTTTGTCAGCAAAATTCCAGCAGATGCACTTCATAAGGATGGCAAGACAAGGTGCAAGGCAATGACCTCCTTCTTTAACAAAAAGACATCCAGGCGCACAGGAAAGCATCATTGAGCCTTTTTTGCATGATGCACAGACCTTCCTAATCATAAAATAAATATGAATTGGACAATTGCCGAATTCTAGTCAATAATTAGAGTTAGACTGTCAGGAATAATACCAAGTTAAAACACCAGGCAACTGTTTTATCAAGAAAATTCCTGATATAATATGGCTTGCCCAATATCCCATGGATAAAAGAACACCATGAGACATATGAGAAGTATATCACTGTTACCAACAGCTGTTATTATCAGCCTGTGTACCATGCTTATTGGCTGGTATGATTACCCGACCGTGCATGAATATCTTTTGGAAACCAAAAATACCAAACTTGTTGCCGCTGCCCAGTATAAGATTGACGGCCATAGTGCAATATGTGGCAGAAGGCCAACTGTCCTAAACAGTAATTTTGACAGCTGGGGTGGCTCATACCCAGGATTTATCATTATGAACCCAAGAGCAAACAGGAAACTTCCAACGACAGTCAAAATGTTTATCTACGCCCATGAATGCGGCCACCAGTTTCAAGGAGCTGGGGAATTACGCGCAGATAATTTTGCCATTCGCCGTGGTATCTTGTGGGGTTGGTTACAGAATGACAAGGGCATGGATCAAATCTGTCGGTTTATTCGTAAAATACCTGCCGATGCTGTCCACCCGCCTGGTCCAGAACGTTGCCAAAAAATGATGGTTTATTACAAGGCTCTGCGCCAACGCCAGGCCAAAAAATAGCTTTGCTTCATTTTCCAGTCCCTAATGAATGCCATATCCTATTCACAGGAGCATTTTTCATGGCAAAAAATATCAAAGTCACATTTTCGTGCCAACTCTAAAACTACACTCAAATTAAAGTGCCTCCTTCCGGATCATAGTAAAACCTCCCCTTCATACACGAGGTTCACCAACACCGACCGGAAGAAAACTATATGGAAACTATCACAATGAATACTCAGAATATTACCAGTTTTCTCGACGACATCAAAAAGCTCAAGACAAGGGCTGACCTGCAAAGCGACAGCAATGAGCGTTTTGCCTTGGCCTCGCAAAAGTTGGGGGAGTTGCTGGCTGCCACAGAAAACATGGAAGATGCTGTTGCGCTGAATACACCAAATAAATCAGGCAACAAGCTGTTAAGCGGTTCAACAGAGTCCAAAACGGACAAGGTTACCTCTCTCAACCAGATCGTCGAAAAAGGACAGACAGGTTATACCAACCCAACACCCCTGACCAAATGGTGGCGCGAAGACCAGGCCAAACCGCTGACCAATCCGTCAAAAGTCTTGGACAAAGAATCGTTACCAACAGCTGCGGTTCTGTCCCATCCTAAAGACAGGGTTGAAATTTCTAAAGTTCCTTCCAATAAGAAGAAGCCAGATCAATCACAACCAAAGAAACAGCCCCAACAGCAAAAAAAGGCAGGTTTCCTGTCAGGCTTGCGCAACAAGAATAAGGTGCTCACAGCAGCTGCCATAACAAGCCCCAAAGAACCAATCATTGAAAAAACAGCCGAACCACTTTCTGTTGCCGACCAGGCTGCCCAACATATCAAACAAGGTATCGGACAGTTTGAAGAGCGTCCCTATGAGAATGAAGGCAGAGTAGCTGAGACGGCTCCGGCTGAAATGGCTTCCCCAAAAGAACTGCTGGTTTCAACCAGCCCAGGTACAAATGATGAGGGCAGTTCCCTGATAGCCAAAACAGCAGCTGCAACAGTTTTAGGGCAGACAGCCGTAGTTGGTCAGGTAGAAACAGGCGAGACCGCGACTCCGGTTTCTGAAGAGAACACTATTGAACTAGAAAGCCCAGAAATTTCGGAAGTCGCAACGCTCCCTGATATGCCAGAGACCGTCCAGACAGGTACCGAAAGCCATGACATTGGCAAGCTTGAAGAGGCAGCTCCCTTGGCTTCCGCTGAAGCGGCGGGAACTGAAGGAAACGATAACCTCTCTACAGAAGTTCAGTTGGCAACAGCCGCAACAGCTCAAGCTGAAACAGGCGAGGTTTCTGCCCCAGTTCCTGAAGAGAACACTATTGAACTAGAAAGCCCAGAAATTTCGAAAGTCGCAACGCTCCCTGATGTGCCAGAGACCGTCCAGACAGATACCGAAAGCCATGACATTGGCAAGCTTGAAGAGGCAGCTCCCTTGGCTTCCGCTGAAGCGGCGGGAACTGAAGGAAACGATAACCTCTCTACAGAAGTTCAGTTGGCAGCTGCTGCAACAGCTGCAACGGCAGCCGCCCTTGCCCTGTCCAAAGGCGATGACATAGAGCCAGAACAGCCCCCTCTTACTCCCCCAAGCGATACAGCCCATGATGATATTGTTGAGTTTTCTGATCCCCAGCCAGGACAACAGGTTATAGCTGAAAGTGAAAAAACGGGTTTTGATCATTTGCCTGAACCGGAACTGGAATACGCCCAGCCAGCACCTGAAGAAAATATTGCCTCTTCCCAAATAGAAATCAGCCCGCTCGACATTGCAGCCACCACTTTCGAAAAGCCCATAGCCCAGGATATTGCCCCTGTGACAACTGATAATCCAGTTCCACTGATACTAGGTGGAGCTGTGATGGGACACGGTATTGCACATGACCAATCTGCTGTCAGTGAAAATATTTCCTCAATTTCTGATGATTTTTCCCTGCAAAATACTGTCCAGCAAGAGCCCGTCTTGGAGCAGATTCCAAAGCCAGCAGAAATTCAGCCTGAAGTCATCCAGAGAGCTGTGACACAGGATGCTAGTCCTGAATCCCAGAAGAACAACATCACCCCCAATACTCCAGAGAATATTTCCACCAACTCTCCAGTATTTCGGCCTGTTGATGAATTTACAGTGATGCCTGAACCAATAGCAGCTGATAACAGTGAGATTGCGGCTGTAGAGCCTGCTGTGGCAACACCAGACATCCAGGTTACTGCACCAGTCGCCAGTCTTCCCGTCCAGGGCGTTGCGCCGGTCATCCCAAAAGCCACCACTCCGCAACCTGCTGTTGCGGCTCCCCCAGTAGCAGCACTGCCCGTTGCAGCAGCACCTGTTGCAAATAGCCCAGTTCAAAGCCAGGAAACTGTCAACCAGGAACATGTGGTTCTGACAGGGCAGGATATACAGTACCATCCCGACTATGGCACCAAGAAAAAAGGATTTTTCTCCCGCCTTTTTGGCAAAAAATAACTGTTATGCAACCATGGCTGTGGTGTTATGCCCCGCTGCCATGCCTAATTTCTGCCCCGAATCAGTTGAACACTGATCTTATAAAGTGCGTTTAATATTTTAAGGCCACTTATCCAATTTAATTTTATGATCCAAGGTTCTGAATTACATGATACATTCTTTCGTTAAAAAATCTGCCCTTCTCTGGGCGGTTCTGTTCACACTGGTTTTACCTTTTTCTGCTGCTTCAGCCAAAGAGTGTAAGGTCAATCCCCAGGCGATCTGTGAAAAATCCGATACCTGCTCATGGGTCAAGGCTCATGTCCGCAAAAATGGTGTCAAGGTCAAGGCCTTCTGTCGCAAAAAAGGCGGTAAAAAAGCAAGCGGCGCAGCGTCCCAGACAAAATCCAAAACAACAAAGTCTAAAGCAGCTGAAAGCAAAACTAAAGCTGTAGGAACAAAAGACAAGGCTAATAGCACATCCAAAAAATCTGCTGACAAACCAAAAGCTGGTGACAAGGCCAAAACAGACACAAAAGCCAAATCAAAATCTGGCAGCAAAAAGCCTAAGACGAGCAAACCTAAAGCTAGCAAAAAAGATAAGAAAGCTAAGGCAGCAACAAAACCAAAAGCTAAGAAGGCTAAGGCTAAAAAACCTAAAAACAGTAAAAAAGATAAAAAATAGTTTTTTAAAATAACTCAAATATGAAGAGGCATAATATCCCAGGATATTATGCCTTTTTTGTCCTGAAAACCAGGGTTGCAAACCCCAAAAAGTTAAATATCAATATTCGGCATCTCAATACCATGCAGGTCACAGGCTGCTTGGAGGGTATTACGCAGTAGGCAGGCAATCGTCATCGGCCCAGCCCCTCCTGGTACAGGGGTAATCGCTCCAGCAACGCCCCTGGCGACAGCAAAGTCCACATCGCCGACCAGCCTGGTCTTGCCTTTCCCTTTTTCAGGGGCATCAACACGGTTGATCCCGACATCAATCACGATTGCGCCAGGCTTGATCCATGAGCCCTCTATCATTTTAGGGCGGCCCACCGCAGCCACCAAAATATCAGCATCGCGGCACACCTCTTTCAAGTCGCGTGTCCGTGAATGGGCAATGGTCACAGTGCAGTTTTCATTGAGCAACAACTGGGCAACAGGCTTGCCAACCAGCACAGACCTGCCGACAACCAGCGCGTTCATGCCAGTAAGGTCAGGCTCAACCTGTTTGGCCAGCAAGATGCAGCCCAGCGGCGTACAGGGTACAAGCCCCTTTTGTCCAGCCATCAGGCGGCCAGCATTTATCGGGTGCAGGCCATCAACATCCTTGTTAGGGTCAATCGCATTAATCACAAGATTGGTGTCCAGATGGTCAGGCAACGGCAACTGGACAAGAATGCCATGCACCTTGTCATCTTCATTGAGCCGTCGCACCACAGCCAAAAGCTCTTCAATAGAGGTGTCAGCAGGCATTTTATGCTCAAAACTGAGCATTCCCGCAGCAACTGTCTGCTTATTCTTGTTGCGCACATAGACCTGGCTGGCAGGGTCTTCCCCGACCAGTACCACAGCAAGACCGGGAACAAGGTCATGGCTTGCCTTCAGGCCAGTGACAGCATCCTTGATCTTTTCGCGCAACCTGGCAGCCAATGCCTTGCCATCAATCAGCGTCGCCTCATCAGTCATATCATCAGCCATCACAGCCCACTCCTCAAATATTCCGCTCATCACGACAAGCAATTAAACCAAATCATAAAGGGGATCTTACTTTCCATGCGATCAATATCCCCAACCGGTGCAGTCTGGCGGCTTGGTAAAAGAGTCGCGCCCTTTGTGATCTAGTCCTAGCTGTCCAGCTCAGTGATTTTTTGCCTTATAATCACTGATAACTCTGTCTCGTCACCGCTGAAATGAACTGATTTCAGCCGTGACCTGCTGCCTGACCCAATTGAAATATTGCTTTTGGCAATCCCCAACCAGTCTGACAACAGCTCAACCAAGGCCTTGTTGGCCCTGCCCTTGTCAGCGATAGCGCGTACCCTGGCCTTCAGCACCGCGCCATCCGTGGTCTGCTCGACAGACTGAACCTCATCACTGCTGGCCTTCGGCATCAGTTTCACAGACAGGATGACCCCGCCCTTGCCGCAACGCAGCGGCACTTTACTGTTCTCACTCTGTGTCATATTCCCACCCTGGATTATTTTCCAAGCAACATTGGTGCCACATCCTGCGCGACAAAGATAATCAAAAAATGAATGGCAAAGATCACAACAATCGGGGACAGGTCAATCCCGTTCAGGGATGGCAGAAAACGTCTGACAAAAGCGAACACAGGTTCCGTCATCTGGTAGAGGAAATCATAGATCATTTTTACAAACGGGCTGCTATAATTGATAATATTGAAACTGACCAGCCAGCTCATGATAACGCTGCCAATCACAATCCATTTATAAAAATCCAGAACCATGATGATAAGTGCCAAAATTGCATGCATGAGAAATCTATCCCTCTTATATTTATGAAACTGCCTTACCCGTGGCAGATATGAATGAAGAGGCCAACTACTCAGCCTATTTTCAGTTGCCAGATATATAACCTGACTGCCCACCTTTTGGAAGCAAGATTTATAGTCATTGACAAATTGCAGCATTCATCATTCTCTAACCCTCATGTTTAAAGATAAAAATGACTTCCTCAATGCCCTGCAAAACCTGCCTGGGCATGATGACCATTATTCAGGCCTTGCCCGTGACAGGCAAGATATCCTCACCAAACCAAAAGACTCCCTAGGGCGGCTGGAAGAACTTGCCTGCTGGCTGGCAGGCTGGCAACAGACTGAGAAGCCAACTGCAAAACAGGTTACTGTGACACTCTTTGCTGCGAACCACGGCATAACGGTCCAGAATATTTCACCTTTCCCCGCTGAAGTGACCGCCCAAATGGTACATAACTTTAGGCAGGACGGCGCGGCCATTAACCAAATTGGCAAAGCTTCAGATATTGAGCTGAGCGTCAAACCCATCAAGCTGGAACAGCCAACCGGAGACATCAGCAAAGAAAAGGCCATGTCCAGTGAGGAATGCCTGGCTGCCCTTAATATTGGGGCTGCCAGCCTCAATGCTGCTGATGATATTGTCATCCCTGGGGAAATGGGTATTGGTAATACCACGATAGCCAGTATCATCTGCGCCAAACTCTATGGCGGAGGCGGCCAGAAATGGGCAGGAGCCGGGACAGGTCTGGACAAGGAAGGTATAGCCCATAAAAGCAAGGTTATTGACCAGGCTCTGGCATATCATAGACAGACATTTAGCGACCCATTCACCCTGTTGTGTCATATTGGGGGACGAGAGGTCGCGGCCATTTGCGGCCTTATCCTTGCCGCGCGCATCTCCAGGATACCCGTTATCCTGGACGGCTTTATTGTCGGGGCGGCGGCGGCGGCGTTAACAGTCGGTACTGACAATACTCTTGACCACTGCATTGCAGGACACCTCTCTAATGAACAGGCCCATAAGGAACTGTTAAAAAAACTTGGGCTAGACCCTGCCTTGCTCAACCTTGGGATGCGTCTTGGTGAAGCAACAGGGGCGGCATTGGCTGTACAAATTGTGCGTAATGCAGTATCTATACATAATGGCATGGCCAGCTTTGACGAAGCTGGAATAAAACAGAAATAACAGCCAGTATTTAATATCCAGAAATATTTGTAAATTTATGACAAAGGATAAAGCTGGGGTCTTGATAGACTTCCCTTTACTATCCTTCCAAGAATGACTATATTTCAGGCTGAATTTTTAATATACTCACATATCGTAACACCCCTTAAAATGTATTTTTTTGGGTTTTGCAGCTGCGTCAGTATAAAGCATAGTCAATAAATTTTTTAATATTTTTGCAACCTTAGTTTACGGCCAAGACAAAATACAGGTTGCCCATTCGGTTATAGATGAAGAGTAGTGGACAGATGGATTTATCACCGAGACCAGACTATAAGCTCCCCAGTGATTCGCCTCTTTCGCTCAAATATGACACTGGCTTCCTGAAACCGTTCCAGCCTGTCTCACGCCCCCTATGGATCTACCCATTTGTCTTTTTTGTTGGGGCAATTTTCACCTGGTTTCTGGTAAACTTCGCCCTGATGCTGGACTACCCAGTAATATACGGCTTTGGGGCAACCGCGATCATGGTTGCCCTGCTCGCTTCATGGCTTCATGGTAATTTTTGGGGTTCATTGGTTGACTTCTTCTTTGACCTGCCAGATCTCCTTGCCATGCTTTGGGCGCAAAGATGGCAAGAATTTATTATGACAATGGGACTGTTCACCCGTTTGCCCCTGCCAGAATTTGGGGAAGAGGACAAACTGGAGGTCAGCTTCGTCAAAAAACTCAATCCGGCCTGGGCCTATCCTTTTGCTGGCTTTATTATTGGCCTGCTCAGTGCCCTTGTTATAGTGCTTTGCGCCTTTCTCTCCATTCCCACCGCCCTGAGTGCGATATTGGCAGTCTTGGTCTCCGTCGTCCTGACAGGCAGCCTTCATGAGGACGGCCTGTCCGACTTTCTTGATGGCATTGGCGGGGGGAAGACCAAGGAAGACAAGTTACGGATTATGAAAGACAGCCGCCTTGGCTCTTATGGCGGCATTGCCATGATCTTTTCTCTTGCTGCCCGGGTTGCTGCCATTGCCAGCCTCGCGCCGATTGCTGCTGCTGCTGCTGTAATTGCCTCCCACACCATCGCACGTGGTGCCCTGGTTTTGCCCCTGCACTGGTATGCCCCTGCACGGACTGACGGCGTTGCGGTCCAGGCGACAGGCTGGGTGTCTGGTGAAATTACAGCATTTGTCCTGGTGACCTCAATATTGCTGACCCTAGTTGTCCAGCCTGTTCCGGCAACAGCCTTTATCGCCTGGTTGAGCGGCACTGTTGCTGTATTGCTGACAGCCCGCTATGCCTACAAAAAGGTCGGCGGCTATACAGGGGATGTCTTGGGAGCCTGTGAACAATTTGCAGAAATAGCAGTGCTGTGGAGCATTGCAGCCTTTTTGGTCAAATAGGTTTTCAGCTTTCCTTGTCTTTGTTTTTCTGATCTTCAGGTCTTAATTCCTCAAACCAAAGGTTGGACAATGGAAAGGGCACAGCCGCAAACGGGGCAAGGGCAACCTCATCATTTCCTGTTACCGTACTGAGCAAAACCCACTGCCCTTCCCTAAGCTGAAAAGCTTCCAGGGTCTGTTGCAGGGGATCAAGAAACCAGAGATATTGAACGCCCTTATCAGCATAAATCTCCCGTTTCACCCCCCTGTCATAACGTCCTGTAGACGGCGAAATAATTTCACAGACCCAGTCAGGAACAGTCTCAAACCAGGCTGTTTCTGGCAAAGCTGGCATCCTCTCCTTACGCCATCCTGCCAGGTCCGGGACTAATATCTGTTCGCCCAGATGCAGTTCCGGTTCATCAATAATAATCCAGCCGCCAGGCCCGCCCCGTCCCTTTTGGAAAGGCCCTAAAATTTCTTCTGTCAAAGAACTATAGGCAAAGGCATGTTTTGGGGCTGGCCTGGGATGTGACACCAGTTCACCATTGAGAATTTCGGCCACCCTGTTGGACGGCATCTCCATAAATTCATCCATTAATGATTTCTTTACTGCTATATCTGCCATAAACCCAAATTCCATCTCTAAAGCCTGCTTTATTATCGACTGTTTTCTGCTGGTTGGCAAGTCATCGCCATCCCTAATATATCCCGCCTCTCCAATACATAGGACAAAATGCGCCTTGATGCTGCCCCAACTCAGCTTATATTCATAAATGAGAATATTATAACCAAGGATGCACCCATGAAAAAATTTACAAAAATCTCTATTGCCCTTGCGACTTTTGCAATGGCCTGTAGTCCAACCCTGTCCTTTGCTGAAAAGCCAGTGCAAAAAGATGATATTGCTGCCCTGAAGGCTGAGGCTATTGGTATCATGAAGGGATTTGGCAAAAGCCTGAAAGCAGAACTCATCAAGGCCAAGAAACAGGGCGGCCCGCTCGCAGCGATTGATGTCTGCAAGAAACAGGCTCCTGCCCTTGCTGCCATCGCCTCCAAAAACAGTGGCTGGACAGTTGCCAGGACATCCCTGAAACTGCGTAACCCTGCCAATAAGGCTGATGCCTATGAAATGAAGGTGATGCAGGATTTTGAAAAACAACTTGCTGGCGGCAAACGTGCCAAGAAAATTGCCCATGCCGAAATTGTTGAGAAGGATGGTGTCAAGACATTCCGTTTTATCAAGGCCATTGGCGCAAACAAGATGTGTCTTGGCTGTCATGGCACGCCCAAGGGTGAACTGAAAGACAAGCTGGCAACCCTCTATCCAGATGACAAGGCTATTGGCTACAAGTCCGGTGACATTCGCGGTGTCTTTACCCTGACCAAGGTTCTTGGTTCAAAAGCCAAACCACCAATGGCCAAGGGTTCCCACTAAACAATAGAGTTTTGTCTCATTTGGGAAACAGCGCAACAGTCTTTTTCCAAATAAGGCAGTCTGAACTGTCATAGTCGGTTGCATCCTGCTATCATCATGGCTTATTTTAGTCAGCTGGCAGGGTGCATTCATGAACCATATTTTTCGTTTATTCTCTTTCCTGTTTATCTCTTCAGGTCTCTTTGCCTGTGCCTCTTCAATTCCCAAACCAGGTGATACAGGACGCAAACGGGCAGCTTTCCAAAAGACAGCGCAACAGACTTCTTTTGTGGTCAAGGGAGACTATCAAAAGCTTGGCAGCTGTTACCATGTCAAGAAAGAGACTGAATTTGCCCGCGTCCGGCGTATTCCAGGCAACACCATGTATGCCACTGGCTATAACGAGAAAAATTCCTTTGTCTATACCATGAATAACAGGACAATTATGGGGAGCAGCCCCCTTTTAGTGATTGATTTCAAACCAGGGGAAACAGGCAAGACTGCGGTAACTATATTCAGTACAAAAGGGATTTTCAGCAATGCTTTTGGGTCTCCTGCCGACGGCCTTAAAAAAGAGCTTGCCTCCTGTATGACCTAAACATCCCTGTCCATTTTTCGGTAGCCCCTTTTAAACTAACTGTTACAATACTGCTTTGATACGGGCAGAATGGGGAAACAACAACCAATGGTTTCACAGCTGACATTTGAACAAAAATATAGGGTCATTGGCAAGGATGGCACGGCCTATGAGGGTAGCTTTATCACCGCTGTCAAGACCACGGGAATATTTTGCCGGCCCTCCTGCACCGCCCGTAAGCCGCTTGCCAAAAATGTTGTGTTTTATGATACCCCCCAGCAAGCCCTGCAAAATGGCTTCCGTCCCTGTAAACGCTGTAAACCGATGGAACAACAGGATGAAACCCCGGACTATATCAGCAATATCATCAAGGAACTCCAGAGCAATCCTTATTTGCGGATCAAGGACCAGGGACTGAGGGACAGAAATATTGAGCCAGCCACAATAAGGCGGTGGTTCAGGAAACACCACAACATGACCTTTCACGCCTACCAACGGATGTTGCGCATTGGCGTTGCCTTTCAGGCAATTTCCAAAGGGAAAACGGTCACACATACTGCCTTCGACAATGGCTTTGAGTCCTTAAGCGGCTTTAACGCCTCCTACCGTTCCATATTTGGAGACAGTGCCAGCCTGAAGCCAGGAAAAACAAAATCCATCATTCATATCAGCCGCCTGACCACCCCGCTTGGACCAATGTTCGGCTGTGCCACTGAAAAAGGGGTCTGCCTGCTGGACTTTACCGACAGGCGGATGCTGGAAACCCAGTTCCAAGATCTTTGTAAGCGGCTTGGCGCGGTTATTTTACCAGGCGACAACCCGCACCTAAGCCAGCTTGCGGAAGAGGTGGCAGAATATTTTGCTGGCAGCCGCCAAGTCTTTACCGTGCCGCTAGATACCCCTAGCACAGAATTTAGGCAAAAAGTCTGGACAATGTTGCAGACCATACCTTATGGGGAAACGCGGTCCTATAAAGACCAGGCCATTGCCATAAACAACCCCAAGGCGGTCAGGGCGGTTGCCTCTGCCAACGGCCAAAACCGCATCAGCATCATCATTCCGTGCCACCGCGTCATTGGAGCCGACGGGACTCTGGTCGGCTATGGTGGCGGCCTGCACCGCAAGAGATGGCTGCTGGATTTTGAGACGGAACATCGTTAGACCCGCTTGTTTCGTGAGCCAGAGCAACCTGCATTTAAGTTCGGTCATAGTGTTGCTCTAGAGCCCTTATTGGTCGCATATCTTAACTCGATAAGTCGATTCAACTTATCTGCACTATGCTCTAGTATAACCAAAAAAACACCCCGCCAACCACTTCTGGATAAACGGGGTCTCTTTAACAATGACTGTTCAACCTATGCAGCTATTTTACTTTTTTCATGTAACAGCCGCTCCAACCAAGCTGGTTTTTCATATTCAGGCCATTTTCAAAAACACTTGCACCCTGGCCATAAACTTTCTTTGACCCCTGCTTGCATTTCAAAGTGCCCTGGTTCAGCTTTGTGGTGCTGTAAGTGCCTTTCCAGTAATTATTGACGCTGTTACGACTGTCCAGAAGCTTGGTAAAGGCAGTATAACAAGCAGTCGGGACCGTTTTTTTTGTCCATGTCCAGTATTGTCCGCCCTTGGTAGAAGCAGCAGTGCAATAGGCCATGTTTTTGGCAAAAACAGCATTATTTGCACCTGAGACAAACAGGGCAACAAGCATAAAGCTAAAAATCAACCTGTTTCTAAATTTTGTAGTGTTCTTCTTAACCAGAATGTCAGAGGTAGCTGAGAGAGTGAGGGGCATGACTTTGTTTCCCTTAATATAAAAAATCACCGATGCGTCTGCTCTCCATTATCTACCAAACCAACTGAACGGTATATGAATATACAGTTCATACTCAGTATATTTTTTGATACACATCAAACAGGGCAAAAGTAAAGAAGATCACTTCACTTTTGCCCTGGGTTTTTTATACCATCCCAGTTCCCTCACCAACACAGGAAATGAAATTTCTCTAATAATATCTGCGGTGATGGCGGAGGCTTCTCAATATGCGGCGTAACCGATACAGCCCCCTGCGCATACCTATCCCTTTAACTCAGGTTTAGTATGAAACATCCTGAAAGTAACGAAATTCGAAGGTATCATCCACCAATTGCCGCATTGATTTTGGTTTGTGGCTTATCATATTTTCGAGTACCCTGGCGACAATCCTTCCAA
>JAJRRF010000095.1 GCA_024279735.1 Alphaproteobacteria bacterium
CTGGCAGCTTTCGTACCCATGAAGGTGCAAAAACCTTTGCCACCATCCGCTCCATCATATCCTCAGCCAAAAAACAAAAACTCAATACCCTAGATGTCTTGCAAAACCCTAGCTTGCTGGTGATTTAAGCTGGGGAGTTACCTTTGCAATTATTATGAGCGATAAAACTATTTTTTGGTCAGGGCTGCTGTCAATTCAGAGCGCACCACATCCTCAACCAGTTTCGACAAGTTGGCATCAAGCCATTCTTTGACCATTGGCTTCATCATTTCGCGGACAGCCCCTTCAAACCCGGAATCTATTGGCTGTTGGGTAGTGGCGGCCTCTGTACTAGAAACTTCGGCAGGCTGCGTAGCCAGGCCTTCAGTAACAACAGCTGAAGCAGCGGCCTCAAGCTGTGCATTGTCCATGCCCACAGCATTTTGATCAATTGCTGCGTTTGGAACAGGACTATGTATCCCGATAGGTTCAGCAACCAATGGTGCAGAATCCGTGGCAGGGATATAGGAAGCATCAAGCAGACCAGCTTCAGGCACAACGCCAGTCGTCATTTCAGAACTTGCAATAGCCTGCTCTTCTGCCTGTTTAAAAGAATTAAGCACATCATGTGTAGCAGAAGGCTGCAACGCATCTGGCACAGTTGCAGTCACTTCATTTGGCTGCATCACCACATTTTCAACAGGGGCAACGTCCTGCACCATAACAGGTGGGGCAATCGGGGTATCCGCCACCGCCACTGGTACCGGCATCACTTCTACAGGCTGCTGTTGAACCACTGACTGCGGAGTCACAGGCTGTTGAACTACTGGCTGTTGGATTGATGCCTGCTCAATTGGTGGTTGTTGGGAAGCGGGTTGCTGCATTGCAGGTATATGTTCTGGATTAACAAAGAATTCAGGCTGCGGGACAGAGGCTGGCATTTGCTGTGGCTGCTGCATTCCAGGCTGGGCATTATTGGCAAGAAAATCCTCAGCACTTTCAACAGGAAACCCACCATTATTCAACGCTGGCTGGTGCGGAGTCATCTGTGGTACAGGCATATTAACCGACATCGGCTCAATATATTCATTTTGCACCACTGGCTGACCCATAAAATTAGGCGGAGTCTGGGTTTCTGCGTCAGGCACAGGGCGCATTTCAAGGGGCTGATCCATATTGGCCAGCCTGTCTGTCAGCGAACCGTTGACAGGATTCGTTGATACTGGCTGTGCTTGCAACCTATTGTCAAAAGGCACATTCCCCAAAGGAACAGGAGCATGTGAAACTGGCATCATCCCATTCTGCTCTGGCAAGGCCTGTTGGCCATCCTCACCAGTATCCGCAATAATATCTGAAATAGATTCGAGAATCTGTTCCATAGATGGTTCAGCAGAACTGTTCCTGTTGCTCATATTGATATCTCCAAGGGACCAAAAGCGGGGTTCAGGCCAAATAATCTTGTGGCAGTATAACAGCCAGGCATTATAATTATATTGAACAGCGTCAAAAATTATAAATTTGGTTAATTATTTTGCTCACCCACTTTTCAGAACCGCTTTAATCAGGTGCAGTCCGCCTTCCCGACAGGCCAGCAACCTAAATATTTTTATTTATATTCCTACACCTAACACATTAATTTGGGAAAAAATAAGACCAGCCTATATTAATCTTAACCTTTTCAAGACCACGCCAGCATGACATCGCGCCTCACGGAACAATAGACTTCGGCGGTTAGGCGAAATAGCCCGTACCTAATCAAAACACCCCTTGAGCTGGTCAAACACCTGGCATTTTTGCGCCCCTTCCTCTCCAGGAAGGCTTGCACCGCGCCACTTGTCCCTGACCGCCTCATAATGGCCAGAAGGATCATATTTGCCGACAGGTGCATTGACATCAACAACATTCAGCCGCCCTGTCGCAGATAAAAGAGTAAAGGCCGCCACAAAATAGTCACGCCGCGACCTGACCAGCGACACTTCAGCATTCAGTACCTGTTGCTCTGCATTCAGGGTATCAAGAACGGTACGCTGCCCAACCTTTTCCTCTTCACGCACACCGTCAAGGGCTGTCTTGTTGGCCGCAACACTGGCCTTACCAGCACTGATCCGGGTACGAGAAGAATTAAGCTGCCCCCACGCAGCAATAATGGAAGAACTGATCTGGCGGCGTGCCTCATCAACCTGTAGCCTGCGCTGCGTTACTGTTTCACGCGCCTGGCGAATCCGAGCATAGACAGCACCTGACTGATAGAGCGGAATCCGAACTGTTCCACGAACCGAAGCTACATCAGTACTGTCCGTACCAATACTCGGATCATCTGTATGGGTATAGCTGGCGGACAGGTTGACCTCAGGCAAACGCTCTCCCTGTATCTGTTTGACAGTATATTCGGCAGCACGTTCCCTATATTGGGCTGCCTGAATTTGGGGATGTTCCTGCGCGCCCCTGTCCATTGCAATATTCAGTGTTTTGGGAAACAAGGATTCCAGGGAGGAAGGATAACGCAACCTGCCAGGCATTTTCCCAACAACCCTTCTGTAATTAGAACTGCTTAGTTTCAGGTTTGCCTCAGCAACCGACAGGTCAGCTAGAGCCACACTCTTGCTGGCTGTCGCCTGCGCAACATCGGTTTTTGTAACCTCCCCAACACTGAAGCGATCCTGAGTAGCCCTGAACTGTCTTTCCAAAACTTCAATATTTTGCTTGCGCAAACCAACTGTCGCCCTGTCCCGCAGGACATCCATATAGGCTGTAACCACATCAATAAGAACAGCCTGCTCTACATTCATCAGGTCATAACGTCCTGCCAGAACATTCAGGTCAGCCTCAGCCTCAGCATTCACAGTCCTGTATCCCCTGAATATAGGCTGGTTCAGGGTTATGGAATAGGCACGGCTCAAATTACTACCATTGGTTCCACGGTCAGGCCGCACTCTGGTATGTGTCTTGTTATAATCTATATTTCCGGTAATCGTTGGCCGATAGCCTGAACGGGCAATGGCAACACCCTCATCAGTCGCCCGCAATCTTGCACGCTCTGCCCTTAAGGTAGGGTTTTCAATGTATGCCCGTGCCATTGCACTCTTGATAGATTCTGCAACCGCAGCCTTAAATCCCCCCGCAAGCAAGGGCACAAACAATAACAATACAGTTCCGTAACGGATAATCGAATGCATACAATCTTCTCTTAATCTCAAAATATACAGATCCAACTTTCACAATAAGTTTGACTAAAAACCTGAATACTTAAAACAAAATCCAGAATGTTTCCTAAAACGCCCCATTAGAGAAAATTCAACATGTAACAACTTACTTTCATAAGGTTAATGAAAGACACCAAAAATTTGCCGACTATATTTCATCAAAACTAATCTTGAACATAACCGTTTAGCCAGACAAAAAAAAGCCCCTTATCCTGGCATGTATAAACACCGTGATATAATTGCACCGTTTTCCTGGAGAAGTATTGTCCTGTCCACATTCACAGGCACATAACTGACGGTTCAAAGAAGAGCAAAGATAAAAAATGCAGGCAAACAAAAACAATATTTTGACTCATGGCACTTATTGCGTAATCATATCTTGAGAGAAAAAATAATTAGTCATATTTAGGCTATATTTTTAGGGTTAAATCACTTCAATAATCAGCAATACCTTTAGAACCTTGACCCTTCATTCACCCTCCTGGACAACAGGCAGGTGAAAAGCCTGTCGGTGAAAGCTTTGACTGAAATTGCTGACTATTTTACATCACAAGGCCTGGCAATGTGTCCGGGTCTCTTGACCTCCTGCCAATAGTCATTAACAATAATAACTTGGGGGCGAGACCTAAAGGTTAACCTAAATCAGTTACGCATCGGAGGTTTGTGCGGAATGTTTACAAAAAAAACGGATAAAGACGGAGAAATTTTTGGAGTGGCAGGTGCTGCCAATACCAGTACACCAGCCCCGGCAGAGGCCGCTCCAGCAGCAGTCTCGGCTCCGGCAATTACATCACGGGCAACTGCCCCGGCAGCAGCTGCAAGTTCAGGTACTGCACCATCCTACCTTGGCAATGACCTGTTGCTTAAGGGAAACCTTGTTTCCAAGGGCGAGGTTCAGATTGACGGCCAGGTTGAGGGCGATATTCGCTGCACATCCCTGGTCGTTGGCGAAAAGGCTGATATCAAGGGCGGCATCTGCGCACATGATGTTGTGGTCAGGGGACATGTCAGCGGTTCAATCCATGGCGTTCGCGTCACACTTGAATCTAGCTCCCAGTTCGAGGGCGAAGTGTTCCACAAGACGCTGGCCATTGAACAGGGTGCCTTCTTTGAAGGCCAGTCACGCAGGTCAGACGACCCGATTGCAGAGGCTGACAAGAAAACTGCCGCTGCAACAGCAGCAGTACCTGGTGTACCGGCAAGAACTGGCTCAACAATACCGACAGGTATCAAGCCAGGAATGAAGAAATAACATAGCTACAAGACAAAAGCAGAGCACAACCAAAAAACCCCGTAATGCCTTCATCGCATTACGGGGTTTTTATTTCGCAGACAATGGGGAGAACACTTAAAGTTGTCAACACCTACTGTCATACCGCGCTACGATGCGGTATCCATGTATTGTCAACATGAAAAAATCAAAAATTTTACAGTACAGGGTCTCACGACACCAAAACGGACATTGCCATTTTAGCGCAAACCTCACGGCATGGATACCGCATTTCTGCGGCATGACAGTGATAGGTGTTGACCCTGAAGGTATAACAGGTGGAAATTGTTTAAAATGCCATACACTTCCGCTTATCGGGGCAACAGGCTTTTTCCCATCAGGAAGATATCTATCGCTTGAGCCGCCTGGCGGCCTTCACGGATTGCCCAGACGACCAGGGACTGGCCGCGCCGCATATCGCCTGCTGCAAACACCTTGTCTTTTGATGTCCTGTAGTCCTGTTCATTGGCCTCAACATTCCCACGCTCCGTCAGGGACAGGCCCAAATCCCGGATCATGCCTTCATGGACGGGATTGACAAATCCCATTGCCAGCAACACCAGATCTGCCTTAAGAACTTTTTCAGTACCTGGGATCGGCCTGAACTGCGCGTCGACCTCAACAACATCAACATCCGTCACCTTGCCATCCTCACCAAAAAATTCCTGGGTCATCAGCGAGAACATCCGCTTTGCCCCTTCAGCCTGGGAGGTTGATGTCCGCATCTTGATGGGCCACTCTGGCCAGACGGTCGCCTTGTCCTCTTTTTCAGGCGGTTTTGGCATAATCTCAATCTGGGTCACAGACAATGCGTCCTGCCTGATAGATGTCCCGATACAGTCAGACCCAGTATCACCGCCGCCAATCACAACAACATTCTTGCTCCTGGCCTTGATCCTTTTGACATCACCCAATGCTTCACCAGAAACCCGCCTATTCTGCTGGGTCAGGAAATCCATCGCAAAATGCACGCCCTCAAGGTCACGCCCCTTTACAGGCAGGTCGCGTGGCTGCTCTGCCCCGCCTGACAACAGGACAGCATCATATTCTTTCTCAATATCGGCTATGGAGATGTCAGCACCGATATGGGCGTTATAATGAAACACCACACCTTCAGCCTCCATCTGGCCAACGCGCTGATCCAGCAAGGCCTTGTCCATCTTAAAATCAGGGATGCCATAACGCAGCAAGCCACCAACCCTGGCATTTTTTTCATAAAGATGGACATCATGTCCAGCTCTGGCCAATTGTTGCGCTGCCGCCATTCCTGCCGGGCCTCCGCCAATAACAGCCACCTTCTTACCCGTCTTTTCTGGGGCAACCATTGGCTTTATCCAGCCCTGTTCCCATCCCTTGTCAACAATGGCACATTCCACCGTCTTGATCGTTACCGGCATGTCTTCAATATTCAGGGTGCATGATTCTTCACAGGGCGCAGGGCAGACCCGGCCTGTAAATTCAGGAAAATTATTGGTGGAATGCAGATTGATACAGGCCGCCTTCCAGTCCTCATTATAGACCAGGTCATTCCAGTCAGGGATCTGATTGTTGACTGGGCAGCCAGTATGACAATAGGGCACACCGCAATCCATACAGCGGGCTGCCTGGCGCACAACCTCTTCCTCGTCCAAAGGAATCACAAATTCCTTGAAGTGTCTGGTCCGGTCAGAAACCGGCTTATAAGTCCTGTCATGTCTCTCTATCTCAAGAAAACCAGTAATTTTTCCCATCAAGCAATCCTGTATCCTACGAAAATGCCAATAAACATTGGCCTAAATTAGTGCCACGCCTGTTGGCGCGACTGAAAATGGTGAGGGTTCAAGAGGTATGGACGTTAGGACAACCTCAAAAATAGATGCTTCAGATAGCGCAGGAATTTTGTTTGTCAGCCTAAGTCAAAAGGGGCGTATAGCGAGCTATACAAGCATTTTTGAAACGACACTGACGAGCAAAAGAACAAGCTAAATGATGCGGTTATTTGTGCGGGTGTCCTTAGCCATTACCCTCTTCCATACCCTCCATCATGTCATCATCGGCATCCTGCAAGGAAAGCTCCTCCAGGGCACGGCGATAGTCTGTTGGCATCACCTTGATAAATTTTGGCAGCATCTCCTGCCAGTTCTCCAGGATATTGCGGGCAACCTGCGAATCTGTATAACGCATATGGTTCGAGACCAACATATGCAGCCTTTCCTCATCCTGACCCGTCATGTCAACCATAACATCAGACAATGACACCTCGGCACTGTTTCCTGTGGCCACCTCGCCCTTGGCCAAAGCCCCCAGCTCAACCTGCGCCTTGTTACACCTTTTGTCAAAATCTCCTATTGCATCAAACACATAGGCAATACCGCCCGACATCCCGGCAGCAAAATTGCGGCCTGTCTCACCCAGGACAACGACAACCCCGCCTGTCATATATTCGCAGCAATGGTCTCCTGTGCCCTCAACGACAGCATAAGCTCCTGAGTTGCGGACACCAAAACGTTCCCCCGCAACGCCGCGAAAATAACATTCGCCAGAAATCGCGCCGTAAAGCACGGTATTTCCGACAATAATGGATTTTTCTGGCACAATCTTACTGTTGGCCGGAGGACGAATAATAAGGCGGCCACCAGACAGCCCCTTACCCACATAGTCATTGCCTTCACCAACCAGGTCAAGGGTGATGCCGCGCGAGACCCAGGCTCCAAAACTTTGCCCCGATGTCCCGTTCAGAGTGATATGAATGGTTTCGTCAGGCAAGCCCTTATGACCGTATTTCTTGGCAACCTCACCCGAAAGTGTGGCACCAGTCGTCCGGTCTGTATTTTCAATCGGCAACTCAATCTTAACGCTTTTCTGGCTGTCCAGGGCTTCTCGCGCCAGGCCAATCAGCTTGCGATCCAGCGTATCATCAAAATTATGTTGCTGGCGACCTGAATTAAACAGGTCATGACCATCCACAGGCTCGACAGCATGGAGCAGTTTTGAGAAGTCCAGGCCGTTGGCTTTCCAGTGGTCAATTGCCCGATCCTTTTCAAGATAGGCTGCCTGGCCAATCATTTCATCAAAACGGGTAAAGCCCATTTCTGCCATCAGTTCGCGTACTTCCTGCGCCACAAAGAAGAAATAATTGACCACATGCTCCGGTTTGCCAGTAAAGCGACGGCGCAGTTCAGGATCTTGGGTGGCAATGCCGACAGGACAGGTATTGAGATGACATTTACGCATCATCACACAACCCGCCGCAATCAGCGGGGCGGTGGCAAAACCAAATTCATCAGCCCCCAGCAACGCCCCGACAATCACATCGCGCCCTGTCTTGAAGCCGCCATCAACCTGCACCGTAATACGGGTACGCAAGTCATTACTGACAAGCGTCTGCTGGGTTTCAGCCAAGCCAATTTCCCAGGGGGAACCTGCATGTTTGATGGAAGTCAGCGGACTTGCGCCCGTACCGCCATCATAGCCTGCTATGGTCACATGGTCAGCCATTGATTTGGAAACCCCTGCGGCCACAGTCCCGACACCAATTTCAGACCCCAGCTTGACAGAAATATCAGCCGCCGGATTGACACTTTTCAGGTCATAGATCAGCTGTGCAAGATCCTCAATAGAATAGATATCATGATGGGGCGGCGGTGAAATCAGGCCAACGCCCGGCGTTGAATACCGCACCTTGGCAATGACAGAATTAACCTTGTGTCCAGGTAACTGGCCGCCCTCACCAGGCTTCGCACCCTGGATAATCTTGATCTGGATCATGTCTGCATTGACCAGATATTCTGTTGTCACGCCAAAGCGTCCAGAAGCCACCTGCTTGATTGCAGAACGCTCCAGGTCACCGTTCGGCAAAGGCTGGAAACGGTCAGTCTCCTCACCGCCTTCACCTGTATTGGACTTCGCCCCGATACGGTTCATGGCAATGGCCAGGGTCGTGTGTGCCTCACGGGAAATAGAACCATAAGACATCGCGCCAGTTGCAAAGCGTTTGACAATTTCAGCAGCAGATTCAACGCTGTCAATTGGCACAGGCTTGCGCCCCATTTCTGATCCGCCACGAATGCGGAACATGCCGCGCAGGGTCATCAGGGCTTCAGACTGATCATTGACCTCTTTGGCATAGGCACGGTACTTTTCTTCTGCATTGCCGCGCACAGCATGTTGCAACAGGGAAACAGTATCCGTATGCCAGCCATGACGTTCCCCCCTCACACGCTGGGCATAGTCACCACCAACATCGAGCATCTTTGCCAGCACTGGGTCACCCGAAAAGGCCAGATAATGACGTTTACAGGTTTCTGCTGCAATCTGGGACAGGCCAACCCCCTCAATCTGGGTCTGAGTCCCTGTAAAATATTTATCAATAAAGCCTTGGGACAAGCCAACCGCATCATAAATTTGCGCACCGCAATAGGAATGATAGGTTGAGATTCCCATCTTTGACATGACCTTCTTGATGCCCTTGCCCACAGCCTTGATATAGTTATCAAGAGCCTGTTCATGAGTCAGGCCATCTTCAAGTTCACGCCCTTTCAGGTTTTCTAATATATCAAAGGCAACATAGGGATTAATCGCCTCAGCCCCATAGGCTGCCAATGTGCAGAACTGGTTGACTTCAGCCGCTTCGCCAGTCTCGACCACCAGACCAACGCTGGTGCGCAAACCCTTGCGAACCAGGTGATGGTGAACCGCAGCCGTTGCCAGCAGAGACGGAATTGGGATGCGTTTGGCACTGACCAGCCTGTCAGACAGGATAATAATATTATTGTCCTCAAACAGGCTACGTTCTGCCTTGTGGCACAAATCCTCAACAGCCTGCGCCATCCCCTCTTCACCGCGCTTTGCATCATAGGTAATGTCAAGTGTCTTGGTCTGGAAATGGTTATCCCCGATCTCGCCAATTTCACGGATCTTGTTGAGCTGGTCATTTGACAACACAGGCTGGGACACCTCCAGCCTCTTATCCACAGCCCCATGTTCAGGGTCAAGCAGGTTTGGACGCGGCCCGACAAAGGACACCAGCGACATCACCAGTTCCTCACGGATAGGATCAATCGGGGGATTGGTCACCTGAGCAAAGTTTTGCTTAAAATAGGTATGCAGCAGTTTTGACTTGTCAGACAAAGCCGAAACAGGGGTGTCTGTCCCCATAGAACCAATCGCCTCCATACCGCTGGAGAGCATTGGCAACATCAGCATCTTGACAACTTCCTGGGTCACGCCAAAAGTTTGCTGAAGATCCAGCAGGTCAATCTTGCTCTTTTTCTGCTCAAACATGCTGTCCGGCAGCTCATCAATCTTGATCTGTGACTGGCTCAGCCAATCCTGGTAAGGATGCAGCGCAGAAACCTGGGCCTTGACCTCCTCGTCAGAAATGATCCGTCCCTCTTCCAAATCAACCAGCAACATCTTGCCAGGCTGAAGCCGCCATTTGGTAATAATTTTTTCTTCTGGCACTGGCAACACTCCCATTTCAGAGGCCAGCATAATCATGTCATCATCTGTCACCAGATAGCGGGCAGGACGCAGCCCGTTACGGTCGAGGGTAGCACCGATTTGCCGTCCATCTGTAAAGGCCACAGCAGCCGGGCCGTCCCAGGGCTCCATGACAGCAGCATGATATTCATAAAAGGCACGCCTTTCCTGATCCATCAGCGGATTTTTGCCCCAGGCTTCAGGAATAAGCACCATCATGGCATGTGCCATGGAGTAGCCGCCCTGAACCAGCAGTTCCAACGCATTGTCAAAATAGGCAGAATCAGATTGTCCCTCTGGCAAAAGCGGCCAAATTTTCTCCAGGTCATCGCCAAGAACAGAGGATTTCATGGTTGCCTGGCGCGCCGCCATCCAGTTAACATTACCGCGCACTGTATTGATCTCACCATTATGGCAAATCATACGGAACGGGTGGGCAAGAGACCAGGTCGGAAATGTGTTGGTCGAAAAACGTTGGTGAACCAGAGCCAAGGCTGATGTCATCCGCTCATCTGTCAGATCCTTAAAATAAGCTCCGATCTGGGTGGACAATAACATGCCTTTATAAAGCAAGGTACGGCATGACATGGAGGGAACATAAAAGTCGCCCAAAGCCTCATTGTCTTCCGCCATCTTGGCGAGACGCAACTCGGCAATCCTGCGCATGACAAACAGCGAGCGTTCAAACTCGTCTTCCCCAGGACATTCCGCCCCGCGCCTGATAAACAGGTGAAAATGATCCGGTTCCGTCGGCAAGACAGAATAACCCAAATCACTATTGTCAACAGGCACAGCGCGCCAACCCAACAAATGGTGGCCATGCTGCGAAATACTTTCCTCAAAAACATCCCTGACCTGTTGTTGCAAGCCCTGATCCTTTGGCATAAAGATATGGGCAACAGCGTAGGACCCTGCCTGGGGCAAGGCAAAGCCAAGGTCGCCTGCCATTGCAGTCATAAAGTCATGAGGCATCTGGATCAGGATACCGCAACCATCACCCGCCTTTGGGTCTGCACCAACTGCGCCGCGATGCTCTAGCTTCTCCAAAATCACCAGGCCATTCTTGATGATTTGGTGGCTTTTCTTGTTTTTCATGTTGGCTACAAAGCCAATACCGCAGGCATCATGATCATTTTTCTGGTTATAAAGCCCCTGCTCGTCAGGCTTCCGCTTTTCAGAAGACGTTTTTGCAGCTGTTTTTAAGACAGGTGATGAAAAATTGGTTGGCTGGTTCATGTTCTGGTATCACACTAATAATGTTAAAACGTAAAAGGGGTACAGCAAAGATCACAACATAACATCCCCAAAGGCCATCTTTCAGGTATATCCCCATCCTTCGGGAATATCCTATGGTTCAGTCAGTTCAGAATTGCTGGATACTGCTTCAGGTTCTATATGTCAGAACCCCATTGCATTGCCCTGACAATAACCCGACCGAATGGGGTTGGTATCACATTCCCAAATCCCGTTCCCTAAATATGTTCTGACAGTTTTATAAATATCTGTTTTATGAATATCTGTCAAAACTCAGGAAGTTACACACTTAGGACAGGAATGTTGACCTATTTTTCGCTAAAATGCCAGAAATTCTTGTCTGTTGCAAGCCTAACTATCTGAAATTCATGAGCCTGCTTCCTGAACATCCTGAAACAGGCCGTTTTGGGCAATGCTTCTCGTGCCTGGCCAATCTTCATGATGGACAGCCTTACCAAAAAATGTATAGGATTGGGTATTCCAAAAAAAATCTAAAAGAATGATGGGTCAAAATTTAAACACAAGGCTTCTGCATACTCTGTAGTTAAGCAAACGGGGCTTGAAGATTTAACGATCTGATTTTTATAACAAACAGTTTAGGGACGGATATCAACTGATATGACACATACACCATTTAAAAAAGCAGCCCTTTTGGGAGCATTTGCAGCATCACTGGCCTTTTCAGCCTCAGCCGCCCTTGCCCAGACACCTCCTGGCAAAGAAAAATGCTACGGTATTTCCAAGGCCAGCCAGGATGACGGATCAGACGGCGCAGGCCCAATTCCTGGCATGTCTACCACTGACTATCAGGGGGATGCCTATAAGTTTGTGACAGAGGGAACCTGCAAGGCCATCATGACACCCTTTGGTGCAGGGAGCACCTCCCCAGTCAAAAACAGGCCACCAAAAAACTAGAACCAACAGCCTATTTCTATTTGACGTAAAATCTGCTTACAGGCACAATCAGGATTTTCCTGGCTGCGCCTGTTTCATTTCAGACTTCTGAAAAACAGGCCAAACCTGCTATAGCTACTACCTTGCCCCCAAAAAAAATACGGCAAACTTTAATCCGCCCACAGCAAGATACGGCCATCTACAAAAAAACTATATTTTAGCACCATTTTCCTATATGAATCGCTCCTTAAGTGATGCTTGCCAGATCTTTGGATATTGTTTCTTTATGAAACCAGGCCAAAAATACGGAATTCATTATCTTAAGAACTAACCAAATAATACTTCTCAATTTATCAATGCTGGAGAAATAATATGGCTGATGATAAAAATGCCGCCTACCACGAAAATGTGAAGGCTGTTTGTAAAAAATACGATGAAACTGTTACATCCAACATCATTAAATATCTGGGCATTGCCCTGCGGACATCCAGGGATGCTGCAACGGTGGCCTGCTCAGACAAGAGCGAACTGGAACGCATCAGGGAAGGTTTCATGAAAAAGAAGCTGGCATTGAGTGACAGTGACAGTGATCTTGACAAGGCTCTTAAGGAAGTCTGCGAACAGATGGGCACAAGCAACAAAAACAAGTGCCGCGTTGCCTTCTATTTTCTTATTGCTGAAAAATACAGCAAAATATCAGACTTGGCCTAAGGACACCCTCAAAAATAACCGAATCATTTAGCTTGTCTTTTTGCCCGTCCGTGTCGTTTCAAAAATGCTTGTATAGCTCGCTATACGCTCATTTTTAGCCTAACTGACAAACAAAATTACTGCGCTCTCTTGATCCTTTA
>JAJRRF010000096.1 GCA_024279735.1 Alphaproteobacteria bacterium
TACGAAAATCCAACGAACACCTGCTCAAAACCTTTTCTTCCATGTTAGGTTTTGAGTTGAACTCCATTAAATCACAACCTGAATTCAAGAAGCTGTGTAACTACGGGACTATAGCAGCATGAAACTGTCCAAACTATTGGTTGGAACAATTGTCTTTTTTCTCTCTCTGACCTGTTTTATTGGACAACCCTGCCATAAACAGTTAATGAAAAATATCTGTCCCATAACCCTTGTAGAAACAGGTTTTAAAGAAAAATGTCCGTGTTACCAAAAGAAAAGCTCAATGCGTTGATTGCCAGGCATAAGGTTATTCAGGATGAGCTGGCTGAAGGGCCGCCGCAGGAGACATTTGTCAGGCTGTCCCGCGAATATTCCAGCCTTGACCCCGTAGTCTCAAGTATCCAGGAGTTTTTGGGGCTTGAGGAAGAAATTGCTGACCTGGACGAGATCATGCAGGACGAGGGGCAGGATACTGAAATGCTGGAAATGGCAAAGGAAGAGTATCCAGGTCTTAAAAAACAATTTGAGGTTTTGGAGCAAAAGATCAGGCTTGACCTGTTGCCAAAGGATGAGGCAGACGAACGTGATGCCATTTTGGAAGTGCGAGCAGGTACTGGCGGGGATGAGGCTGCCCTGTTTGCGGGTGATTTGTTCCGGATGTACCAGCGTTATGCAGAACTCCAGGGTTGGAAAATTTCCATCATGTCTGCCAGTGATGCGGCAATGGGGGGATATAAGGAGATCATTGCCTCCATATCCGGTGTGAATGTGTTTGCCAGGATGAAATTTGAGTCTGGTGTTCACCGTGTCCAGCGTGTTCCCGAAACTGAAACCAGTGGCCGTATCCATACCAGCGCGGCCACGGTAGCTGTTTTGCCTGAAGCTGAAGAGGTTGATGTCAAGGTTGAGAACAAGGACTTGCGTATTGATTCCTACCGTGCCAGCGGCCCAGGCGGGCAGTCTGTGAATACAACGGACAGTGCCATCAGGATTACCCATTTACCAACTGGCTTGATTGTGATCCAGCAGGATGAAAAGTCCCAGCACAAGAACCGTGAAAAGGCCATGAAGGTGATGATGTCTAGGCTTTATGACCTGGAACGGCAAAAGATAGATGATGAGCGTGCCGCTGACCGTAAGGGGCAGGTGGGGACAGGAGATCGTTCCGCCCGGATCAGAACCTATAATTTTCCCCAGGGACGTGTGACAGACCACCGTATTGGCCTGACCTTGCATAAACTTGATGCTATTCTGGCAGGTGATGGCCTGGCAGAAATGGTGGATGCCTTGTTGGCGAAGCAGCAGGAACAGCAACTTGCGGCGATGGAAGAAACGACCTGAGTATATGTATGAAAATATCTGTTTTTCATCAGCAACAACGCCAAACTTTTCGGGAACAGGGGCTTGCCACGCCTGGCCTGGATTCCCGCTTGCTGGTATGTCATGCCTGCAACATGACACATGAACAGTTTATCTTACAATCTGAGATTGAGCTTGGAAAATCTCAACAATTTGTTGCAGAAAGTTACCAGAAACGCCGTCTTGAAGGGGAGCCAGTTTCCCGAATTTTGGGCTATAAGGAGTTTTGGGGACGGGACTTTTTGCTCGGATCCCAAACATTAGACCCAAGGCCTGACACAGAAACGCTGGTTGGGGCTGTGCTTTCCCAAAAAGGATTGCAGGACAAGAAAAATATAAAAATTTTGGATTTGGGCACCGGGACAGGTGCTATTTTGCTCACCTTATTGTTGGAATGGCCTAAAGCGGTGGGCGTTGGTGTGGATAAAAGCCGTGAAGCCTTGGATGTGGCAAAGAAAAATGCAGACCTACTGGGGTGTAGCCAGCGTGTGACATGGCTGGACGGAAACTGGTTTGAGAATGTGAAGGGGTGCTTTGACCTTATTGTCTCACACCCGCCCTATATTATATCAGGACAAATTCCAGGACTGGCTGCGGAAGTTGCTGGATATGACCCAATACTGGCGCTTGATGGAGGACAGGACGGAGTTGCAGCCTATCGGGATATTATCAGGGATATTAACAGTTATTTAATGCCAGGGGGCATGGTTGTTTTTGAACTTGGTGAAGGGCAGTATAATGAGGTTATGAGGATTTTTCTGGAGCAAGAGGATTGTTTCACCCCCTCTGGCTTTGATAAATTTAATGACCTTGCAGGTGTCGATCGTTGCATTTTAGCCAAGTCAAGGGGGTGAATGCTAAAAACAGGAAAAATAAAACTTTGCAAATCGCTTGTGAAAGTATTACAATAAAACCCATCGGAAAAGCGATATATCACAAAACATTGCCTTGAAAAAAGAAATATCATCTTTAGGGCACATTGTTACCTGAATATAGCTTTCCAGTTATATGACAGTTTTCCATTATTGGACGCACTGATATGTAGGAAGAATGAGAATTTATTTCTATTATGCAATAAACATCTTAATTCCTGACATGATGTGAGCTAAGACTTTCATCAACCTGTTCATATAAATAAAAATAGTAATAACAATAATAGACTATTATGAAGTGTAGCCTTCAAATAGTGGAATGAACTATTGAGTAACACATGAGATGTGTTTTAGAGGAATATCATTAAGATATAATCGTTGAAATATTTTTTGGATACGATCTTACGGATTTCTATTTAAGGACGGATATTAAAAGATTCGTAAAAATTTTTAAACTTACATAGATAGTCAGTCATATTTTTCTTTTCCTAATGATATTTTAGGTCAAGGGTCTGTCTAGCTGTGTACTATTTGGAGCTGGTCAAAACACCATAACCTGTGATTTTAATATGAAACCAATGAACAAATCAAATAATAGACACCAGTCTAACAGACAACAGCACAATAATAACAGGCGTGGTGGGCGCAGTAGTAGTGGTGGTGGCCGTCGTCCCCATAACAATAATAACAATATCTTATCCAAAAATTTCGAATCCAGGGGGCCTGAGGTCAAGATCAGGGGCACAGCAAGTCACATCGCTGATAAATATAACGCGATGGCGCGTGATGCCAATGTATCAGGCGATCCGGTCAAGGCAGAAAACCTGTTGCAACATGCTGAACATTATAACAGGATTGTCATGGCAGCGCAGGCTCAAAAAGAAGAGGCTGCTGCCAACCGTATGAAAAAGAATAATGAGCGGCGTGAACAAAGTAATGAACGCAGACAGCCTGTGGCTGACAATAAACAGACGCCACATCCAAGGCAAGCCAATACATCAGAAAATACGGCTGCTGCTGCACCACAACCTGAAATAGAGACACCTTCTGGCCCAGCTCCTGCCTTTTTGACAAAGCCTGTTGCTGAAAAACCTAAAAGGACACCAAGACGGCGGTCTCCAGTCAAGGCCAAAACCGCTGATGCTGATGACAAGACAGACACTGATGATGGGGCAGAAACAGCGGAAGCAACAACGACAAAGACTGCTGAAAAGAAAGCTCCTGCCAGACCACGCCGCCGCAAGAAAGTTGTTGCTGCTGAGGCGGATGAGGTTTCTGAAAAGGCGGAAACTGCGAAATCTGAAAAGGTCAAGCCAGGCGATGTGATCGCTGGCTGAAGTAACGCCTGAGAATTGAATTACTCTGCTAACTCCGAAGGCAGAATTACTTTCTTCGTAACTCCCCAGCTTCTTTTTTCACGTAAATACGCGGTTTCAAGCGGAATACAGTCTAAAAATCCTGTTTTTTAATGGAAAAATGATCATATTTTAGTGGTTTTAAAAATAACGATTTATTTTTATCGTTATTTATCA
>JAJRRF010000097.1 GCA_024279735.1 Alphaproteobacteria bacterium
ACCCATCTTCCCAAATGAAGCCTCTCTCATGAGGCTCGTGTCCGCAATCTTGGTTGAGATAGACGAAAAATGGGCAGCAAACAATAAATCTTATATCAACTGGAACACTGAAGAAACCTGAAAGACTGACTGAAAGTCCACAGATCAGGTTGCTTTATCAACAGGGGAGGAAGATAAGAAAGCCCTGCGGTAAGAAAGATAATAAGTATGAACGCGGTAGCCAAATATTTCAGGATGGCCTGTCTCCCTCAGTGAGCCAGCCTTATCTTGATTTTTGAAACCATGGACTTGTCCTTGAGACCCACGACTTTACGGGCTGCGTGTGAAATATTCCTGACTGATGCTGATATGCGCCCTGTTGCATTTATGTCCACATGCCCGACATAGGTGATTTTTCCCTTTTTTGCTGTAAAGGTGATATTGCCAGGTACACTACCAGAATATTTTCGGCGGCCACTCTCAAATTCAAAATGTTTTATTGTGTAGGACCCCGGTGCGACCCTATAGGTAGATGGTGTGACAGCACCCCCATTTGTAAGCAAGATATCTCCCGTTGTGTTGTGTTTCCAAAACAGTCCGACAGAAGAGTTCCGGTTACTTGACTTGAGGTGGTTAGAGACGATGATAATGGCATCTTGGCCAGGGTTTAGGCCAGACCATTGGCTGTCCCCAACATTATTGTTCACTGTTGTTGTCGGACCCACGCCGCAAGCAGAGAGAAGAAGTGCCAAAAAGGTAAAAAAAGACCAAAAGGTGAAAAAAGAGAGTGTAAAAGGTGATGAATGACGCATGACTTATGAATTTTCCCCAAAGAATGTATCCTTATAGTTAAGACTCATTCTTTAGTCTGTGTCAATTTTCATATAGAATTAAAAATACGTTCTTCAGTTTCTGAATTGACAGAACTTACAGGAATTGGTAGTGTGTTTGCTGTAGTCCTGGAAAATATATAGATACGATAGGGGATGCCTGACCATGACAAATCCAGATAGCATTACTGTCTACTATGATGCCTCCTGCGCCTTCTGTTCGCAGGAAATCAATAACCTCAAACTTTATGATGACAAGGAGGAAATGGTGTTGGTGGACTGTTCTGCGGCAGACTTTGATGAATGTCCCTTTGCCGCAGAAGGGATTACCCAACAGGACATGATGAACGCGCTTCATGTAATGGATAGCAAGGGGCAGTGGCATATTGGGGTTGAGGCATTCGAGATTATGTACCGCAAAGCAGGCCTGAAACGGATGGCAGCGATGTGGGGGCATCCGCTTATCAAGCCAGTGGCACAAAAAATATATCCCTGGATTGTCCGCAACCGTTATTTGTTGTCAAAAATAGGTATGGTTCAAATCCTTGGCTTATGGGGCAAGGTTGCTGCCCGTGATGCAGAAAAAAGGGCAGGTAGGTGTAAGGAAGGAAAATGCAGCATAAGCCAGAAGCTATAAATCTAAATAACAGATCATTAGGTATCAATAAATCAATTTCACAGATAGGGATATTCTCGCTACTTTAGGGTTACGGCATTATTGCCACGACCTAACAATAAGGGGAAACAGATCATGTCCCGCAAAACCTTAACCACATCCACTGGCGCGCCAGTCGCTGATGACAATAATTCTATTTCTGTAGGTGAGCGCGGCCCGCTGACCTTTGACAATCACCATACCTTTGAAAAGCTTGCTCATTTTAACCGGGAACGTATTCCTGAACGGGTTGTCCATGCACGCGGTACAGGCGTTTATGGCACTTTTACTGTGACTCGCGCCATGTCCGATGTCACCATAGCCGATTTTTTGCAACAGCCAGGCCAGCAGACTGAAGTGTTCGCCCGTTTCTCCACAGTTGGCGGCGGCCAGGACAGCAGTGACTATGCCCGCGACCCGCGCGGCTTTGCCCTGAAATTTTATACCGCCCAGGGCAATTATGATATGGTCGGCAACAATACCCCGGTATTCTTTTTGCGCGATGCTATCAAGTTCCCTGACTTTATCCATTCGCAAAAGAAGCATCCCCAGACCAACCTGCCTGACCCTGCCAGAATGTACGAGTTTTGGGCAAACCATCCACAGTCTTTGCACCAGGTTACAATATTGATGTCAGACCGAGGCATTCCTGCCTCCTACCGTCATATGCACGGCTTTTCGTCCCATACCTACAGTTTTTGGGACAAGGACGGCAAGCGTAGTTGGATGAAATGGCATTTCAAGACCAACCAGGGCATCAGAAACCTGACAGAAGATGAGGCTGCGATAGCTGACCCACGCGGAGCGCAGCGTGATATGGTAGAGGCGATTGAGCGGGGAGATTTCCCATCCTGGACGGCAAAGGTGCAAATCATGTCGGAGCAGCAGGCGCAGGACTATCATATCAACCCGTTTGACCTGACAAAAGTCTGGCCTCATGCAGACTTTCCATTGATAGAGGTTGGGCAACTGGAGATGAACCGCAATGTAGACAACTATTTTGCAGAAACCGAGCAGGCTGCCTTTGCCCCTTCAAACCTTGTGCCAGGCATTGGTGTTTCGCCTGACAAGATGTTGCAGGGCAGGTTGCTGGCCTATCAGGATGCCCACAGATACCGCGTTGGGGCGAACGGCAACCAGATCCTGGTCAATGCTGCCAAATGTCCTGTGCATCATAACCAGCGTGACGGGTCAATGGCAGGAATGTGCCCAGTCACAGGTCATGGAGCTGCGAACCAGGACAGTAGCGTGAATTTTTATCCCAATGATATTAATGACGGCGAGGCAACGCCAGACAGCACAGTGGCTGAACCGCCAATGCCTGTTGAGCAGTCCGCCTGGATCAACCGCTATGATACAGATGGGGACGATCATTATAGCCAGGCAGGGGCATTGTTCAGGATTATGGATGACAGCCAGAAAGACCAGCTTGCGGCCAATATAGCAGGCGGCCTGGTTCATGCCACCGGTTCTGTCCAGGAAAGGATGCTAGCACAGTTCAAGGCAGCAGATGAAGACTACGCCGCCCGTGTCCATGCCAAGATCATTGTACAGGGCTAAAGGGTATCTCTAAAGACAAGAAATGGTGTCACCAGATCATCAGTCGTTTTGTATCTTTTTGTTGGAACGCTACTCTGTGGTCAGCTCATCTTTGACCTGGTCACATTTCTTTGTGACAAAGCTGTTGACGGTGGCAACCATTTCTTTCTTGATAAAGTTCATCTTGTTGTCGAGCTTGGTCATTGGCCAGATCGCAGCCTTGGCCAGGACAGGGGCAACAATCTTACCCCAGGCAACTTTGGCATCAACAGCCTTGCCATTCTCAAACTGTATTTCGGGTGAAATGCTGATGTCAAACTTATAGGGTGGCTTGCTATTGCCACGATACATGTCACATTTAATATTATGGTTGCCCATCTTGATGTCATGCTTGCCATCGGCAAGGGCTGCGGCGAGTTGGTTGCGTTTCAGCTTGAGCTGGAACTCACAATAAATCTTGTCCCAGGGCCAGCTCATCTTGCTGCGAGCCACCATCTTGTTCATGTCTGTCTTGGTCAGTGTCTTGATAATTGGGCAGCTAATGTCCTCCCCTGCTGTAATCTTGTTGCGCATGGCGGAGCACATCTTGATCTTGCAGGCTTTGCGAAAGGCCTTCTCCTTTTTGAGCTGCGCCAGCATTGCAGGATCAAGTGCTTCTGCTTCCTTGGCGTTTGCCGCCTGGCCTGAAAAGAGTGAAAAGGCAAGGAAGGTTGCGGCCAGTGTCAGGGCAGTGTGGTGCTGTGTGGTTCGTTGCGTCATTGGGCTTGACTCCAAAAGGTTTAGGTTGGGCTGTTCTCCCCTAGCAATAGACACAGTCCTGTCAAAAATATGGCAGGATTATTGTCCTTGGGTTTTAATTGGCTTTCGTCATCTTTTGGTAACAGGAAAGTTTATGGCTCAAGCCTGTTGCGGGCAGTCTTGCGCTGCCCTGTTGCCGGGACATGCTGGAAGGCCTTGCCCAGGCCAAATTGCGGCATATTGTTACCTGATTACCACTTCCTTTCCGCTGTATAGCCACAAAAATATATTATTCTTTAAAAACAAGGAGATATAGATATGGCTCAAAATTCGGTTCAATTGCAAAAAGGGTTAAGCATCACTGCTTTTCTGGAACAGTATGGG
>JAJRRF010000098.1 GCA_024279735.1 Alphaproteobacteria bacterium
TAAATCTTTCGGAAAATCTTCCCAAAGCTCTCTCTTATGGTCTTCTGTCATGTCATATTCTCCCTAAACTATTAACAACAGAGAATACAATGAATATGAGCCTTAATTAAGGGGATAGGTATGAGCCTATACCCTATGGCAAACATTATGCACCATAAAGTATAAACAATGTGGATTGTTGTCCCGCTTTATAATATCAGGATTATGCTAGAGCTTAATGAAGACAAGTCTTTTGCGGCTTGTCTGGTTAAAGTATGCGACCAATAAGGACTCTGGAGCAAAAAATGATCGAGATTAAATGCATTTTGCACTAGGCATTCGATGGCCATAATTATCGTCTATTACGTAACATTACCCACAGCATAGATTTTGCCACATAGAATGGTTATGTCTGGCTTGACACGATACTGATTTATAAAAGGTTTAACACTATGTTATTTTGGCTCATTATTGTCCCAATACTGGCTATCGTCATGATTGCCCTTATCTCAAAATTTGTCCAGAGCGGCAAAACTGAAGGAAAAGATGATAAGGATGGTGGCAATATCTACCGCCAGACAATCTATCGGGAAGATGACTGAACTTTACTCCATCCAAACAAGGTTAACGTAACAGCGCAATTTTTACCAATTATTATGTCTAAAATTAGTAACAGTATTTTTACTGCTTGTTAACTGATAACGGTCAGGGGATTTATACTAATTTATACTATTTATAGGGGGAACAACACTCTTCTTGAATAGGATTAGCCATGACAATAACCCCCTCTGTAGATAAAAAAAGTTTTAGAACGTTTAGCAAGGACGACAAGGGCTCTGTTGCCATGATCCTGGCACTTATCATTGTCCCCCTCATGATCATGATTGGCTTTGCCATTGACTTCCTGCGTGCCACCAATTATCGCTCAAAAGCTGCCGAGGCACTTGACATTGCCCTGCTGATGACTGCCCAGCAATATGCCTATGACAAAACCATTGATGTTTCAGCCAAAACCCAGGCTAACTTTAATGCCAACTGGGTTGGCCAGGCATTGCCGCCCCCTACAATCACTGCCCAGGTATTGCCAGATAACAATATTAAGGGCACAATATCCTCTACCATACCAACCACCTTTATGCAGATTATTGGCCATGACCAAATGCCGATTGATGTGGTCTCGCAGGTAACTGCCAACACTAAAAACCTGGAACTGGTTCTGGTGCTGGACAATACTGGCTCAATGGACAAACCAGGCAAGATTGACACCCTGAAAACAGCAGCGTCTGATCTGGTGACAACTGTTATGGCAAATAACGGCGCAACCAACAATGTTAAGGTCGGCATTGCCCCGTTCTCACGCTATGTCAATGTTGGGATAGACAAGGCTGGCAAGAACTGGCTCAAGGTTCCTGCTCCTTCATGTTACAAGCCCCTGATACACCCCGAACAATGTTCTGGCGGAACCTCTGGCACACCGACCACCTGCTATGACAATGAGGGCAACCCCTATGCCTGTACCACAGGCGGCAGTAACGGCACTTGCCCACCTTCTGCCTATGGCTCAGAAGTCTGTAAAACATGGGACGGCTGCGTCGGCTCCAGGGATGTGCCACACAATACCGAGGATGACATCTATACCACCCCCACCACCAAGATACCGGGCATCATCACATGGGGAGACTATGCCTGTCCGAAAAAAGTCACCCCGTTGACAGATAGCCAAAGCACCATACTGAACAATATCTCTGCCATGAACGCAGACGGTGCGACCTATATTCCGCACGGTCTAATGTGGGGATGGCGGTTACTGTCAGACCAAGAACCATTTGACCAGGGCGAGCCTTATACAAATACAAAGGTGACAAAGGTTATGGTTTTGATGACAGACGGGGAGAATACACGTTACCCTTCTTACCCTTATCATAACAGTGCCTATTTCTCTGGAACAAATAATCTGGATCCAGCGAAAACTGCAATATCCAACGGCCTGACAGCAACAGCCTGTACCAACATCAAGGCCAAGGGTATCAAGATTTACACTGTTGCCTTTCAGGTGACTGACGCACCCACAAAATCAATGCTGGAAACATGTGCTTCAGATCCTGAAAACTATTATGACGCAACATCCGCAACAGCATTGACCCAGGCCTTTAGGGACATTACCCTGGAACTGATCAATCTGCGTGTTGCAAAATAGGACAGCTGAAACATAGCACACACAAAAGAAATCCTGGCCAATCGTGTATTGGCCAGGCTTTTTGCCATTTAGCAAAACAAACCTTAACACCTAAACCAGACAGATAAGGTTTTGTTAACCTTATTCCCCCATATTCTCTCCCAACAAGGCAGTACTATATCGTTTTAGAGAGAACGGGGACAATTTCTTGAAAACCACACAGCTCCAATATCATGACGGAAACTGGCAAGCTGCCAATGCAGGACAGGACAGCCTGTCTGGCTTGTCGCCCGACCTAGTGCTGGCTTTTCTTTCCCCTTCGCAGCAAGGACTGGAAGCCTCTTTCCAAAAACTCAGGAAACAGTTCCCTGATGCTATTGTGACCGGTTGCACAACTGGCGGACAGATCCAGGATGATGACTATTTCGACACCCAGAGTGTTGCCACTGCCATTTTATTTGAGCATAGCACTGTCAGGATTGCTTCTGCCCAAAACGACAAACCGGAAACCTCCTTCGAGACGGGCGCATTTCTGGCCAACGCGCTTGAGCAAAAAGACCTGCGTGGCATTTTTATTCTTTCTGAAGGACTGACTGTCAATGGCAGCCAACTCATCCAGGGGCTGAAATCCAAAATTTCTTCCAACATCCCAATCTCTGGCGGACTGGCAGGGGACGGGGCTGACTTCAAAAAAACCCTAGTTGGGGTCAATGATGTCTTGCAAAGCGGCCTGGTCTCAGCTGTCGGGTTTTATGGCGACCGCCTTGTGCTTGACCACAGTTATGGCGGGGGCTGGAATACCTTTGGGCCAGAACGCATCATCACCCGCTCAAAAGACAATGTCCTTTATGAACTTGACGGCAAACCTGCCCTCCAGCTCTATAAGCGTTATCTTGGGGACGAGGCCAAGAAACTGCCAGGCAGTGCCCTACTTTATCCCATCAAGATATGGCAAGTTGGCCAGGCCAAGACAGGCGAAGAGGTTGTCAGGACAATCCTTGCTGTAGATGAGGAAACACAAAGCATGACCTTTGCCGGAAATATGCCGGAAGGCTATGCAGCCCAACTGATGACAGGAACATATGACAATATTATCCAGGGTGCCGGGGAGGCTGCCAGTCAACTTGGGCAGGATACTGCCGAAACCCCCAATTCAGACAGGCTTGCCATTCTGGTCAGCTGCATTGGCCGCACACTGATGCTAGGCCAACGCGTTTATGAAGAGGTTGAGGAAGTCCAGGACACCCTGGGTCGCGACACCAGCCAAATCGGGTTCTATTCTTACGGGGAACTGTGTCCCAACCTAAGCTCAGGGGCCAGCGAACTGCATAACCAGACAATGACAATCACGACCCTATCGGAGAAATAAGCCATGCATCCGCTTTTGCAACGCCAAGTCAAAAAAGCAAGCAAGCAGTCAGAGAGGACAGGGGAGGATTCAGCAATGCTCCTGCTTGACCTGATCAGTGATGCCTATCACGAATCTGACCGGGTCAGACACCAGCTTGAGCGGTCGATGGATATTGTTTCTGAAGAAATGCATGAACTCCATGACGAGGCCCTGAAACAAAAAGAGCTGGCAGAGCAGGCCAACAGGGCAAAGTCGCATTTTCTCGCAACAATGAGCCATGAGATACGGACTCCCATGAATGGCATACTTGGCTTTGCCAGTATCCTTAAAAACAGCACGCTTGATAGTACGCAACAGGAAGCTGTCCAGATCATCACAGATTCAGGCAACAGCCTGCTGTCTATCCTCAATGACATTCTTGACCTTTCCAAGATCGAGAGCAACCATTTAGAGCTGGAAATCCTGGAGTTTGAAATTGAAGAGCTGGTCAACAGCTGTGCCAATGTCTTTAAGGCGCAGGCTGCCCTCAAGGGGATAGACCTGTCCATTTTTATCGACCCTGCCCTTCCTGCCATGGTTTCAGGTGACTACACCCGCCTGTCTCAAATCCTCAACAACCTGATCGGCAATGCAGTCAAGTTTACAGATACAGGCACAGTTGGCCTTCAGGTACTTGCTGGCCAAACAAAAGCTGGCCAAACAGACACCAGTGCAGATAACAAGATTGAGATTACCTTCAATGTGATTGATACAGGCATTGGTTTTTCACAGGAAATACAGTCTCACCTGTTCCAGGAATTCACCCAGGCTGACAGCTCCACAACCCGCAGGTTCGGCGGCACTGGGCTGGGTCTGTCCATCAGCCAGAAACTGACCCATCTCATGGGCGGCACGATCAATGCCGAAAGCATAGAGGGCAAGGGCAGCACCTTTTCGTGCAAAATTCCCCTCGCGCCACTGTCGCCGCCATCAGCAACACTTTATAACCAATATCACATCACAAACCTGCATGGCTGCAATATTTTGGTCGTCGATGATAACAAGATCAACCGCAGCTTTTTCACCCAGATGCTGAAAAGTTATGGCCTGAAGTCTGTGGCCGTTGAGAGTGTCCAGAGTGCCCTGGAAACATTGCGTGAAGCACGAGCCAGTGGCAAGCAGTTTGACATTGCGATTATTGACCACCTTATGCCGGAACAGGACGGATTTTTCCTGGCTCGGGAAATGCGCTCAACCCCCGCTTATCGGCATATCCCCCTGATCCTGTCTTCTTCAGCCGGGGTCACATCACTCGACTATTGCAAATCCAAGGGGTTTGATGCCATTGCCCCCAAGCCTGTCCAACAAGAACATTTGCTGCAAACGCTTTACACATTGCTGAATACTGACACCCCTGCGGACTATGGCAGGAACAAGGATATAGCTGGCAAGGACAAATCACACCTGTCCAATGCTTCTGAACCGGCATCACAGGGCTATATCCTGGTCGCTGAAGACAATGCCATCAACCAAAAACTGATCCAGATGATCCTGGGCAAGTCAGGCTATAGCGTTGAAATTGCTGATGACGGCGCAGAGGCTGTCAGGATGGTTCAGGAATATGACTTTGACCTGATCATTATGGACATTAATATGCCTAACCTGTCCGGAAGAGAAGCCACCCGCGCTATCCGCGCCCTGCCGACCTCGCTCAACCAGATTCCCATTATTGCCGCAACAGCCAATGCCATGTCAGGCGACAAGGAAAAATGCCTTGAGGCCGGCATGGATGACTACCTTGCCAAACCCTTTGAACCGGAAGAACTGATATGCCGTATTGAAAAGTTACTGCAAGAAAAGAAAACTGAGGATGCCCCCTACCCTGAAGTCAAACGGCAACAGGATAAGCTAAAGGTAGCCTTAGGGTAGGTTTGTGACTACAACAGTGATAAGACAAAGGATGCTTAAAGGCCAAGAATTTGCTACCAATCCCCTTGTCATTGTGGACTTGATCCACAATCCATAACCCCAAAAGGTAAAGTGAGGCAAAATGAATACCCAAAAAACATAACAAAATCCTGGGATTATGGATCCTGAATCAAGTTCAGGATGACAAAGATATATATCAATGTGTTAACTGTCTCCTTAAACGAGACTGGGGTTATCTATTCCCACTCAATTGTGCCAGGGGGCTTGGAGGTGATGTCATAGGTCACGCGGTTGATGCCCTTGACTTCATTAATGAGACGGGTGGCAGTGCGTCCCAAAAAGTCATGCTCAAAGGGATAATAGTCCGCGGTCATGCCGTCCGTTGAAGTCACAGCGCGCAGGGCAAGCGCATAGTCAAAGGTGCGGCTATCGCCCATCACACCTGTAGAGCGCACAGGCAAAAGGACGGCAAAAGCCTGCCAAATCTCATCATACAGTCCAGCCTTGCGGATCTCATCCAGATAAATGGTGTCAGCCTTGCGTAAGATCTCGACCTTTTCACGGGTGAACTTGCCTGGCACACGAATCGCCAGGCCTGGCCCAGGAAAAGGATGGCGGGTGATAAAGGCTTCGGGAATACCCAGCTCACGGCCAAGGGCACGCACCTCATCCTTGAACAGTTCGCGCAATGGCTCAACCAGCTGCATTTTCATCCGCTCCGGCAGTCCGCCCACATTATGGTGGGACTTGATGGTAACAGACGGCCCGCCTGTAAAGGAGACGCTTTCAATCACATCTGGATAGAGCGTACCCTGCGCCAAAAAGTCAGCCCCGCCAAGCTGCTTGGCCTCATGGTCAAACACATCAATAAACAGGCCGCCAATAATTTTGCGTTTCTTTTCTGGGTCATCCACATCATCAAGCTTGGACAAGAAGGTTTCGCGGGCATCAACTGCAATCAGCGGGATATTATAGTGATCCTTAAACAGCGAGACGACTTCCTCGGTCTCACCCTCACGCATCAGCCCATTATCAACATAGATACAGTGCAGCTGCTCGCCGATAGCCTCATGGATAAGGACGGCAGCAACGCTGCTGTCCACCCCGCCAGACAGGCCGCACACCACAGTCCCTGCCCCGACCTGGTGACGAATCTTGGCAATTGCCTCTTCCCTGAATGTTGCCATTGTCCAGTCACCGGAACAGCCACACACCTTATGGGTAAAATTATTCAAGAGCTGGGTACCGCGCGGGGTGTGTACCACTTCAGGATGAAACTGGACACCATAAAATTTGCGGCTTTCATCAGCAATCGCCGCATATGGCGCATGTTTTGAAACAGCAATAACGCCAAAGCCATCAGGCAAAGCAGAAACTGTATCACCATGGGACATCCAGACATGGTCATCACAATCCCCCTTCTGCCAAAATCCTTCAAATAATGGACTATCCTCGACAATCTCAATATCGGCGCGGCCAAATTCGCGGTGGGTGGCCTCTTCTACCTTGCCGCCAAGCTGTTCCACCATGGTCTGCTGGCCATAACAGATCCCCAAAACAGGAATCCCTGCTGTAAAAATGCTCATGGGCGCACGCGGGGTATCCATATCAATCACGCTGGCAGGGCCGCCAGACAGGACAACACCGCGCGGTTTGAATTCTGCAAACGCCTGTTCTGCCAGGTTAAACGGGACAACTTCGCAATAGACCCCGCTTTCACGTATCCGTCTGGCAATCAGCTGTGTAACCTGGGAACCAAAATCAATAATAAGGATTTTATCATGCATAGCTGTGAACCTGTCATCTCGTCTCAAGGGGCTGGCAGGCTCGTTGCTGCGAACCTGTTGTCCAGTCCTAAAAGCCCGAAACAGCCATTGGAATCAAGTTTTTTTTCAGGATGATACAGCCAAAACCAATATCCTTGTCCCAGGGCTTTTGATATTTGGTTGTACTTTTCAGAAAAGCAACCTCTTAACTTTAAATTACTTATTTACTTAATATATTCATTAGTAAATACTATATTAATACAAGTTATATTTCTTAATTATTTACAAACAAAAAATATTCTATCTATCTTTATTTATGTATTTATCAATACTGGCAAGAAAATTGCAGGAGAGTCATCAGAAGAGTAATTAGATTTTTTTTACCCTATTCTTTTGTCCAAAAAGCATCCCAGATGCATTGCGCAAAGAAAATTTTAATTGTTTTGGATTGCAGGCCAGAAAAGCCTGCCAGTGGAGTTGAGTATGAGTAGCCGTGTTTGGAACATTATTTCCCTTTTCAGTCTCGTTGTGACAGTCATTACCAGTACTGCATTATTTATGAAATATAAGGCAGACGAGGTCAGTGCGCCGAAAAATGGCATCATAGCTGCACAAGCCAAAGATACGACACCTGATTACGCCCCTGCCCCGAAAAAGAAAGCAACCACACCTAAAAAATTTGTGGCAGTCCTCACACCAAAGCAGGAAAAGAAGCTCAAGAAAATGTGGTCAGGCTGTAACAGCCTGAATGCCAAAACCAGGATAAAAAGTTGCAAGAAGCTGATCAACTCAAAACTGGAAACAGGCGAAGCCCTGCTACTGGCCTATACAAATAGAGCCTCGGCTTACGGCGAAAAAGAGAAATATAAACAGGCTGTCCAGGACTATGACTTTATCCTGTCCCATGACAGGGAGAATTTCGAGACCCTTATCAGCCGTGGCGACACCCACCAGATCCTCAACAGGTTTGACAAGGCAATTGACGACTACAGCGCGGCCATTTCCGTAAATGCCCAGGACTATAATGTCTATTTGTCCCGTGCCTGGGCCTATTACCAAATGGACAAGGTCAATGCCGGCATTATCGACCTGGATACAGCCATTAAGATCAACAAGAGCAACAGCGAGCTTTACGCCACCAGGGGACAGTTTTATGAAACCATTGGGCGCAACAAGGACGCAGCCAAGAATTATCGCCAGTCCCTGAAACTCAACTCTAGGCTGGTTGAGGCGCGCGATGGCCTGAAACGGACTTCTCGCGGAAATGTTGCAGAGGCTAAGGCTAAGACCAAAAAGAAAAAGAAACGCTAGAGCATAATGAAGACAAGTCGCCTGCGGCTTGTCTGGTTAAAATATACGACCATAAGGACTCTGGAGCAAAAAATGATTGAGAATTAAATCCATTTTGCTCTAGAATTTTGGCCTTATTGTCCCTAGTCAAGTGTTAATAGTCATGCAAAATTGACCCACTTTGGTGGGTCATTGGCGTTTAAAATTGACCCACCTGTTTCTGATAACATCCGCGTATTTGAGAGCGGAGCATTCCACAGGTGATATTCATGGAAAGTGCAGCAAAGATACGGCGTTTGAGTTTGCGTGATGGTGAGAGTATTCGGTCAGTTAGTCGGCGTACGGGGATATCGCGTAATACGATCAAGAAATATTTGAAGGATGCGAA
>JAJRRF010000099.1 GCA_024279735.1 Alphaproteobacteria bacterium
CGGTTTCAAGCGGAATACAGTCTAAAAATCCTGTTTTTTAATGGAAAAATGATCATATTTTAGTAGTTTTAAAAATAACGATTTGTTTTTATCGTTATTTATCAATTAGTTAATGCACCTAAAACAAGCTGGGGAGTTACAACTGCGCAACAACATTTTCGATATACTGACGATTATCACTGCCAGGTCGCGTATAGCGTCCACTCCAGTCATTTATAAACCAGACACCATCCCTATAATAAATTTCTCCAGCTAATCGTGCCTGTTTACTCCCCAAGGGTAACAAAGAGGGGTGTCCCAATTTAGGCAGTCCAAAATGGGGGCCATGATCAACAAACCTGGCCACACCAGACTTCACTTCCGACCTCTCGTCTTGGCTGTCATTCCTGAAAAGCTCCTCAATTGCCAAGATCAAGCTCCCCTTACCATCAACAACATAAACAAGGAGGATATTCTCATAAAATCCCTTCAGGAATTCATTTTCGGAAGCAGCATCAAAAAACAGCTTTATTTTTGGTTGGTTTCCAGTATTCAAGATCACCCTGCTAAGGGGAAAATTACTGATTTCATGAAACCCTATCGCTTCGCCTTCACGACCAAAAGGCCTTTCAGCCTCCTTTAGTTTACCAAACAACCTTTCAGGCATATTTAAAGCACAGCCTCCAAAAGACCCAACAAAATATCAAATGATATTTCACCATACATAAAGCAGGCCACAGTTTCAAGAGACCGCCACACCAGCTATCCAATCCCAACCAGGTTTGACCAAGCCTGCCCAACAGTTTGGCATTAAGGAAAAAACAAAAATTTGTGTCCGCATCTATACTTATCAGCCATTTTCCTTTAAAAGCATCAAATATTCAGATATTCGCATTTAATCCCGTATGTAGCCATTACGATCACAAAGACAGCAAATTTACCTAGGTTGAGTACGTTATGACAAAAGCCACAGAGACTGGACATACCGAAGTCAAGAATACCACTTGCTATATGTGCGCCTGCCGTTGCGGCATCCGCGTCACATTGGAAGAGGGCAAGATACGGTACATCCAGGGCAACCCTGACCATCCGCTGAATAAGGGTGTAATCTGTGCCAAGGGCTCTTCAGGTATTATGAAGCAATATAGCCCTGCCCGCCTGACCAAGCCATTGCGCCGCCGTCCCGGTTCAGAACGCGGGGCCAATGATTTTGAAGAAATCAGTTGGGACGAGGCCTTTGACATTATGGAAGAGCGTCTTGGTCATATCCGCAGCACTGACCCGAAAAAGCTCGCCCTGTTTACAGGCCGCGACCAGATGCAGGCTCTGACTGGCCTGTTTGCCAAGAATTTTGGCACGCCTAACTATGCCGCCCATGGCGGGTTCTGTTCCGTCAATATGGCGGCTGGCATGATCTATACCATTGGCGGCTCTTTTTGGGAGTTTGGCGGCCCTGACCTGGAACGGGCAAAACTGTTCTTTATGATCGGCACGGCTGAAGACCATCATTCCAACCCGCTCAAGACAGAACTGACTGAATTTAAGCGCAATGGCGGCAAGTTTATTGCCATTAACCCAGTGCGTACAGGCTATGCGGCCATTGCTGATGAATGGGTACCAATCAAGCCTGGTACAGACGGTGCTTTCTTTATGGCCGTGATCCATGAACTGATCAAGACCGGGCTGTATGACCGCGATTTCCTAGTACGCTATACCAACTCTCCCGACCTGGTGAACCAGGATGAGGACAGTGAAGAATATGGCATGTTCAGCCGTTTTTACACTCCCGAAGAAGAAGGCTGTTTTGAGCCGCAAAACAAGTTGTGGTGGGACCGTGAAGTTGACAAGGCAGTCTCCAACCATACGCCAGGTGTAGAGCCCTTTTTGATGGGCGAATATGTCCTTGAAAACGGCACCCCTGTCAAAACTGCGTTCCAACTTCTCAAAGAGCGCGTTGAAGATAATACCCCTGAATGGGCAGAAGGCATTACAGGCATCCCTGCCGAAACCATTCGCCGTCTGGCCTATGAAATGGGCATTACTGCGCGTGACCGCAAGATCGAACTGCCTATTGCCTGGACAGACTGTTGGGACGAGGAACACAGCACCATTACAGGAAACCCGGTTGCCTTTCATGCCATGCGCGGCCTAGCAGCCCATTCCAACGGCTTCCATTCCATCCGTGCCATGTCGATCCTGATGTCTATTCTTGGTACTATTGACCGTCCTGGCGGCTTCCGCCACAAGGCTCCCTTCCCGCGCCCAATTCCGCCCTGTCCCAAGACCATTACCAGCTGGGACCAGGTCAAGCCCAATACCCCCCTGCCAGGTGCGCCGCTGGGCTGGCCAACCGAGCCTGAAGACCTGATGGTTGATGATGACGGCGAGCCAATGCGGATAGACAAGGCCTTTTCTTGGGAGCATCCGCTTTCAGCCCACGGCCTGATGCAAAATGTGATTACCAATGCCTGGCGCGGCGATCCTTACCCGATCGACACCCTGTTTTTCTTCATGTCCAACATGGCCTGGAACTCTTCGATGAATACGGCAGATGTCCGTGACATGCTGAAAGACAAGAATGAGGACGGCGAATACAAGATCCCGTTCATTATTGTCGCGGATGCGTTCCAGTCTGAAACAGTTGCCTTTGCTGATTTGGTATTGCCTGATACCACCTATCTGGAACGCCATGACGTGATGTCCATGCTGGACCGCCCGATTTCCTCTTATGAGGGGCTAATTGACAGTGTGCGTATTCCTGTCCTGCCGCCAACTGGAGAATGCAAGCCCTTCCAGGAAGTCATTATTGAGCTTGGGTCACGGCTGAAACTGCCTGTCTTTATGCGCGAGGATGGCGAGCGCAAATATCGCGACTACCCTGATTTTGTCACCAATTTTGAGACAGAGCCTGGTTCAGGCATCGGCTTTCTGGCTGGCTGGCGCGGCACCAGCGGCGAAAAAAGCATCAAGGGCGAACCAAACCCAAACCAGTGGGAGATGTATGAGAAAAATAACTGTGTTTTCCAGTACAAACTGCCCAAGTCTTACCAATATATGCGTAACTGGAACAAGGGTTACCTGCATTGGGCACGAGCCAACCGCCTGACCCGCTATGCCGAACCGATCAATATCCATATTTATTCAGAGCATTTGCAAAAATTCCGTCTTGCTGCGCAGGGCAAACGCGATGGACGGCAACCGCCAGAGAGGTTGCGCAAACGAGTCGAAACCTATTTTGATCCGCTGCCCTTCTATCATGAGCCGCTGGAAAACCAATATACGGATACCCAGAATTATCCCTATAATGCCCTGACCCAGCGTCCAATGGCGATGTATCATTCATGGGACAGCCAGAACGCCTGGTTGCGCCAGATCCATACCCATAACTACCTCTATATCAACCCTATATTAGGCAAGAAGGAAGGTATTTCTGACGGGGACTGGGTCTGGGCAGAATCGCCCCACGGCAAGATCCGCTGCATCTGTAGCTTTACAGAAGCCGTTGAACCCAATACGGTCTGGACTTGGAATGCCATTGGCAAGGCTGCCGGAGCCTGGGGACTGACCAAGGAAGCCAACGAATCCCAAAAAGGGTTCTTGCTCAACCATATCATTGCAGAAGAACTGCCTGCCCATGAATGCGGCAAGCATTTGTCAAACTCTGACCCGGTCACTGGCCAGGCAGCCTGGTTTGATGTCCGTGTCAAGATCACCAGGGCAGATGACGACGAAGACAAGTTCACCTGGCCACAATTCGCCCCCATGGGAAGCACCCCAGGCGTAGAGGGGCCACGAGGAAAATGGCAGGTCTATTTTAATGGCATTAAAGACAAGTTGCCTGAGACTGAATTTGGGATTGTTATGAAAAACATCAAGGAAACATTCGGGAGAAAATCATGACCCAACTCGCACTTGTTATTGACCTGAATGTCTGCGTGGGCTGTCATGCCTGCGTCACATCCTGCAAGGAATGGAACACGTCCTCCGATGCAGCCGGCCCAATGACCGACATGAACCCCTATACCAACGACCCGACAGGCACGTTCTTTAACAGGGTGCAGACCTTTGAGGTCGGGACATACCCAAAGATTGACACCGTTCATTTTCCAAAGTCATGCCTGCATTGTGAAGACCCGCCCTGTGTCCCTGTCTGCCCGACCGGGGCAAGCTATAAGCGCAAGGAAGACGGCATTGTGCTGGTCGACTATGACAAGTGCATTGGCTGCAAATATTGCTCATGGGCCTGCCCTTATGGCGCGCGCGAATTTGACGAACAGCAAAAGGTCATGAAAAAATGCACCCTTTGCGTTGACCGTGTGACAGACGAGACCTTGCCCGAAAAGGAACGTCTCCCGGCCTGCGTGATGGCCTGTCCTGCCCATGCCCGTTTCTTTGGTGATGTCCATGACCCTGAATCCAAGGTCTCTAGCCTGATCCGTGAACAGGGTGGCTACCAGCTGATGCCTGAATGGGGCACAAATCCTGGCAACCACTACTTGCCACGTAAAAAGATTGAAATGTATATTCATGAAGATGAACTCAAGCGCGAGGACAACCCCCTCACCAAAGAAGACATCACTGAATATGATGAGGATGATGCCACTATGGACGATTTTGGTGGGTGGTAGGATTTGGCAGCACGCTGCTGCTGCTGTTTCATCTTGAAAAATGGGTGCTGAATGGGAAGAACGGGAAATTTCCCTACATTTGTCATCCACAACGAATACTTAACAATTGGAGCGTAAGCACCTCATGCATCCCGCTTTTTCAGTCATATTTCTCACAACCCTGATCGGTGTCGGCCAGGGGCTATTTCTTGCCCTGTTTACCAGCCAGGTCTATTCCCTTGGCCAATTGTTGCCGACACAAAACTCGCAGACCTTTTATGGCTATGGCATCCTGTTTACACTGGTCTTTATGGTTCTGGGCATGTTTGCTGTGCTGTTCCATCTTGGACGGCCTGAACGTGCCTGGCGTTCTATGGCGATGTGGCGCACTAGCTGGCTGTCCCGCGAGGTTATCCTGCTCCCGATTGTCATGACCCTGATGGCACTTTACGGCCTGTCCCACTACCTTGACCTGACCAAACCGCTTTTTACCATATCTGGGGTTCTTCCCGTTGACCTGACATTGCTGATCGGACTTGTGACCGCAATCCTGGTGTTTTTGCTGTTTGCTGTTACGGGCATGATCTATGCCGTCATCAAGTTTATCCCGGAATGGAGTTCTCCCTATACCCTGATAAATTTTTCCCTGTTTGGGCTGGCTTCCGGTTTCATGGCGGCTGCGGCCTTTTCTGCCGCGCTCCAGCATAACCTGACCAATTTCTTTATGTTCTGGGCTGCCCTTTTTACTGTGCTGTCCCTGATAACCCGCTCGATGTCCCTGTGGCGCAACAGCAAGGTCGGCATTCCCTCAACCCTGCAAACCGCCATCGGCATCAAGCACCCCAATATCAGGCAGACCTCACAGGGTTCCATGGGCGGATCCTTCAACACCCGTGAATTCAACCACGGCAAGTCTGATTCCTTCATCAGGAATATCAGGCTTGGCTTTTATATTCTGGTGTTCCTTATTCCTTTGGCACTGCTTGCATTATCCGTTCTCAGCAACGCCCCCTTTCTTGTCCTGCTTGCCTTTGTCAGCCAGTATGCAGGACTGGTCATTGAACGCTGGTATTTCTTCGCCGAGGCCTCACACCCGCAAAATTTATACTACTCCGCAAATGCAAAGGGGTAATATTATGCCTGCAAGCTGTAATAGCTTGCAGGCCTCAGACAGAAGCAAAAATTCTACCCAAAAATGCCCCTGAAAACGGGAGGGTTACCTTAGTTTCGGCCCCAACCCTGAATAGTTTCATTCATTCCTTAACTATATATGTAACTCCCCAGCTTGTTTTAGGTGTATTAACTAATTGATAAATAACGATAAAAATAAATCGTTATTTTTAAAACCACTAAAATATGATCATTTTTCCATTAAAAAACAGGATTTTTAGACTGTATTCCGCTTGAAACC
>JAJRRF010000100.1 GCA_024279735.1 Alphaproteobacteria bacterium
GCGCTTCAAAAGCAGGTAAATCTTTCGGAAAATCTTCCCAAAGCTCTCTCTTATGGTCTTCTGTCATGTCATATTCTCCCTAAACTATTAACAACAGAGAATACAATGAATATGAGCCTTAATTAAGGGGATAGGTATGGCGAACATGACTATGGCGAACAGGCTATCGTCTGACCCTTTGGTCACAGGTCTTCCATATAACCCATGCCATAAAGTGTACCGTAAATAAGGATGATGCTGACCAGCACAGAAATCCCCAATAGGGTGACTGGGCTGGGCATGTCCTGTTTCCTGGTTTGACGGAAGTAGCTCCCCAAGTTTACAAAAATCATGGAGGCCATAAAAACCGTAAACAATGCCAGTATCAATTGAAGCAACATAATATTCCCCTTATTACTGGTTATCAAGGCCAGGCTACGTTTGCGCCAACACTGCTAAGGCCTGCTCATGAATGGCCTTGCAACCACTGGCAATGATCTGGCCGCCCTGGCTAGGGTCGCCGCCGTTCCAGTCAGTTACAATCCCACCGGCATTTTCCACCACAGGAATAAGGGCTGCAATATCATAGATATTTAGCCCCGCCTCAACAATCAGGTCAACATGACCGGAAGCCAGCATACAATAGGCATAACAGTCATAACTGAAACGGGTCAGACGAACCGAAGACTGCACCTTTTCAAACGCCGCCCTTTCGCTGTCCTGCGGAAAGAAGTCAACGCCTGTACTGAGTAAGATAGCCTGGTCCAGGGATGTAGCTGCCCTTGCCTTGATAACCTGCTCACTGCCTTGCCATGAATAGAAAGATTTTGCCCCGTCACTCCAATAACGCTCCTGGGTAAAGGGCTGGTTCATCATCCCCATAAAGGGCTTGCTGTCTCGGTAAAGGCCTATCAGCGTTCCCCAGACCGGTACGCCAGAGATAAAGGAACGCGTCCCGTCAATAGGATCAATCACCCAGACAAATTCAGCGGCCTCATTTTCACTGCCAAACTCTTCCCCGATAATACCGTGACCGGGATAAGTTGCCTTCAGGGCTTTCCGAATCACCTCTTCTCCAGCGCGGTCTGCCTGCGTCACAGGGTCAAACTCGTGAACCCCTGCCTTATGCTCAACCTCGTTGGCACTCCTGAAAAAAGGCATGATTACCTCAGCGGACAGCCCAGCCAAGTGATGAAAAAACTGGATTAACTCTGCATCTTGAACCATAGGACACTGTAACTTTATACTGAGGACACCCGCAATAACAACCGAACCGTTTATTTGTGAGTGTATCCTAAAGAATGAAAACAAGCCCGATACAGAAGCCTGAATGAGGAAGAAAACAGTCCCGACTATAAAGAATGCTGGTTTGATGCGCAATTTAAAAACGAACACTGCATATTTGACCAACCATTTAGGACATCTGCCTGCTCACTACAAGTGCAAATATACAACATAGGGATATAATGGCATCATTCGCACCAGAGTTTAGGTTGCAAACAAAAGCAAACCTTCATAGATTAAGAGACAGTAAGGAATAAGTCTTTCGGCAAAAACCGTTTTTCTTATGACTTCCTCCCTTTAAAACTTAAGGCTATTTGCTCCTGCAAATAGCCTATTTTCATCCCTTTTCATAGAAATCACATACCTTGGTTCAGGCCAACAAACCTATTCTGCGGCAACCTTATCCGCAATATTTTCTTCTGTCACCCTCTGCATAACCTCCTGCATAGCCCCATCAAGATCCCTTTTCAACACCGAAAAATTGCTGATTTTCTCTATACGGCTTTCATCCATATAGATGCCCCGATTAATCTCAATCTGGATTGCATGTCTGCCCTGTTCAGGCCTGCCATAATTTTTGGTAATAAAGCCTCCAGCATAAGGTTTGTTCAGGGTGACATTATAGCCCTTTCTGACAAGGCTGTCCTTCATATGGTTGGTCATATGGTTTTCACAGGAACTGCCATAACGATCCCCTATCACAATGTCTGCCTGCCTGTTAATACGTCCTGGCGGGGTAATGGAAGGCATGGAGTGACAGTCAACCAGCACACTCATCCCCCAATTTTCATAAATTTCATCCAGTTGCTGTCCAAGCATTTCATGATAGGGCTTGTATATCAGCTCAATACGTCTCAAAACAGTTTCAACAGGCAAGCGTGCCTTATAAATCGCCTCATATTCAGAGACCAGTCTGGCAACAGTTCCCAAGCCATTCCTGACACGGACAGACTTTGTATTGGCGTAGTCAGGTAGGCTACCGACAAGCATTGACTTGTCAAGTTCATAAGGCTCACGGTTCAGGTCAATAAATGACCTGGGAAACATCGCCTGAAGAAAAACAGCACCATAGCTGACCACATTCCCAAACAGCTCATTTACAAAGGCATCTTCTGTCTTGCGCAAAGCCAGTGCCCCAAGCCTTGACAGTTTCAAGAAATGGGCAGGGTAATGCGCACCGCTATGGGGCGAATTAAACAGGAAAGGAACTTTAGGCGTAACGGGGCATTTAAGATGGAAAACAGGCACATTATCCCCCTCAACCTCAACCTCTTTCGTCACAAGCATTTCCTAAAAACCCCTCGTTTCTGACACTTTTAATTGTTATATTACTTAAATCAAGCAGGCTCACAAGACAAACATAATATTTAAAAAATATTGCCGTGAGATTCTGCATTTTATATTTGCAAGATAACAAGAATATTCCAGTCCTTCCATGACAATACCAGTCATCATTTACCTTGTCCCATGAATAGAGATACTTTGTAACAAGATTATGGTATCATTTTTCAAGCCATATATATGAAAACAGGATTTTAATTATGCACCGAATCATTTTAGCTGAAGACGACAATGACATGCGACGCTTTCTTTCCAACGCACTGGAAAAGGCAGGATATGATGTCTCCTCATTTGAAAACGGGTCTGAGGCCTATGAAAGGCTACAGGAAGAACCGTTCAGCCTTCTTTTGACAGATATTGCCATGCCGGAAATGGATGGCATTGAGCTTGCCCAACGTGCCAATGAGCTTGACCCAGAACTCAAGATCATGTTTATCACAGGCTTTGCTGCTGTTGCCCTCAACCAGAGCAGCAACACCCCGAAAAACAGCAAGGTCTTGTCCAAACCCATTCACCTACGCCAGCTCGTCCAGGAAGTTGACAAGCTTATTGCCGCCTAATGACACCCCTGCAATAATAACCGAATTGTTTAGCTTGTTCTTTTGCCCGTCAGCGTCGTTTCAAAAATGCTTGTATAGCCCACTATACGCCCCTTTTTGGCTCAGGCTGACAAGAAAAATTTCTGCGCTATCCTAAGCACTTGTTTCTGCGGGTATCCTAAAATAGCATAAGCGCAACAAACCCCAAAACAAAAAACTCCGCATCTAAAAAGATACGGAGTTTTTTATGACTGGCTTTCCCAGGAAACTACATTCGGGGACATTTCCCAACCAGATTATTTATTTTTTGGCATACCGTCCACGCCAGCCACGACAGTGATAGTTCCAGGATCTACGCGGACCAACATCAAGATGGACAATGTTTTTACCGCAATAAGTGCCAACACCGCCCCTGTCTGGCAGAGACCTGACAAAGCGGGCAAGACGGTTTTTCGAGATGCCCGGCACCCTAAGGTCAACAGCCTTACAAGTCAGGTGATAGGAATTCCTGACCCCGCCAACTCTATTATTACGTCGCCTGCTTCTGTGACCTGAGCTGATCACGACCTTTCTGCCAAAACGGCTTGAAATCGTTGCAATCATTCTTTTCAGGTTTTGTGGCAAACATGAAACCCTGGCATTCCGCCCCAAAGAAGCATAGCGTTTCAGAGAAACATTGCTGCCCACCATTTTAGGCCTGTATACCGTCCTGCGACGCACCCTTCTCCGCCTTGTTCTCCTGGGGTTTTTATAGGCATACTGCATCGCAGCCCGCTCCCCAAAATCCGGTACCTGGCCGTCTGTGGTATAACTCACAGGCTCCAGGCGATTCATTCCCTGATGGGTTTCGTTACAGCCGCTAACTGCCCCCGCAAGCGCGACCAAAACTAAAATTTTTATTTTCATAACAACAGACGCTAACTGATTTGCCTGCCCTTCGGCAAGGCCAAAAATCACATTACATGCTAATAAATATTCTTTATCAAACAATGAGTTAACATAATATTAACCTTTGATTCGTTAGCCCAAACCAATTGATCTTTTGATCAAAAAAGTAAGCTATTGTTAAAGAATCATCTCGCCTAAAAATTCCCTGATGCCGATAGCTGGGCCCAAAGGTTCGCGCCACCCCAAAACCTCTAATTACCCAAAAGACTGCCATATAAATACCTATAGACGGCTGGCACTGGCTCAACTAGATTGGTTCTGCACCAAGATAACAGGCTGCCATACGCAGATATCCCTGGACACACCCCTGACAAACCAGTCAAGCGCAATCCCAACAGCAAAGCCCAGTCATGACAGAAAAAACACCACCTCCAGACACACCTCCTGTTTTTTTAACAACTCTCTTCAATCTTGGTTTCAGGATATTTTTTCTAGCAGCCAGTATTTTTTCTGTTGTCACCATGTCCATGTGGCTTGGTATCTACCAGTATCAACTGCCCATCGAACTGGAAGGCCTCAGCCAGTTCCAATGGCACGCCCACGAGATGCTGTATGGCTATGGCATGGCTGTAGTGGCGGGGTTCTTGTTGACAGCTGTAAAAAACTGGACAGGTCTCAAGACCATTGAGGGACTGCCGCTGGCTGCCCTGTTCCTCCTATGGGCCATAGCGCGTATCCTGTGGCTGCCTGGAACATCCTACCTATGGCCAGCCGCCTTCCTGGATTTACTGTTTAATATTGGCCTGGTTATCGCTATCAGCCGTCCTGTAGCACAGGCTAAGCAATGGCGACAAATGGCCATTGTCTCCAAGATTGTCTTGCTGACGTTGTGCCATATTGCCTTTTACGCTGCTATCCTGTTTCCTACCGAAAGCATTCCACTGATGCATTGGGGACTATATGGCGCGCTTTATCTGGTAATTGCACTGGTTCTGACTATGGGACGGCGCGTGCTACCCTTCTTTATAGAGCGCGGCGTTGGCTATCCTGTCAACCTACCCCTGACTGACAGCAAATGGCTGGACTATACCAGTCTCGCCCTGTTGCTGGCCTTCTTCGTCAGCGAAATGCTGCTTTCCATTCCCTTGGCCTCTGCTCTGCTGGCAACCGGAATATTTTTTGTCAATGCCATTCGGCTCATTGGCTGGCATACCAAGGGGATCTGGGAGAAAAGCCTGTTATGGGGACTGTACCTGGCCTTCTGGTTTATTCCTGTCGGCTTTCTCCTGTTTGGCCTCAGCCACTTTATCGGCATATCAAAACTGGTTGCCATTCACGCCATGACTGTCGGCGCAATCGGGCTTGTTACCCTGGCGATGATGGCGCGGGTTTCACTAGGACATACTGGACGGGGGCTTGCCAGCCCTCCAGTTACTGTTGACTTTGCCCTTGGCCTGTTGCTGGCCTCTGCGATAACACGGGTGTTTATTCCCTTGATAGAGGGCAGTCACTACGCTCTTTGGATCGGCATTTCTCAAATACTCTGGATCGTTGCTTTCCTTATCTTTACCCTGGCCTATTTTCCAATTTTGGCCAGCCCCCGTGTTGATGGCAAGCCAGGGTAACCACCTGAATATTGGCCAGGGGACTTAGGACACCCGCACAAATAACCAAATCATTTAGTTTGTTCTTTTGCTCGTCAGTGTCGTTTCAAAAATGCTTGTATAGCTCGCTACACGCCCCTTTTTTGACTTAGGCTCTGTGTTACGCATTCGCTTAAAAACACGCGCCAGCGCGGCGGGCGTTGCCCTTTGACTTCGCTAACGCTCCGTGGCTGCAACTGTCGAGCAAGTTTTCATACTTTTTCGACCATTTTACAATTCTTGCGTAGTACTCAGTTAGGCTGACAAACAAAATTCCTGCGCTATCTGAAGCATCTATTTTTGGTCGTGGACAAGACCTATTTTTTTTATACGTATACTCCTAAGACATGAAAACCTATATTTTTAGGGCGCACTCATCCTGTTCAAGAATTTTAACACCTTTATGGGATATAATTCTAAAATTATCTGTAACCTGGCTGCAA
>JAJRRF010000101.1 GCA_024279735.1 Alphaproteobacteria bacterium
GATAAATAACGATAAAAATAAATCGTTATTTTTAAAACCACTAAAATATGATCATTTTTCCATTAAAAAACAGGATTTTTAGACTGTATTCCGCTTGAAACCGCGTATTTACGTGAAAAAAGAAGCTGGGGAGTTACAAATCTTTTACAGGATTCAGGCCAGGATTCTATTCCTAATATCCACCCTTGCGGCGGCTTTCAGGAAGACCCGCAATCATGCCGCCCTGTTTTGATGGGTCGCCAGGGAAAAGGTCATAAACATCTTTTTGTTTAATCTTTTCGCCCCATGCGTCACTCATGGCTTTCACGATTGCACGGGTATTTGGCTGGTTCTGGTTGTTATTGATATATTCGTCACGGAGAAATTTGATCAGGTCCCAATGCCTGTCGGTCAGTTCCAGGTTTTCAGATTTTGCAATATGGCTGGCAAGCTCCTCGCTCCAGTCATTCACATTTTCCAGGTAACCTTTTTCAGTGGTTGCTATGCTGGTTCCGTTAAAATCAATAGCCATAACTCTTCTTCTCCTTGTTGGGGCGACAGGATACCCTGTACGTTATACTCTTTTAGGGCCAGAAAAAAAAGCAATTTTCTGCCCTTTTGCTTGCCCCATAAAACTTGGTACATCTGTGACATTAGCTATTTCATGCCAGTAAATTTTCCTGCTTTTATATAGTACAATTTACTGTAAATGCAAATATACGAATTTATATTTTTTAGTCTTTCTGTAAAAAACGAAGGTTGGAGCAGGTGAGAGGTCAAAATGATGGTGAAAGAGAAGTGCAGCAAAACCACGGTGTTGATAGCATTGCTTGCCGGGGGGCGTTCTTCACGTATGGGTGGAAAGAACAAGGCATTGCTGCCCTGGGGGAAAGGCGAAACCCTGGTCAGGCTGTTGCTTGACAGGCTTGGCAAAGAGGGAACTGATTTTGTCATCAGTGCGAACCATGACCTGGAGTCGTTTGAAAAGCTGGGCGTGCCTGTTATTGTGGATGATTTTGGCGCGTATGCAGGGCCGCTGGCAGGCATATTGTCTGTTATGAACTGGGCGGAAGACAACAGGCCAGGTGCTGGCTATATCGCCCTGTGCAGCTGCGATACGCCATTTGTGCCGCAGGGATTGGCCAATCAGTTGGCAGAGGCTGCTGACCTGGGGGCGGCAGGGAGTCCCTTGCTGGTTTTGCCCCAGACGGGAGGGCGTGTCCATCCGCTTCATGGTCTCTGGTCCTTGTCACTAAGGTCTGAACTGAAGCAATATCTGGAAGCGGATGGGCGCAGGGTTCAGGAATTTGGCAGGAAATTTTCCCCGCATCTGGTTTCCTTTAGCCCTGTCATCCTGAAAAACGGTTCTGAAATTGATCCCTTTACCAACATAAATACTCCTGAAGACTATCAGCGATACAGGTATATGGAATAGGGAAGTTACCCATGAGAAGGCTGTCCTGTTTCTGGGGTTGTGTGGGCTAAAGCCTTGCGTTCCCGTGCCAGTGTGGTCAGGCTCATATCATCAAAGATGGCATAGAGCGCGGGCACAAAAAACAGCACCAGAAAGGTGGAGGAGACCAGGCCAAAGGCCAGGCTGGTGACAATCGGGATCAGGATTTGTGCCTGTTCACTGGTTTCTGTCAAAATGGGGAACAGTCCGGCAAAGGTTGTCAGGGAGGTCAGGAAAATAGCCCGGAACCGTGCCTGGGCAGCGATTGGCGCAGCCTCAATGACGGTTGCACCTGACCCATGATGCTCCTTGAGATAGTTAATCAGCAAAATGGAATCGTTGACGACAATACCGGACAGCGCGAAAAAGCCAAACATACTGGGCATGGTAAAGTCAATCTGCATGATGATGTGGCCCGCAATTGCGCCAATCAGGGAAAAGGGAATTACGATCATGATAACCAATGGTTCCACATAACTCCTGAACTGGAAGCTCAGCATCAGGAAGACGCAGGCCAGGCCAAACATAAAGCCGGACAGCATGGAGGACTGGGTTTTGGCTGTTTCCTTCTCCTGTCCCTGGATATCAAGCCTGACCTGGGGGTGACGCTTGAGAAACGCTGGAAGGAACTCTTTCTTGGTATGGGCCAGGATCTCATTGATATTGGCGATGCGCTTGTTGACATCTCCGATAATGGTCACGGCGCGCACACCGTTTACATGGTTGATGCGGGAATAGCCACGGTCCTGAACCAGGGTTGCGACGGTTGAGAGTGGCACGAGCTTGCCTTCAGGGGTGGTGATCTGGAAATAGTCAAGGTCAGCCAAACTGTCACGGTTTTTCAGGGCAAGCCTGACATCAACCTCATAATTTTCTGCCCCGTTCTGGATCTCGTCAATGGTCGAGCCAAAGAAGGACTTGCGCAGCTGGTCAGCCACCATTGTGGCATTGATGCCGATATTCTTGGCACCTTCCTTCAGCCTGACCTGATATTCCAGCTTGCCTGGACGCAGGTCATCCATCAGGTTATAGACCCCCTTATATTGTCGTAGCCAATCAATAAATTCTGTAGAGGCCTTTTTGAGGGCAGGCAGGTCGTTGCCAACCAGGCGCAGGTCGATGGCCAGCCCGCCGGGGCCATAGACGCTTTCGGCAAACTTGATGGCAATGACATCAGGTAGGGAGCCAACCTTTTTACGCCAGAGATCATTGATGTCATCTGTGGTGCCAATGCGCTCCTCGGCACTGAGCAGGTCAACGATCACAGTTGCAACATGGGTGCCTGTTTCATGGGCATCCACGTTCTGGTTATAGATTATGGTGGTATTCTTAATCAGTTTCTTGCCTGGTGGCTGCTTGTGGCCAAGGGAGCGGCCAATATCCTTGATGGCTCGCTCTATGTGGGTTGCAACGTCCCTGGTTTTGGCAAGCGGTGTACCCTGTGGCAGCAGGATACGTGCCTCAATAACATTGCCATCAAGTTTTGGAAAGGCAGAAAACTTGACGATGCCGCCGGCCATGGCGCTGATGGCCAGGATCAGGGCAGCAATGGTGATACCAACCGTCAAATAGCGAAAGTTGATTGCTGCCTTGACGACAGGCAGAAAAAGGATGTCACGCAGGATATGAATAAAATTTTGGGACAAAGTCTTGCGCCAGCTGGTATCATTGCGGTTTTTGGGCAGGGAATGTCCGAGATGGGCAGGGAGGATCAGGAAGGCCTCAATGATGGAGACGGTCAGGACTGCCAGCATGACAATAGGGACAACCCTGATAATTTGGCCAAGCTCCCCTTTCATAAAAATAAGGGAGCCGAACAGCAGGGCGGTGGTTGTAAAGGATGACATCACACCGCTCAGGACATTGCCAGCCCCATTGATGGCAGCGTCCATGGGAGTTTCCCCCTTCTCCCAGTGGGCAGCAATATTTTCAGCAATCACGATGGCATCATCCATCAGCAGACCGATGACGATCAGCAGGCCAATCATGGTCAACATATTAATGGTCATGCCAAGCATCATCATCACGGCAAAGCCTCCCATAAATGAGACAGGCAGGCCAGCGGTAATCCAGGCGGCATATTTCAGGCCAAAGAAAAACCACATTACGATAAAGACCAGTGCCAGCCCCTGGATGCCGTTCTTTGTCAGAAGTTCCAGGCGGTCACGCACTATGGAAGAGTTGTCACGGGACAGCACAAGCTTGACTGTTTCCGGTGCTATGCCATTTTCATGGGCTATAAAACTTTTGACTGCATCAATGGTCTTGAGGGTGTCATCATTCGGGGTCTTTTCAATAATGAGCTGGGCGGCGCGTTTCCCGTCTATGACAATCTGGTTTTCCTCGTCCTCAAAACGGTCTGTAATGGTTGCAATCTGACCGAGGCGGATCTGGCCTCCGTCCTTGCCTGTAATGACGATCAGGTTCTCAAAATCATGGACTGTCTTGCGCTGGTCAGCATAGCGGATCAGGATGCTTTGTTGTTTTGTCTTGATTGTGCCTGCTGCCAGATCCAGGCTTTGGCCAGAAATTGCGGATGTTATGTCGGAGATACTGAGGCCAAACTGCTGGAGAATATGCTCAGACAGTTCAATACGAATCTGGTGGTCTGAAAAACCGTTGATCTGGATTTTGGGTATATTTCCCCATTGTTTCATCCGTTGCTTGACCTGCTCGGCATAAGCTTTCAGGTCGGCAGGTTTTTTTGGCCCTGTTATTGAAACAGCAGCAACAAAGTCAACCAGTCCTAATTTGCGAATAATGGGTTGCTCGACCTGTTCTGGAAAGTCGGTAATGGCCTCGATTTCTGTCTTTACATCATCCAGAAATTCATTGAGGTTTGTGCCTTCTGTCATCTCAATAGTGGCAATTGCCAGGTTTTCCTGGGCTTCGCATTTTTGTTCCAGTACATTGCTGACGGTATCAATGGCATCCTCAATCCGTCGGCAGACCGCCTCCTCTATATCTTCAGGGCGTGCGCCAGGATAGACAATGGAAACCTGAACCTTGCTGGCCTCAATCCGGGGCATGGTTGAGCGCAGCAAGGAAGGGTAGGTCATGAAACCAACCATAAAAAAAGCAAGCATCAGCAGGTTTGCACCTGTTGGATGCCTGGTCAGGTAAGCAATCATTTTGCTTCTCCTGTGCTGGAGACTTCAAGAACCAGTTCCTGTGCAGCCATTTTGTCTTCTGTCACTTTCAGAAGATAGCCTTCTATCGCAGGGCTCATGGAGCTGATGATAATTCTTTCACCTTCCTCAATCCCTTCTTTCAGGATAACATAATTTCCCTGGAACAGTAGGGGAATGACCTCACGGAAACGCAGGCGGTTCTCCTTGTCGGCGATATAGACTTCATTGCCATGTAGCGCAGAACGGGGGATACTGATGGCACTGCGGCTTGTTTTGGCAAAGATTTCAACCTCGACGAAGCTGTCTTTCATCAACGGGGGCTGATATCCTGGGATCGCACGGCGATAACTGTCCTCCACCGTGACCAGCATTCCCAAGGTTCTGGTCTTGGGGTCAATATTGTCACTTATCCGCTCAAGGCTTGCCTTCCAACTGATCTGTTTTTCTCCAGCATTTGAATGAACGACAGCCTGAATATTAAATGCCTTAACAGCTTTTTTGAGTGTGTCCTTGGTGACACCGCCTATCTTGTTCTTTCCCAGAAGGGCGCGCGTAAAACCCATAAATTTGGAGACAGCAACCTGGGCATTAACTTCAACCTTTTCAAGGCTGTCAGCACTGCCAAGCTCCTGGCCGACATTGACAAACTGGGTAATCTCGACCTTTTCTTCTGCTACCAGGGCATCAAAGGGCAGTTTGAGGCTGATACGGGACAGGTTCAGCTTGGCAGTCTCCAGTTGGGATTTGAAAACCTCTATTTGCTCCTCTTGTGCCTGTCGCTGGGTGGGCAATAATAAGAGGGCGTTCTCAAGGGACTGCACCTTTAGGTGTTGGGTCAGGTTGGCTTTTGTCTCCTGGTCTATTGTGGATTGGGAGACAGTTCTTGTACGCAGCAGTTTCTTTTTACGGGCAAGTTCCCTGTTGCTGATTTTCAGGGTTGTCTTTTCAATCTTGAGGGAGTTTTTTGTGTTGCTTTCGCTGACCCTCAGTTCCTGTAACTTGGCTTTTGCTGAACGTATATTGGCCTTAGCCTGACGTACTGCCAGAACATAATCATCCTTGGCAATCCTGATGACTTCAGTGCCGGCCTTCAGCAATGCCCCTTTTTTGAATTCTGGGTGAATAAAGACAACCTTGCCGGACACCTGGGCAACCGCTTTCCAAACATTGGCGGGCTGTGCTATGCCATACCCTGTAATTCTTGGGATAAGCGGGGTTTTGGCGGCCTTTATGATGCGGACATGCTGGGTCAGTTCAGATGCTGGGTTTCTTACAGGAGGTTTTTTTTGGTTGATAATAATTTGCAGAACCAAGACAGCACCAATGATGGGCGGAAAAAACAGCAATACCTTAAAAAATTTCTTGATCATTTTATGCCCGCCATTGTCGTAGAATTGCGTGATGGAATGGTCTTGCTTACAGTCTTGTGTGCTGTTTTGTTTGATCTGTTATGCTTATACGCTGGAGGGTACAGGAATCAGTTGGTGTATTTGTGGTGACTGCCATAAATATCATATGCAATTGATTCTGCACTGGCCTTCACAAATGATAAGTTTTGGACAGGAATCAAAAAACCAGCCTCCAAATAGTGGAAAGCTGGTTCTTGTCAGTATTTTTTCTGAGAGTACACGACTATCTTTTGAATGTGTTGAATTTTACTTGACGCAATACCTCCAGTCACTGTCATACCGCGCTCCGACGCGGTATCCATGCCGTGTATTGTCAGCACAGTCTAAAATATTTTTTTAGTCAAGCCCAAACTTCATGGCATGGATACCGCATTTCTGCGGTATGACAGTGTGATGTCAGGGGATATTGCAAGAATCCTAAAGAGACTTCAAGGCGTGAGCCATTGGTTTCAGCCCTCATAGCAAATGTTAGTCGTGTACTATGGCTTTTTCTGTAAAAAGGGACGTTATTCAGCTGCCCTGGCTGTTATTTCACTTTTTTTTTCTGCGTTTTTTTCAGCAAGGTCTTCAGGTCGGGGGACACTGATAATATTGAAGCCGCAGTCAACAAAGTGTGTCTCGCCAGTGACCGCGCCAGACAGGTCAGACAGCAGGTAAAGGGCAGAACCGCCAATCTCTTCCAGGGTTGGGGTGCGAGCCATAGGGGCATGTTCAGACTGGTACTTGAACAGGGCGCGCGCATCACCAATACCTGCACCAGAAAGGGTGCGCATGGCTCCAGCAGACAGGCTGTTGACGCGGATACCGTCACGGCCAAAATCAGCAGCGAGATAACGCACACTGGCTTCCAGTGCTGCCTTAGCAACGCCCATCACATTATAACGCGGCACCACCTGGGTCGACCCACCATAGGACAGGGTCAGCATGGAGCCGCCATCTGTCATAAGCGGGGCAGCACGACGGGCAACCTCTACAAATGAGAAGCAGGAAATATACATGCTGTTGTTAAAGTTCTCGCGGGTGGTGTCAGCAAAGCGTCCCTGAAGTTCAGCTGGGTCTGAATAGGCTATGGCATGAACCAAAAAATCCAGCTTTCCCCATTTTTCCTGGATGGCTGTAAATACATTGTCCAGGCTCTCTTCGTCCTCGACATCACAGGGAACCATAATTTCAGAGCCAAGGGATTCTGCCAATGGAACGGCACGCCGTCCAAAAGCTCCGTCCTGAAAACTGAATGCCAGTTCAGCACCCTGGGCATGAAGAGCTTGTGCAATACCCCAGGCAATGGAACGATTATTGGCGACCCCCATAATCAGACCCTTTTTTCCTGCCATCAAGGGCTTTACGGTGTTTTCCTGTTTACTCATGGGATAGCCTCAAATTTTTAAATATCTGCGCATTTATACATTTTGGTTATTGGTAAGATAACCAGTATATTTCAATTCTGGCCAAGTCTTACTATGTATATCTTCTAAATACAAGAGTAGCATTTGTCCCACCGAAGCCAAAACTATTAGACATGACACAATTAATATTGTCGTTCTCTATTCGTTTTGTTGCGACAGGAATGTCAGAAAAGTCAGGATCAACTTCCCCAATATGGGCTGACTCGGCAATGAAATTATTTTGCATCATAAGGATAGAGTAGATTGCCTCCTGGACACCTGCTGCGCCAAGGGAGTGACCAGTCAGGGACTTTGTTGAGGACAGGGGCGGGATTTTGTCACCAAAAGTTTCCCGCAGTGCTTCGACTTCGCGCAAATCCCCGATGGGGGTAGAGGTGCCGTGAGGATTGATATAGTCAATATCACAGTCAATGGTAGATATGGCCTGTTTCATGCAGCGGACAGCCCCTTCACCGGAAGGCTGCACCATATCAAAACCGTCAGAGGTTGCGCCGTAGCCTGCCAGTTCGCAATAGATTGTTGCGCCGCGCGCCTTTGCATGTTCCAGCTCTTCCAGAACGAGGACACCGGCTCCGCCAGCAATCACAAAGCCATCACGATCCTTGTCATAGGCCCGGCTGGCAACAGACGGGTTATCATTATAGTTGCTCGACATCGCCTTCATGCCGTCAAACAGGACAGAGAGACCCCAATACAGTTCTTCACTGCCACCTGCAAACATGACATCCTGCTTGTCCCACTGGATCATTTCAGAGGCATTGCCAATGCAGTGGGCGGAGGTTGAACAGGCGGAAGAAATGGAATAGTTGATACCCTTGATCTTGAAGGGGGTGGCCAGGGTTGCTGAGGCTGTAGATGACATGGCCTTCGGTACCTCAAACGGGCTGACCTTTTTGGGGCTGCGGTTTCGCGCGGTATCAGCAGCGCGGATAATGGCCTCGGTAGAGGGGCCGCCGGAACCCATAATCAGGCCAGTGCGTTCGTTAGAGACAATGTCCTCTCCCAGGCCAGAATCCTTGATTGCCTGCTCCATGGCAATATAGTTCCAGGCAGAGCCTTGTCCCATAAAGCGGCGGGTTTTGCGGGGAAGAGCCTGTTCCCAGTCCAGGTCAGGTTTGCCCCAGACCTGTGAACGAAAGTCCATTTCAGCAAAAACATCAGATTTTGTTATGCCTGATTTGGCATTTTGCAGAGAGTCCAGAACTTCTTCTGTAGTATTGCCAATACTGGAGACAATCCCCATTCCGGTCACAACAACGCGTCTCATACAGTTCATCCTAAAGGTAAATCAATTATATTTATGGTTAATATTTCTTAGCCTGTATTGTCTGTATAAGCCAGCCCAAAGAGATAACCGTTGGTATTGTGTTATTTTGGCTGGCCTATGTTTCATCAGGCTGGAACAGGCCAACGCGTAGTTTTTGGGCTGTAAAGACGGTTTCCCCGTCAGCTTTTACGTTTCCTTCAGCCGTACCAAGGACAAGCCTGCCCCTCATGACGCGCTGAAAATCAACACTGAATTCCAGCAATTTTGTTTTTGGGGTAATCATGCCTGTAAACTTGACTTCACCCGTACTCAGGGCACGTCCTTTGCCAGGTTCGCCAAGCCAGCCAAGATAAAAGCCGGTCATTTGCCAAAGGGCATCAAGCCCGAGGCATCCTGGCATGACAGGGTCTCCCTGAAAGTGGCAGTCAAAGAACCAGAGATCGGGGGTGATATCAAACTCAGCCACAATCTGACCCTTGTCAAACTTGCCGCCATCTTCAGTAATTGAGGTAATGCGGTTCAGCATAAGCATCGGGGGCAGGGGCAACTGGGCATTGCCCGGACCAAAAAGTTCCCCGCGTCCACAGGACAATATTTCTTCATAGTTATAGCTGGATTGGCGTGCGCCCATGGTCGTTTTCTTTTCTTCTAGTGCCTTGGCTGATATGTTATGCCATTTGTTGAAGCGAACCATATATATACATGGTTGCATTCTTGATCTTTTCCCAAGTTCTATCATTATCAAATATTTCAATCCAGCCTTTAGGTACAAATTAGCATCCTAAAGGCCTATCTATGCACATGAAAGAGCCAAGATAAGATTCTTTGACAAGATTTTTAATAGTTTTAGGGAGAGACCTGATCAAAATTAAGGGTGTGCAAAATATTAAATATGACTTTGGGCAAAGATATGGTGTTATACTGTTCAGACAGGGATTTTTGACAGGCAACCGATTCATGACAAAAGTACAGCAACAATTACAAAAAGCAGGACTGCGCCCTACACGGCAGCGTATATCCCTTGGCGAACTTCTGTTTGATGGTGAAGACCATCATGTTACGGCTGAATGGTTATATGAACGTGCCTTTACTGCCAAAATACCTGTGTCACTGGCAACCGTCTATAATACCCTGAACCAGTTTACACAGGCTGGCTTGTTGCGTGAGGTGACTGTTGATGGAGCCAAAACATATTTTGACACCAACACTGAGCATCATCACCATTTCTATAGGGAAGAGGATGGCCAGCTGATAGATATTGAAAAGGGGGCGGTCAGCATAGCAAACCTGCCCGTTCCGCCAGAAGGCATGGAAATTTCACGGGTCAGCCTGATGATCCGTATCAAGCCAAAGGTCTGATAAAGATTATTTCTTGATAATTTCGCCTGCATAAACACCCCATAATTTTCCCTGAGGAATCCAGCCATTTATTTTGGAGGCCTCAACTGAACACCATTTTCCATTACATTCATTGATCGTGACCATCGCACCGGATTCAATCTTGGCGACAAGCTGCCCATTGGCTGAAGCCTTGTCCTGAAGCTGTAATACCCTTTTTTCTTTCTCCCATGGCATGACAAGGGCTGTTCTGCGTCCTGTCAGGAGTCGGTAAAAAACCCAGCCTTCTGAACCCTGGCTGTCCCTGACCTTGCGCCAATGTTCATATTCTGCAATGATTTCGACAGGCAGGTTAATGCGTTTGAAGAGCCATTTGACTGGATAGTCCCGGCTTGGCCCTTGCCTGAGGTTGACCTTGTCAGACCGTAATGAGACAAAACGCGGAACCGGAAGGCCAGATTTACCTGTTTTGGCCTGTCCTTTTTTGGAAACATCAGCCGCCAGGCTATGATGAGACGTGCTGAGAGCCAGAGCCAGAGCCAGTAGGGTAGCAATTGGGGTGCGTGTCATAAATATAGGTGTCCAAGCTAGTTTTATAAATGCAGTATTGTTTGGTCAGGGGCATCATTGCACGTATAATTATTGAGGTGTTGTCTTAAGGTTAGATGAAAATATGGTGGGTATAAGGTGAATCGGTCTAAAATCTTATAAAATAAAGCAGTCTTTCTTTTTATGGTCTGGTATATTAATATATTAGACATATTATGGCAGTTTTCAATTCAGGGGCAGGTCATTTTTTTGTGACCAGCTTACGGAGACAGGATTATTATGAAGGACAGCTCTGCGCTCAGGGTGGTTGTGACCAGAAAGTTGCCTGCTGTTATAGAGCTGCGCCTTGGCGAACTGTTTGATGCCCACTTTAATGTTCAGGACAGGCCTATGGGGCGTGATGAATTGCTTGAGGCTGTACAGGATAATGAAGATGTTTCGTTGATGGAACCGATGCTGATTAGCAGTAGCAGCAAACATTATGAAAAATTGGCCGACCTTTCTCTTGATTTGGTAGCCTGTTCTACAGGATTGCGCAAGAGCCTGCCTGATCCTGTTGTCAGGGCACTTTCTGGTCTGGTGCGTTCCATGAACTGCTATTACAGTAACTTGATTGAAGGCCACAATACCCACCCGATAGATATAGAGCGTGCCCTGAATGAGGATTTTTTTCAGGATGAGAGGAAGCGCGACTTACAGTTGGAAGCACGGGCACATATTGCTGTGCAGTCCTGGATAGATGAAGGGGGACTTGCTGGTAGTGCAACCTCAACACAGGGAATTCTGGAAATTCATCGCCATTTTCATGTGCAGGTCGGGCGGCATGTTCCTGTCAGTCCTGGAGCTGTGCCCCGTTTTATGACACGGCTCGATGGTGCTTTTAGGATGTGTGGCAAGGTTGACAAGATTATTGCAGCAGCCACAGCGCATCATCGTTTTTTATGGATACATCCCTTTATGGATGGGAATGGCCGTGTGGTACGTCTCATGTCTTATGCCATGCTTGATGATAGCCTGGATACTGGTGGTATCTGGTCAATTGCGAGAGGGTTGGCACGGAATGAAAAATCTTATAAAGCGCATCTTGCGGCCTGTGACCTGAAGCGCAGAAATGATCTTGATGGACGTGGCAACGACTTCTTTTGCCAGATTTTTTCTGGAAACCTGCATTGACCAAGTGAAGTTTATGGAAAGTCTGGTTGAGCCTGACCGTTTGCGGAAACGTATCTTGTTGTGGGCAGAAGAAGAGACAGGGCTAGGGAAATTGCCACCTAAATCAGGACAAATACTAGAATCTATTTTATATCGTGGTGAACTGCCCCGGAAGGAAGTCAGCACTTTGTTGGGTATCACAGATCGCCATGCCCGCAGAATTACATCTCCCTTGCTGAAGCAAGGGATTCTGGTGTCAGACACTGTTCGCAGCCCGCTCCGGCTGGCCTTTCCTGCAACACTCGCTTCTCGGTGGATGCCAGGATTATTCCCTGACAGATAGATAAGTCTATTTGGAGTATTGTTGCCGCATTCTTGCCTTATTCAATCCCCACTTTTGCTAGATACCCTAATTGTCCACACAGCCAAGGTTTTTCCCTATGATACTGCGTCCAGCCCTGCTTACCCTCACAGCCTTTTTTCTTTCCCTACTCACAGTCTCTATGGCATTGGCAGGAGAGCGCAAGGTTGGGCTAAAGGCGCGGCTGGGACAGGACATCATGCTGTCAGGTAGCGCGGAAAAGGTTTATCTGCGGATAGACCTTGAGGGGTTTGCCCTGAAGAAGGATGAGGACCGTAGCCCTGTCAATGTCGCCCTGGTGATTGACCGTTCTGGCTCCATGCGCGGTGAGCGTCTGGCCAATGCCAAGAAGGCGGCCAGGCTGGCAGTCGACCTGTTGGACGATAATGATATAATCTCGATCATCAGCTATAGTGACAAGGCAGAGATTGTCGTGCCTGCCACCAAGGCGACCAACCGCGCAGCGATCAAGCGCAAGATTGATGCTTTCCGCTCAAACGGGATGACCGCGCTTTATGCAGGGGTGCAAAGCGGCGGGAAGGAACTGGCGAAATTTCTGGAAGCCGAACGGGTCAACCGTGTGATCCTGCTTTCGGACGGTATGGCCAATATTGGCCCGAAAAGCCCATCTGAACTGGGCGATCTTGGCGCAAAGCTGGCAGCCAAAGGGATTTCGGTGACAACGCTGGGTCTTGGGCTTGGCTATAATGAGGATCTGATGGAAAAACTGGCCTCCAGCAGTGACGGCAACCATGCCTTTATTGAGAAGGCCGCTGACCTGGCCAGGATATTTTCCCTGGAATTTGGCACAGTGCTGTCTGTGATTGCCAAGGATGTCGAGATTATTATCCATTGCCGTGAAGGTGTAACCCCTGTCCGCGCTTTGGGGCGCAAGTCGACCATATTGGGCAAGGACATGTATGTGCGCTTTAACCAGCTTTATTCTGAAGACGAAAAATATGTCATTATTGAACTGGATGTCGATGAAGAGCGTTTTGGCCGTGACGCGGAGCTGGTAGATGTCCGTGTCAAATACCGTAACCTGGTGACCAAGACAGGTGATGAGCTTGGCCAGACTGTGCGCCTGCGCTATAGCCCAGACAAGGCAGCGGTACAGGGCAGTCTGAAAAAGGATGTGATGACAGGGATTGTCGAGCAGATTTCTATTGAACGCAATGAGATGGCGGTGAAGCTGAAAGACAAGGGCAAGTTGAAAGAGGCGCAAAAGGTCTTTAACGACAATGCAACCTTCCTGGGTGTCCAGTCAGAAAGCCTTAGCGCGCCCTTGCTTAAAAAGATGCAGAAGCAAAATATTGATGATGCCAAGGCCGCCAGCAGCAGGCGTGACTGGGGCAAACGCCGCAAGGCTCTCAAATACCGCAACTACCAACAAAAGTCCCGCCAGAAATACTAGTGCATAGTGCGAGCAAATCGAATTGATTTGCGGGTTAAGATATGCGCCATATAAGGGCTAGAGCAAGGTCGGCTGACCGAACACCTGCTTGCAGGTTGCTCTAGGCCATTGGTTGGTCAACAGTTCTGCTTCTGTCTTGGACAGATAATACTGTTTTGACAATATAACTTTGTCATCCTGAACTTGGTTCAGGATCCATAACCCCTGAATTTTGTTATGTTTTCGGGGTGTTCATTAATGATACTTAATAAAATAGATGTTTTCGTTAATGAGACAGTAAAATTAAACCAAAATATTGAAGAGGCATGATCTCATGTAGGGGCCAGGGCAATTGCACGAAATTTTATGATTTTATAAATTCAGCTCCAAAATATTAAATTGAAACGGCAATTAGGGCGTTATTTTTTGTTTTTTTGAGTGGATAGTGTTTTGGTTCAAATTTTTAGCCTCAC
>JAJRRF010000102.1 GCA_024279735.1 Alphaproteobacteria bacterium
AGCAGTTCCTTGCCAACCCGGTGCGGCAACTTGCCAAAAGCCGGGCCAAAACCAAGATTAACATTCGGCTCACGAAAATAAACAGGCAGAAGCTGGCCATGAAGGTCTGTGGTGTGAAGAATCCGCACCTGACCCTTCATCGGAATCTTATAAAAATCAGGATTAATTTGCGCACTGGCCTGGCCAGAAAACGACATCCCTGCCCCAACCCCGGCAGCACCCACAGCCCCAACACCCATCATTCTAAGAAGTGATCTTCGATCCATATGCGGCATAAATATAAAGTCTCCACCAAAACCAGGGGTCTGCAATAATTTTACGGGAGCTTTTTTGGTTGGTTATAGCTTTGCGCCCAAACAGCAAAAACCAGTCCTTATTCAGTCAGCTTTCCGAGGAAAACAACAGATCACCCCAGAAGAGGCAAAAATATAAACAACCCTCAAAACTGCCTCCCAACAGCATTATTCCAGGCCATCAATCATTCTGAAGGACACCCACCAAAACAATCGAACCGTTTATTTCTGCGTGTATCCTGACACCCCATCAAGACCGATAACACTGGATGCAGGAAACACAAATCCTGCTTCCAAATCATGATACGTGATTTAAGGCGGCCAAATATTGCAAAAGTTAATTCCTCAAGCTCATACCCTGTTTAATTATTATTGAGTTAAGTAAGCAAGTCTCAATTGATCAATTGCGCAATCTACATACTGACCACTTCATGCACCAGTAACACTTCGAATAATTGCAGATTTTCCAAGACATATCAAGCCTTCGCCACAATTATTTCTGAACAAGGCCGACTTCAGGCTGCCCTGAAACCTGCAACACACACCCATCCACACCAAACATTCAAGCGTGAGAAAATGCCCTAAATATCAAGATTACTGACACTCAGTGCATTATTCTGGATAAATTCGCGGCGTGGCTCGACAACATCCCCCATCAGCCTGGAAAATACATCATTGGCCTCATTAACCTCATCAATCTTGACCTGAAGCAGGGTACGGGCATTTTTGTCAAGTGTTGTGTCCCACAACTGGTCAGCATTCATTTCTCCCAGCCCCTTATAACGCTGGAGGGAAATCCCCTTCCGTCCTACAGCATAGACAGACTGTAACAGATCAACAGGCCCAAAAACCTGCTGCTGGTTCTCGCCGCGCTTCAGCAAGGCAGTCCCCTGGAATATTTCAGAAAATTGCTCCTGAAACCTGTTAAGCTGGCGGGCATCACCGCTGAAAATCAGGTTGTCGTCAATATGGTGCACCTCCATAACCCCGCGCAATTCCCGGAAGAATGTCAGGCCGCCATCCTCTTCATTAAGACGTGACTGCCAGCCCCGCTCAAACTCTTCAGACATTTCATCAAGGCGCGTTGCAATTTTCACGCCCAAGGCCTGAACCTTTATACTGTCAGTCATATTGTCTGAATCCAAAGCCCCAAGTATCGCCGCCTGCTCCACAACAAAACGGCTATAGCGTGAATGCAAATCATTCAGGGTTGCTCGAAATTTACGGGTACTCAGCACCACATTACGCAAGTCTTCACCTGCCCGCACCTCACCATTCGCCAACTCCAACGCACTGTCTTCCAGACCAGTCGTAATCAGGTAGTTTTCATAGGCCTCCTCATCCTTCATATAGCTTTCTGACTTGCCGCGCTTCACCTTATAAAGCGGTGGCTGGGCGATATACAGGAAACCACCCTCAATCAGTTCCGGCATCTGGCGATAGAAAAAGGTCAGCAAAAGAGTTCGGATATGCGAACCGTCAACATCCGCATCTGTCATGATAATGACCTTGTGATAGCGCAACTTTTCAATATTGAAGCCAGGGCTGTCTTTGTCATTTTCGTCACGTCGCCCGATACCTGTACCAAGGGCAGTGATCAGGGTGCCAATTTCCTGGGAGGACAACATACGGTCAAACCGCGCCCGTTCCACATTCAAAATCTTACCACGGAGGGGCAGGATTGCCTGGGTGCGCCGATCCCTGCCTTGCTTGGCAGATCCCCCCGCACTGTCCCCTTCCACAATAAATATTTCTGATTTTGTCGGATCACGTTCCTGGCAATCCGCCAGCTTACCAGGCAAGGATGCAATATCCAGAACCCCCTTGCGCCGAGTCAGTTCACGCGCCTTGCGGGCTGCCTCGCGGGCATGGGCTGCCTCAACCACCTTGGTAATAATGATCTTGGCTTCCGCTGGATGCTCTTCCAGCCATGCCGAAAGGGTTTCCCCAATGACACTTTCCACAACTGGGCGTACTTCCGAGGACACCAGCTTGTCCTTGGTCTGGGATGAAAATTTGGGATCAGGCACCTTGACCGACAAAATACAGGTCATGCCCTCACGGGCATCATCCCCGACCAGGGAAACCTTTTCCCTTTGCGCCAAGCCGCTCTTGTTGGCATAGCCGTTAACAGTGCGGGTCAATGCCCCGCGAAACCCAGCCAGATGGGCACCGCCATCACGTTGGGGAATATTATTGGTAAAACACAGGATACTCTCCCGATACCCATCATTCCACCACAACGCGGCCTCGACAACAATATCATCCTTCTCGGCACGCACCCAGATCGGCTCGTCCAGCAAGGCCTTGCTGTTACGGTCGTGGAAACGGACAAATTCCTTCAGACCGCCCTCATATTCAAGCTCAACAACCTTTTTGTCAACATGGCGGTCATCACTCAGGACAATTCTCACCCCCGAATTGAGGAATGCCAACTCCCTGAGACGGTATTCCAATGTATCAAAATCAAATTCAATAATGGAAAAGGTTTCCGGGCTTGGCAAGAATTTCACCTGCGTTCCCTTTTGTCCCTTGGCATCACCGACAACCTCCAGGCTGCCCTGTGGCACACCATGCTCAAAGGCCAGAAAATGCTCCTTGTCTTCACGCCAGACTGTCAGTTCAAGCCTAGTAGAAAGGGCATTCACCACGGAAACACCAACGCCGTGCAAGCCGCCCGACACCTTATAGCTGTTAGAGTCAAACTTGCCACCTGCATGAAGCGAGGTCATGATCAGCTCCGCTGCCGACACCCCCTCTTCCTTATGGATACCGACAGGAACACCGCGCCCATTATCCCTTACCGTGACCGAACCATCAGCATTAATGATGACACTGACCTCATCGCAATGCCCTGCCAGAGCCTCATCAATGGCATTGTCGACGACCTCATACACCATATGATGCAGGCCAGAACCATCATCAGTATCACCGATATACATCCCAGGGCGTTTACGGACTGCATCCAGACCCTTCAGAACCTTGATCGAATCTGCGCCATACTCCTCTTCAGGTGTATTTTTCTGGTTTTCTGGCTCATTCGCCATGACAGCAATCCTTAATGGTGGTAACAGCTTAGTATTATCTGTCTATTTTATATCGGAAAAACACAGGAATAACACCATAAAAGACAACATCCTGACCACTTTTTTCACAAAACAGCCAGCTGATTATCCTTTATTGAGACAAACTGGGCAGCTCCCTGCAAAGGCCGAAAAACTGATATATCAGTCCCCGTCATCCAGACCTGCGCCCCCAGCCCCAAAATCTGTTCAAAAAGCGCAGTCCTGCGCCCCTCATCCAGGTGAGCCGCCACCTCGTCAAGCAGCAAGACAGGAGCTATGCCATGATGGATTTGCCGAACCTGCTCAACATAGGACAGCATCAGACCAACCAACAAGGCCTTCTGCTCTCCTGTCGAGCAAAGGTGACCTGGCATGTCCTTGACACCGTGGGTTATGCCAAAGTCAGACCTGTGCGGCCCGACCAAGGCTCTTCTTGCAGCCCTGTCCCTCTCCCTGAACTGGACAAGGGACTGAAAATAATGATCCTCAGCCTCAATGGCGGGCATGACACGTAAATCCTGCTCGATAAAGCCCTCAAGCCTAAGCATTGACCATGGAAAAACGGGGATTTCCTTCTCCAGATACCACTTGTCCTGCACAGCTTTCGACAAAAGGTCAACAGCCTGTAACCTGGCAGCCCCCAAGGCAACACCGCTCTGTGCCATCTGGATTTCCAGTCCCTCAAACTGCCCCCTGTCAACACAGCCCAGCTCAAACAGCTTGTTGCGCTGGCGCATGGCACGTTCAAAGGTTGAGCGCAGCCCCCTGAAATTTGGGTCAAGACCAATAATCAAGTGATCTAAAAAACGCCGCCTGTCAGAAGCAGGTCCCGTCAGGAGACCGTCCAGCGCAGGGGTCAGCCAGACAATATGGCCGTAACGACCCAGAATGGCCGCACTGTTTTTATTTTCACCGTCAACCCGCACCATACGTCCCCCACGCCGAGACGAAGAGCCAGAAGCAGGTTTCTGGGCTGTACCAATAGCTGCCCTCCCCAGAAACCCAGAAATGTTGGATGAGATAGCCCAGCCATCCTGCGAATCCCTGCCCCCCAATTGGGTCAGCTCAGCATAGGACGCACCCCTCAAGCCCTTCCCAGAACCAAGCAAGGAAACAGCCTCAAGTAGGTTGGTTTTGCCGCTGCCATTCTCCCCCGTCAGAACGACAGGCAGCGGGGAGAGTTTCAGGGAAACGGCTGTATAATTACGAAAATTGGTAAGGCCTAACTTTTCAATCCAGACCCTGCCATGCCCCAAGACGGTATGATCAGATTGACCCATATCTGTTTCCATAGAGAATCCCAACGACTCCCGAAGTCATTTTATCCCAAACCACTACAGGTATAATCGCCTTACAACACCGATTGGGAGGAAAAAGCATAGTTTGCAGCATCAGACACGCATCGGCATCAGGACATAAAGCGAAGACATGTCATCCCCATCCCGGATAATGGTAGGAGCCCCTGCATCTGCCAGATAAAAGTTCACCATATCATTCTTGAGCTGGCCTGATATATCCATAAGATAGCGGGCATTAAAACCAATTTCCAACTCATCGCCCTGATAATCCGTCTCCAGCTTTTCCCGTGCACTGCCACTGTCAGGATTATTGACAGACAGGATGACTTCCCCGCTCCGCATCGTCATCTTGATGGCTCGTCCCTTGTCAGAAGACAGGGTTGCAACACGCTCGACAGCCCTGAGAAACTCCTCATTTCCAATAGAGACCAGCTTGTCATTATTTTTGGGAATAACGCGAGCATAATCTGGAAAAGTCCCGTCAATCAGCTTTGATGTCAGGGTCACATCTCCGACAGTAAACCGTATTTTTGTTTCTGAAAGGGTGACCCCAACCTTGTCATCCCCCTTATCCAGCAAACGGTGTAATTCCTTCACAGTCTTGCCAGGAATGATAACGCCTGGCATTCCGCCCGCCCCTTCTGGCAGATCAATTTCACTTTGTGCCAATCTATGACCGTCTGTTGCGACAGAGCGTAGGGTTTCCTTGCCATCATCATCAGCACCAGGGTGCATAAAAATGCCTGTCAGGTAATAGCGCGTCTCTTCTGTCGAGATAGCAAAACGGGTCTTTTCAAGCAAGAGCTTAAGTCGGGAAGCAACCACCTCAAAACTGTGGTCCAAATTCTCTGCTTCCAGGGAAGGGAAATCTTCAGCAGGCAAGGACTGCAAGTTAAAGCGTGAGGCCCCTGACAGGATAATGACCTGGCTATTTTCCTCATCCTTTTCAAACACCACCTGCGCACCACCAGAAAATTTCCGGACAATTTCATGGATCATATGTGCCTGAATGGTAATGCCGCCCGGCTGTTCTATCTGGGCAGGAATGGAATCCCTGACCTCAATATCCTGGTCGGTCGCGGTCAGCCCAAGCGTATTACCTTGCGCCAGTAACATCACATGTGAAAGAATTGGTATTGTACTCCTGCGCTCAACAACCCCTGTCACATGGGTTAACGCCTTGAGCAGTTCATTTCTTTCAATGGAAAATTTCATGGATGAGAAAACCTGGAAGCCAAATAGAATCAATAAGAATATCTGGGACACTATACAGCACTGTTACCAATAACTAAAGACCAATCCGTCACCACCCCCTGTATCAATACACAGAAAAAGGCTGGCAAAGAGGTTTCCCCCCTCACCAGCCCGAAATTTTGGCATTTCAAGACGGTATCCGCCTAGTCCCGCAACAACCTTTTCAACAATTCGACCTCTTCACGCAGGTTAGGGTCGTCAGAAATCAACTTTTGCACAACCCTCACAGCATGAATAACTGTTGTATGATCCCGCCCGCCAAAGCGGCGGCCAATCTCAGGCAAGGAACGGGTTGTCAGCTGCTTGGAAAGAAACATCCCGATCTGGCGCGGCCGTACAATGGAGCGTGTCCTGCGTTTTGATAAAAGATCCTGGCGGTTGACACCATAATGCTTGGAAACAGCTTTCAGTATGTCATCAATGCGGATACGCTTAGGCTCAGCCCCATTCATCAGGTCTCGGACAGTATGCTCAGCAGCATCCAGCGTGATCTGCTGGCCAGTCAATTGCCATGCCGCCCTAAGACGGGTGATCGCACCCTCTAGCTCACGGCCACTTTCCGTCAGACGATTCGCCAAGAACTCAAGAACACTGTCAGGCACAATAAAGCCCTTATCCCTGACTGTTTCTTCACGCATACGCTTTTGCAAAATTTTCAGGCGTGTATCATAGTCCAGTGCTGTCATTTGGGTCACCAAACCACCTGCCAGGCGGGAACGCATTCTTGCATCAAGCTTGTCAAGCTGGTTTGGCGCACGGTCTGAAGCAATAACAATTTGCTTGCGGCTGTCAATCAGGGTGTTGAGGGTATGGCCGAACTCATCCTGACTGGCTCTGCCCTGCAAAAATTCCATATCGTCAATCAGCAAGAGGTCAATGCCGCGCAGTTTATCCTTGAATGCCAACGCATCACGGGAGCGCAGAGCTTCTGCAAAACGGTACATAAAACGCTCTACTGTCAGGTAAAGCAGCTTGGCTTCAGGGTAACGCCGCTTCACTTCCCAAGCAATCGCCTGCAACAAGTGGGTCTTGCCAAGGCCAACATCAGCATGGATAAAGAGTGGGTTATAGCGCGGCCCATTTTCCTGGATTGATTCCGTAATCTGCTGTGCAGCGGCATAAGCAAGGCGGTTCGGCGCACCAACCACAAAACTCTCAAATGTAAAGCGCGGGTCAAGGGGTGACCCCTCAACGCCCTCATAGCCAGTATTGACACCCTCACCAATACGCTTGTTCTTGTAGAACCGTGTCTTTACCTCTGCCCTGTTGGGATCCTCAAGGCTCTTGACCTGTCTTTCAGCAGCCTTCTTCATCATAAGGTCATGCGGACTGCGCACCCTGAATTCCAGGCCAGTCACGCCATTTATCTCTGCACTGCAACAGTCAAGCAATTGCTCAGAGTAGTGACTCTGCAACCATTTCTGCAAAAAACGGGTGGGGACAGACAACATGATAACGCCGCTGTCCAGACCCTCTGGCTCAACCCGGCCAAACCAGCTGGCAAAAACCTCTTCACCCAGTTCAGCACGCAGCCTGCTTTGGACACGACCCCATTTTTTTTCAATCTTGTTATTTGTACTATTCATAATATATCCCCGCTAATAAACGCCTTACAAATCCTGATGACACAGCAAACCTGCTTCCCAGCGTCAAAACACTGAAGATATGCAGACCTGCCCTGAAGCCAGTCCCAACAAGAAAAAACGCTAATTTTTCTTTGTTTTGGCAGCCCTTGAATCAACTGCCATGATTATGGATTCGCGTAATTTTAAAAAGTTTTTCTGATGATAAACGCTCTACAAAAACATCTCACTTTCCATTAACCGTTACGCCCTGACCTTAAAGCCCTCACCTTCTTCACCAATCAGCAAGCTCCCAAACAACAAGAGCAAACCCCCTTGGCAATGAAACAACCAGCAAACAGGTAGCCAAACCCGACTTCCAGCGATCACCAATGCTGCCTGAAAAACAGGCCTCACCAAAGACAACAACCGTCAGCAAGCTGATTTATGTGAAAAAGAACCTAATAACCAATGCCCTCAACAGCATTTTCAGTTCTCCGCCAGACCTCAAGACCAGGTCTTTTTTTTGCACTGACCATAACTTAGATGATAAATGCGTTTTTAATATGAAAAAATTGGGGATAACCCCGTTCAGACTTAAAAAACTATATATAGCTTCCTGCCCTGAGGCAATCCTTAATCAGGTCAGGACACATAAAAAAAATGGAAACAGGGATAAGGTGTAGATTGATTTTTTGGACAATATTTCACACCCCACACCAAGCCCCTGTGATTCAATGGAAAATCTGTCAAGACAATTTTTTTAAATAAAAAACTGCGTTTTTATTGGATTTCTGACGATATGTGGACAATATTTCAGACAGCCAAAAAGGAAAATAATAATTCATATAATTATTTTTTTACTGCTTTCATACTTTCCATGCAGTTTCCTTTTTAGCCAAATATTTCGGAGTAATGCAATCGCGCTATTCTTAGGATAAACGTAACTCCCCAGCTTCTTTTTTCACGTAAATACGCGGTTTCAAGCGGAATACAGTCTAAAAATCCTGTTTTTTAATGGAAAAATGATCATATTTTAGTGGTTTTAAAAATAACGATTTATTTTTATCGTTATTTA